>NZ_DASUIR010000176.1:0-6543 GCF_036279715.1 Cellulomonas sp. | reverse complement strand
TGGAGGTGCTCGTAGATCGCGGCGTGGAAGGCCTGGTCCTCACTGACGAAGACCTCGCCCCGTGACGCCTTCTCCTGCATCGTGTCCGTGAGCGAACGCAGGTTGGCGACGTCCTGAACCGTGAGCTTGGCTGCCGCCTGGGGGAAGAAGCCGACCTCGAGGACCCGGCGGACCTCCAGGAGGGAGCGCAGCGACTGAAGGTCGGGGACGATCCCGATCGTCAGCGTCCGGATGACCGCGCCCATGTCGAACGTGCCGAGCGTCCGGCGGGCGCCCTGGCGACTCTGGACGATCCCGATGACCTCGAGCGCGCCGAGCGCTTCGCGGAGGGCCGGCCGGCCGACCTTGAGCTCCGACGCGAGCTCGAGCTCTGACGGGACGACGTCGCCCGCCCGCAGGCCGGCGGCATGGAAGTACGCGAGGACCCGGTCCTCGAGGGAGCTTGACACAGCTCACCACCTGTCCTACTTCTCCGAGGTCACTCGGCGTTGAGCGACATCCGGAAACGTAGGTTGCAGGCGAAATCGCGTCAAGGATCGCAAGCCCCTGTGGGTTACCTGTCCTACAAGTGAGATCGGACGGGGTCCCCGGGGGTGGACTCGGTCCGGGTCTGGGCGCCGCTCCTGCGGTTGTCCCTGTCCTCCCTCGCGGCGTTCGCGCTGGACGCCGTGGCCCTGCTCGCACTGCACGCCGGCACCGGGAACCTGCTCGCGTCCGTGGTGGGCGCGCGCGTGATCAGCTCGACCGCCAACTTCCTGACGAACCGGCGGCTCGTCTTCGCCCACGGTCAGGACAATCGCCTCGGCCACGGGGCTGCCGCTGCTCGCCGCGAAGGTGCTCACGGAGGCGACACTGGTCGTCGTCAGCTACCAGGTGCAGCGACGCCTCGTGTTCGCCCGAGCGACAGGTGCCGCGACGGGTGCACAGTAGGCGCATGTCGCCTGTGACGTTCTCTCCAGCATCCGCTCCTCGGCGCCCGAGCGAGCTCGTGCCGCTCCGGGTCGCGGTCGTGGGGACGGGTGGGTGGGGGGAGCAGCACGCGCGCGTGTTCGCCGACCGGACCGACACCGTGCTGTGCGGCGTCGTCGGGCGCGACCCCGCGCGGACCGCGGCGCGGGCCGAGGCCTACCGCACGACCCCGTACACGGACGTCGACGCGATGCTCGACGCCGAGCAGCCGGACCTGGTCACCGTCTCGCTGGCGAACGAGGCGCACTTCGCCCCGACGCTCCACCTCATCCGGCGCGGCGTCCCCCTCCTGGTGGAGAAGCCCCTGGTGTTCGACCTCGCCCAGGCTGACACGCTCCTGGCCGAGGCGGCCTCGAGGGACCTGTTCTTCGCCATCGACCTCAACCACCGCTACGCGGAGCCGGTGCAGCGGCTGCGTCGAGCCATCGACGACGGTGAGCTCGGTGACATCGTCTTCGCGACGTGGCGGTTCGGGGGCGAGCCCAACTTCGGCACCTCGCCGCACGCGAACCTCATCGAGACGCAGGTGCACGGCCTCGACATGCTCGAGCACCTGTGCGGACCGATCGCGTCGGTGATGGCGCAGATGTTCGACCGGACCGTGCCGGGGACGTACACGACGCTCGCCGTCGCGCTCGAGTTCGCCAACGGCGCGGTGGGCACGCTGCTCGGCAGCTACGACTCGTCGTACGCCTACCCGGGGACGCACCAGCTGGAGGTCAACGGGACGCGCGGCCGCGGTGTCGTCGAGGACACGGTCAGGCGCCTCGTCCTGTCCCGCGCCGGCGACGAGACCTCTCAGGTGTGGGAGGCGGGCTACTTCAACGACGAGGCCCGCAGCTTCCACTCGACCTTCGACCGGTACGTGGACGCGTTGCTGGCCGCGCTGCGGGCGGGGGAGGAGCCGCCCGTGCATGCCCGCGCCGGACGGCGCGCGCTCGAGCTCGCCGACGCGATCGTCCGTTCGGCCGCGACGGGCACCCGGGTCGCGAGCTGGCCCTCCTCGGGTCCGTCCCAGCCGGCCGTGTGACGATCAGGGGGTGAGTCTTCTCGCGCAGCCCCGAGCCGCCCTCGCGCACGCCCTCCTGAGCCGCGTCGCGGGCCCCGAGGCCGACGCCGCCCGCGACCAGATCCATCGGACGCCCGGGCCGCGCTGGTTCGATCCCGAGAGCCCGATCGGACGCGTGCACGGCGACGCGTCGATGTTTGTCGGCGGCGTGCGGGCGCTGCTGCTGCAGTCGCTGCACCCGCAGGTGATGCAGGCCGTCGCCGACCACTCCGGATACCGGTCGAACCCGTGGGGCCGGCTTCAGAACACCGCGACGTTCATCGCGACGACGACCTTCGGGACCGTCGAGGCCGCGGAGCGCGCGGTGCGCATCGTGCGTGCGGTGCACAAGCGCGTGGTCGGCGAGACACCGAGCGGCGTGGCGTACGCGGCGTCCGACGCCCACCTGCTCACCTGGGTGCACGTCGTCGAGGCGGAGAGCTTCCTGCTCGCCCACCAGATCTTCGGCCGCCGCCCGCTCGACCGGGCGGGCTGCGACGAGTACGTGGCGCAGGCGGCCGTCGTCGCGCGCGCGCTGGGCGCCGAGGACCTGCCGACGACGCTCGCGGAGCTGCGCGCGAGCCTGGCGGGGTTCCGCCCCGAGCTCGCGAGCACCGAGCCCGCGCGAGACGTGGCGCGGTTCCTCCTGCTCACCCCGCCGCTGCCCTGGCTGGCCCGGCCGGGGTACGGCCTGATCGCCGCGGCGGGGGTCGGTCTGCTGCCTGTGTGGGCCCGGCGTGAGCTCGCACTGCCGGCAGTCCCCGCGCTCGACCCGGTGCTGCGCGCTGGGGGGAAAGCCGTCACCTCGACGATCCGCTGGGCGCTCGACCCCCTCGACCCGGTCCGCGCGGTCGTGCCTGCGGCGTAGAGCAGGCCGTCGAAGCCGCCCGCGCGTAGCATCGACCGCACGCGACGGGCCTGCGACCGGCGGGCCTCGCGAAGGGGTCCCGATGAGCGCACAGCCCGTACAGACCACGACGCACGACGTGAGCGAGCGCACCGCGCGCGCGGTCGCGGAGGCGGCACGCGAGACCGAGTGGGTCCGCCCCAGCTTCGCCAAGGGGTTGTACCTCGGCGCGTTCGACCTCTCTCTGATCCATCCGTACCCCGGGACGAACCCGAAGGACGCGGCGCGCGGGGATGCGTTCCTCGCGGAGCTGACCGCGTACTGCGTGACGCTCGACGGCGCGCGGATCGAGCGCGACGACCGGATCCCCGACGAGTACATCAAGGGCCTGACGACGCTGGGCGCGTTCGGGATCAAGATCCCCCGCGAGTACGGCGGACTCGGGCTGCCGCTCGTCTACTACGGCCGGGCGCTCATGATCCTCAGCACGGTGCACCCGAGCATCGGCGCGCTGATCTCCGCGCACCAGTCCATCGGGGTGCCCGAGCCGGTGCGGATGTTCGGCTCCGAGGAGCAGAAGCGGGAGTTCCTGCCGCGGTGCGCGGCGGGTGCCATCTCGGCGTTCCTGCTCACCGAGCCCGACGTCGGCTCGGACCCCGCGCGCATGGGCTCGACGGCGACGCCCGTCGACGACGGCTCGGCCTATCTGCTCGACGGCGTGAAGCTGTGGACCACGAACGGGCCCATCGCCGAGCTGCTCGTGGTCATGGCCACGGTGGCGCCGCACGACGGGCATCGCGGAGGCATCACCGCGTTCGTCGTGGAGGCGGGCTCACCCGGCATCGCCGTGGAGAACCGCAACGCGTTCATGGGCCTGCGGGGGATGGAGAACGGCGTCACGCGGTTCGACCAGGTGCGGGTCCCGGTCGGGAACCGGCTCGGCGCGGAGGGGCAGGGGCTCAAGATCGCGCTGACGACGCTCAACAGCGGTCGGCTCTCCATCCCGGCGATCTGCGCAGGAGCGGCCAAGTGGTCGCTGAAGATCGCGCGCGAGTGGTCGACCGAGCGGGTCCAGTGGGGCAAGGCGGTCGGCCGGCACGAGGCGGTCGGCAAGAAGGTCGCCTTCATCGCCGCGACCACGTTCGCGATCGAGTCGGTGTTCGAGCTCTCTGCGGCCATGGCCGACGCCGGCCTCAAGGACATCCGGATCGAGGCGGCGTTGGCCAAGCTGTGGGCGAGCGAGATGGGCTACGTCGTGGCGGACGAGCTCGTGCAGATCCGTGGCGGGCGCGGCTACGAGACGGCCGACTCGCTCGCTGCCCGCGGTGAGCGGGCCGTCCCGGTCGAGCGACTCCTGCGCGACATGCGCATCAACCGGATCTTCGAGGGGTCCTCGGAGATCATGCGTCTCCTGATCGCCCGCGAGGCCGTCGACGCGCACCTCGCTGCGGCGGGCGACCTGGCGTCGGCGGACTCGAGCCTCGGCGCCAAGGCGAGGGCGGCCGTGCACGCGAGCGGGTTCTACGCGCGCTGGCTGCCGCAGCTGGTCGTCGGCACGGGGTCGTTGCCCGGCGCCTACCCCGAGTTCGGGCGACTGGCACGGCACCTGCGTTACGTCGAACGCTCGTCGCGCGCGCTGGCCCGGCGCACGTTCGCCGCGATGGCGCGGTGGCAGACCGGCCTCGAGCAGAAGCAGGCGCTGCTGGGACGCATCGTCGACATCGGGGCCGAGCTCTTCGCGATGGCTGCGGTCTGCACGCGCGCCGAGTCCCTGCGCGCGCAGGACGCGTCGGTCGGCGCGAGCGCGTACGGACTGGCGGACGCGTTCTGCGCTCAGTCGAGGGTGCGGGTCGACGAGCTCTTCCGGCAGCTGCGCCGCAGCACCGACGCGGGAGACCGTGCCTTGGCCCTCGCCGTGCTGGAGGGCAAGGTGCGGTGGCTCGAGCGCGGGGTGCTCGACCCGTCCGAGGGCACCGGCCCGTGGATCTCGCCCGCGCCGACCGGTCCGTCGACCAAGGTGAACGTGCGCCGCACCTACCGGTGAGGACGTGCGCCGGCTCGCCCGGGCTCGGTCGAGCGATCTCGGGACGTTCGGTCCGTTCCGGCGGGCGGTAGGCGTCCGGAGGATGGTCGTATGACGTGGTGGCGTGATCGGGTCGAGCTGCTGCTGTTCGTCGCGTCCACCGTGCTGCTCGCGGCCGGCGGAGCGGCCTGGCTGGCGCACGCGACCGCGGCGGCGGACGCGGCGTGGATCGGCGGCACGCTGCTCGGTCTCGTCTTCTCGATCGCGTGGACCGTCAGCGCCGTGCGCCGACACCAACCGAGCGTCGACGTCATCGCGCTGCTCGCGCTGGCCGGTGCCCTCTGGGTGAAGGAGCCGTTCGCGGGCGCCATGATCACGGTCATGCTGGCCACAGGCCAGCTGCTCGACGCGCGGGCGTCTGCGCGGGCCCGCCGCGAGCTGAGCCTGCTGGTCGAACGGGCCCCGCGCAGCGCCCGTCGTCGTGTCGCTGGTGGTGTCATCGACGTGCCCGTCGACGACGTCGCCCGGGGTGACCTGCTCCTGGTGGGCACAGGGGAGGTCGTCCCGGTCGACGGCCGGCTCGTGTCGGGCGCTGTCCTGGACGAGGCCGCGCTCACTGGTGAGTCGCTGCCGGTTGAGCGGCTCGCCGGCGACGTCGTGCGCAGCGGGGTCGTCAACGCGGGTCCTCCGCTCGACCTCATGGCCACCGCGGTCGCGGCGGAGTCCACCTACGCCGGCGTGGTGCGTCTCGTCGAGCAGGCGCAGGCGTCGTCTGCGCCGTTCGTCCGTGCGGCCGACCGCATCGCTGTCGTGTTCGTCCCGCTCACCCTGCTGCTGGCCGGTGCCGCGTGGGCGTTGAGCGCGGACCCGGTCCGCGCGGTCGCTGTGCTGGTGGTGGCGACGCCGTGCCCGTTGCTGCTCGCGGCGCCCATCGCCATCGTGTCCGGGCTGTCCCGCGCGGCCCATATCGGAGTGGTCATCAAGGGCGGTGGCGCGCTCGAGCGTCTGGCCGCGGGCCGCGTGATGCTGTTCGACAAGACGGGCACGCTGACCCAGGGTCAGCCGGCACTCGCCGACGTGGTCACCGCGAGCGACCATGTCGACGCCGACGAGCTGCTGCGCCTCGCCGCCTCGCTCGACCAGGTCTCGCCGCACGTCCTCGCCAGCTCGATCGTCACCGCCGCAACCCGCCGCGAGCTCGCTCTGGAGATGCCCGACGACGTGCACGAAGAGCACGGGTACGGCCTGCGCGGCCGGGTCGGCGGCCACGACGTGCGGCTCGGCAAGGCCACGTGGATCGTCGGCGACACGCCGGGCGCATGGGTGCGCCAGGTGCGCCGACGTGCGGACCTCGACGGCTCCCTCACCGTGTTCATCGCGGTCGACGGCGTGCCCGCGGGTGCCTTCCTGCTCGAGGACCCGATCCGGCCCGACGCGCCGCGGATGGTCCGCGCGCTGCGCGACGTCGGTGTCAGCCGCGTGGTCCTGGTCACGGGCGACCGGGCCGACATCGCCGACACCGTGGGTCGGATCGTCGGGGTCGACACCGTGCTGGCCGACTGCGACCCGGTCGACAAGCTCGCCGCCATCCGGACCGAGGGTGAGCACGCCGCGACGATCATGGTCGGCGACGGCGTGAACGACGCCCCCGCGCTC
>NZ_DASUIR010000175.1:0-2235 GCF_036279715.1 Cellulomonas sp. | reverse complement strand
ACGGCG
This sequence comes from Cellulomonas sp., assembly GCF_036279715.1. GTDB lineage: Bacteria > Actinomycetota > Actinomycetes > Actinomycetales > Cellulomonadaceae > Cellulomonas_A. The sequence continues at coordinate 2,229 of NZ_DASUIR010000175.1, read as the reverse complement.
ACCTGTTCGCCGACGCCCTGGACGCCCTGAAGGTCAAGCGCGGCGCGGCGACCGACGTCGAGCTCACGGCCGAGGACCTGACCGGCCTGGTCGAGCAGTACAAGGCGATCGTCAGCGATGTGTCCGGACGTGACTTCCCGCAGCACCCGCGCGAGCAGCTCGACCTCGCGATCACCGCCATCTTCGAGTCGTGGAACACCGACCGGGCGCGGCTGTACCGGCGTCGTGAGCGCATCTCCGACGACCTCGGCACGGCCGTGAACGTCGTGAGCATGGTGTTCGGCAACCTGGGCCCGGACTCGGGCACCGGCGTGTGCTTCACGCGCGACCCGGCGACCGGCAAGGTCGGCGACTACGGCGACTACCTGCCGAACGCCCAGGGCGAGGACGTCGTCGCGGGCATCCGCAACACGCTGTCCCTCGCGGACTTTGAGAAGCTCGACCCGCAGTCGTTCGCGGACCTGCGCCAGGCCATGCGCCGGCTCGAGACGCACTACCGCGACCTGTGCGACATCGAGTTCACGGTCGAGCGCGGCAAGCTGTGGATGCTGCAGACGCGCGTCGGCAAGCGCACCGCCAACGCGGCGTTCCGCATCGCGACCCAGCTCGTCGACGAGCACCTCATCACCATGGACGAGGCGCTCGAACGCGTGACCGGTCAGCAGCTCAGCAACCTGATGTTCCCGCAGTTCGACGCCGCGGCGTCGCGCACCCTGCTCGCCACGGGCATGGCCGCGTCGCCGGGGGCCGCCGTCGGGCAGATCGTGTTCGACTCGAAGACCGCACAGGCGTGGGCGGCCGAGGGCAAGGACGTCATCCTCGTCCGCCGCGAGACCAACCCGGACGACCTGGGCGGCATGATCGCGGCCGTCGGGGTCCTCACGTCACGTGGCGGGAAGACCTCGCACGCGGCGGTCGTCGCGCGTGGCATGGGCACGACCTGCGTCGTGGGCGCCGAGGCGCTCGACGTCGACGCGGTCGGTCGCACGGTCCACGTCGGCAAGCGCGTCCTGAAGGAGGGCGAGGTCGTCGCCATCGACGGCTCGACCGGCGAGGTGTTCCTCGGGTCGGTTCCCGTCGTGCCGTCGCCCGTCGTCCAGTACCTCGAGGAGGGGCTCGACGCAGCGCTCGAGCACACCGACGACGAGGACACGATCGTGCTCGTCCGTGCCGTCGACAGGATCCTCAAGCACGCGGACAGCGTGCGCCGGCTCGACGTGCACGCCAACGCCGACACGGCCGACGACGCGCACCGCGCACGGGTCTGGGGCGCGCAGGGGATCGGCCTGTGCCGCACCGAGCACATGTTCCTCGGCGACCGCCGCGTGCTCATCGAGCGCGTCGTCCTCGCCCGGGAGGACGACGAACGCCAGGCCGCCCTCGACGCGCTGCTCCCGTTGCAGCGTGCGGACTTCATCGACATCCTCCGCGAGATGGACGGGCTGCCGACGACGATCCGGCTCATCGACCCCCCGCTGCACGAGTTCCTCCCCGACCTCACCGCACTGTCCGTCCGCGTCGCGCTCGCGACCGACCGGCGCGAGCGCGGTGAGCTGAAGGAGACGCAGGAGGAGTTCGACCACGACGTCCAGCTGCTGGCGGCGGTCGAGCGCATGCACGAGGCCAACCCGATGCTCGGCCTGCGCGGCGTGCGGCTCGGGCTCGTCGTGCCCGGGCTGTTCGCCTTGCAGATCCGCGCCATCGCCGAGGCCCACGCGACCCGGCTCAAGGAAGGCGGCCACCCGCGCGCGGAGATCATGGTGCCGCTCGCTGCGTCGGTCATGGAGCTGCGCCTCGTGCGCGACGAGGCCGAGGCGATCCTGGCCGAGGTCGCGAAGGCCGAGGGCGTCGAGCTGGACATCGCCATCGGAGCGATGATCGAGCTGCCGCGCGCGGCCCTCACGGCCGGCCGGATGGCGGGCGAGGCCGAGTTCTTCTCGTTCGGCACCAACGACCTGACCCAGACCACCTGGGGCTTCTCGCGTGACGACGTGGAGAGCGCGTTCTTCGCCGAGTACACGGACCTGGGCGTCATCGCCGTGTCGCCGTTCGAGACGATCGACCAGACCGGCGTCGGCCGGCTGGTCCGCATCGCCGTCGAGGAGGGCCGGGCCGCACGGCCCGACCTGACGATCGGTGTGTGTGGCGAGCACGGCGGCGACCCGGAGTCGGTGCACTTCTTCGACGAGGTCGGGCTCGACTACGTGTCGTGCTCGCCGTTCCGGGTGC
>NZ_DASUIR010000174.1:0-7947 GCF_036279715.1 Cellulomonas sp. | reverse complement strand
CAGCAGCACGTCCTCGACGTGCTCGCGACCGGTGAGCACCTGTTCGTCGACGCGCCGACCGGGAGCGACGTCACCGGCATGCTCGCGGCCGTCGTGGCCGACGCGGCTGCCTCCGGACGCACCGTCCTGTACGTCCCCGGGCACCGGAGGGCGTCGTCCGCCCTCAAGGCGCGGCTCGAGCGACTGGGACTCGACGACCTCCTGCTCGATGTGGCGCCCGAGGCCGGCTGGCGCACCGCCGTGGGTCGTCGGCTGCTCGGCGCGATGACGCTCGAGGTGCGGGCGCCCGAGCGCGCGCGCGTCGACGCCGTGCGCCGGGACCTCGTCAAGCACCGTGACCAGCTGCGCGCCTACGTCGAGGGCCTGCACGCCGAGCGCACGCCGTGGGGGGTCTCCGCCTATGACGCGCTGCAGGCGCTCGCGCGGCTCACCGCGGCTCGTCCCGCACCGCGCACGACCGTCCGGCTCAGCGTCGATGTCGCGCGTGTGCTCGACGCGGAGCGCCGCACCGCGCTCGCTGCCGACCTGGTCCGCGCCTGCGAGCTCGACGCATTCACGCTGCAGTCGTCGGACACGCCCTGGTTCGGCGCCGACCTGCTGACCGACGCGGCCGCCCAGAGCGCTCTCCAGACGCTCGGCCGGGTGCTCGGCGACGGGCTGCCGCGCCTCAGCGAGCGGATCGCCGAGGTCTCTGCAGCGACCGGCCTGGTCCCCGCCACGACGGTCGCCGCGTGGGGTGAGCAGCTCGTCATGCTCGGCGGCATCCGCGGCGCGCTCGACCTGTTCCAGCCGATGATCTTCGAGCGGACGGCTGCCGACCTCGTCGCTGCGACGGGCACCAAGGAGTGGCGCGAGCAGCACGACCTGCCCATGGGCTTCTGGCTGCGGCGCCGCCTGCGCAAGCAGGCCAAGGACATGGTCCGCCCGGGTCGCCCGGTCGCCGACCTGCACACCGCGCTCATCGAGGTGCAGACGCAGCGCCAGATCTGGCAGGCGCACTGCCCGGCGGGTGGCTGGCCGCAGCTGCCCGAGGGGCTCGCCACGATCGAGGACGAGTACCGCGAGCTGAGCGCCGACCTCGGCGAGCTCGACGCGGCGCTCACCGGCACGCCCGGGGGAGCCGGCCTGTTCGACGTGCCCCTGCCCGAGCTCACCGCCCGGCTCGCCCGGCTGGTCACCGACCGCGCCGCGCTCGAGAAGCTGCCCGCGCGGACCACCCTCGAGCGCTCCCTGACCGCCGCAGGCCTGGGTGACCTCCTCGCCGACCTCGCGCAGCGCCGGGTCGGGGCCGAGCTGGTCGGTGCCGAGCTCGACCTGGCCTGGTGGAGCACCGTGTTCGAGCAGATCCTCACGGCCGACCCGGCCCTGGCGGGATACGACGGTGCGACGCTCGGCCGGCTGTCCGCCGAGTACGCCGCACTCGACCGTGAGCACGTGGCGAGCCTGTCGACGCCCGTGCGCAACGCCGTCGTCGGGCACATCGGCACGGCCCTGCGCGTGCACCGCGACCAGGCCGAGGCGCTGTTCGGCGAGCTCGTCGAGGACCGCATGACGAGCGTCCGCGAGACGGTCGCCCGGTACCCCGACGTCACCCGGCGCCTGCGACCCGTGCTCGCTGCCTCACCGATGCTGGTGCCGCAGCTGCTGCCCGCGTCGCGCACGGTCGACCTCGTCGTCATCGACGCGGCCGCCCAGCTGCCCGTCGAGGTGGCGGTCGCGGTCATCGCCCGCGGCCGGCAGGTCGTCGTCGTCGGCGATGCGCGCTGCGCGTCCGGGACCGCCGTGCGTGACCTCGCCGACGTCCTGCCCGTGGTCGCGCTGCGCGCCGACGCGTCCCGCCGCGACCCGTACCTCACCGCGTTCCTCGCGGCGCACGGCTACGAGGGTGTCCTGAGCCCGACGCCGCTGCCCGAGAACTCGCCGCTCGTGCGCCTCGACGTCGTCGACGGCACGGGCATGCCCGACGCCACGAGCGGGACCGTCGAGGGACCGCGCGCCGAGGTCGAGCACGTCGTCGAGCTCGTCCTGACGCACGCGCTCACCCGCCCGGACGAGTCGCTCGCCGTGCTCACGCCGTCGATCGTGCATGCCGACCTCGTGCGCGAGGCCGTGCTCGCCGAGGTGCGTGCCAACCCGAGCCTCGCGGTGTTCTTCGACTCAGGCCGCGTCGAGCCGTTCGTCGTCGCCGACCTCACGGGTGTCGCGGGCCTCCGCCGCGATGCCGTCATCTTCACCCTGGGCTACGGGCGCACGCCGCACGGTCGGGTGCTGCACCGGTTCGGCCCGATCGGCGATCCCGGTGGCGACGCCCGCCTGCTCGACGCGCTCGGAGCGACCCGGCACCGTCTCGACATGGTCGCGAGCTTCAGCGCGACGGACCTCGACCCCGCACGTCTGCGCGGCCCCGGCGCGCGGCTGCTCGCGGACCTGCTGGCCTTCGCCGAGCGCCGCGGGCAGGGTGCGACGGCTGACGCCCTGGCGAGGGTCGCTGTGCCTGCGCCGGCCGTTCCCGAGCCGCTGATGGTCGACGACGCGGGGGACGACGTCGGGACAGGCATCGACGGTGCGGACGTCGTGGCAGGTCCCGACATGGATTCCGTCGAGGTACGTGCGGACGACGTGCCGGCCGAGACCGTCGCCGGCGAGCCCACGGTTGCGGCCGCCGACCACCCGGAGCCCGATCGTCTCGTCGTCGACCTGGCCGAGCGGCTGTGGCGCCACGGGCTCGTCGTCGAGGTCGACCACGGACTGCCGGGAGGCACACGCATCCCGCTCGCCGTGGGCCACCCGGACCTCCCTGGCCGACTCGTGGTCGCCGTCCTGACCGACGACGACGCGTACGTCTCGGAACCGAGCATCCGCGTCCGCGACCGCCAGGTCGCCGATCGCCTCGACCGTCTCGGCTGGAGCGTCGTGCGGGTGTGGTCTGCGGCCGCGTTCCTCGACCCCCAGGCCGAGGTGGACCGGATCCGACGCGCTGTGCACGCCGCGATGCTCACGACGCCGCGGGCGGTCGCGCCCCTCGTCGTCACCCCGACGGTGAGTGACGACGACCTGCTGCCGGTCGCGATCGAGACCCCGATCGACGGGATCGGAGTGCTGGCCCCGGTCGCCCAGGTCGCCGAGCCGCTCGTGCCGAAGGCCGCTGCGGTGCCGGTGCCTGCGCCGATCATCGACTCGGTCCCGCAGGCCGCGGTGGACGTCGTCGAGCTGCACGCCGTGCCGAACACCACACCAGACGCTGCGCCGGAGACCGTGCCGGATGCCGCGCTCAGGCCCACGCCGCATGCCCCGTCGGGCGACCCCGTGCTGCACGCCGAGCAGCCGACCCTGGCCGTGCCGGCCGGCCCCCGACCGCACGTGCGGTCCGGGCTTCCGGTCAGCGCCTACAGCGACGACGAGCTCGACGAGATCATCACCTGGATCACGTCCGACGGCGTGGAGCGCAGCCGCGAGGAGCTCGCCGCCCGCGCGCGCGAGGAGCTCGGGATGACGCGTCGCAGCTCGCGGGTCGACGCGGTCGTGGCCGCCGCGGTCCGCCGAGTGACCCGCTGAGCGACTCGCTGAGCGACTGTCGGTCGTCCCGGCCGGTCCGGACCACCGGGCGCTGCGGTGGGATCATGGAGCGGTGACCGTTCCGACTGACCCCACGACCCCGATCGCTTCGAGCGAACCGCCCCCGGTGAGCGCGGCCACGCCCGGGGCGACGGTGAAACCCGCCGTGCCGCGCGTGATCGACGACTCCCCGCTCATCCCCGACCGCAGCGCGGACGACTCCGACACGGGCTGGCACGAGGGGTCCGACTCGAACGACGAGCGACTGCTCCGGGACGTCCCCCCGCACTGGTGACGTCGACGCCGTGCACGCAGTGACGCCCACGGTCCGCAATGACCGTGGGCGTCGCTGTGGAGAGTCTGGCTGTGGAGCTTCTGGCCGAGGGTCTCAGACCACCGGGGCCGAACCCGGGCCGGTCCCGGGGGTGGCGTCGTTGCGGATCGCTGCGCTCGACTGCCCGGCGAGCAGGTCGCGGATCTCCTGCAGCAGCAGGATGTTCTCGGACGGAGCGGAAGGCTCCTCGACAAGACCCTTCTTTCGGCGCGCGGCCAGGGTATTCATCGGGAGAACGATGAGGAAATACACGGCCGCCGCGATGAGCAGGAACTTCAGGAGACCATCGAGGACCAGTCCGATCGAGAAGTCCGCCTGGTTGAGCGTGAAGTTTCCGACCTTGGTGAGATCGGGCTGACCGAAGATCGCCGCGATCAGCGGGGTGACGATGCCGGTGACGATGGCTGTGACGACGGCGCCGAACGCAGCACCGAGAACGACGGCGACAGCGAGGTCGATCGCGTTGCCCCGAGAGACGAAGTCCTTGAATCCATTGAGAATGTTCTTCATGGCGCTCCCCCAAGTGACGGTGATGACGCCCGAATCATTCCACGATGACCGCACTCAGCAGGGCCGACGGGCCAGCACCAGCGAGAGCCGCTGCCTCGGCGGGCGTGACGGCGAGCAGGACGGGCGGCGCGGTGTCCTCGGCCTCGTGACCCGTACGTCCGGGTGGCGCGAGGACCAGCGCGCCGCGCGCGAGCGCTCGTCCCGTCCCGCCGTCGTCGGTCGCCGCGAGGACGTCGACGCGCATCCCCGTCGCAAGGAGGGCGGCAACCGCCGGATCCGCGAGCCGCACGGCCGCCACGACGGTGCCGGGAGGACCCGTGACGAGGTCGTGCACCAGGAGATCGTCGACGATCGGGAGACCGGCAGGCGCCCCGATCGCGAGCACCGCTCCGACGAGCGGCTCGGCCGCCGTCGGCGCGCCGGACGGCACAAGGCCACTCGGCATGTCGGACAGCCGGAGGTCGGACGCGACGAGGACGTGCCCAGCGGTCAGCGGGTGCGACGCGACGGGCACGGGAGACGTCTGGGCGGGTGGGGGGTGCAGCTCGCCGACGACGACGGCGCACGCGAGGCCGAGCAGCAGGGCCGCCACCGGGAGGCGGGCGCGCCAGAGCAGCACGCGCAGAGGAGGCATGGGCCGGTGACCGGAGCCGCGGTCGATGGGCGTGCCGCGAAGCTCGAGGTCGTGGTGGGAGCGCACGCCGCGACGCTAGGTGTCACGGTTCACCGCCGTGGCGCGACGGCAGCGCGCGCGGGCCGCCGTCGTGCGAGGTCGGGCTGGGGGTGCGTCAGCTCGACGCGGTGGAGGTGGAGCTCGAGGAGCTGGCCGAGGAGCTCGACGGCGCGCCGGCCGCAGCCTTCGCCGGGGCGGCTGTCGTCGGTGCAGGTGAGGAGTCGCCCGACGACGCGGCGGGCGTCGAGCTCGAGGACGACGTCCCCGCCGACACCGTCGACTTCGACTTCGAGCGCGAGTCGTTGCGGTAGAAGCCCGACCCCTTGAACACGACGCCGACGGGCGAGAACACCTTGCGCAGCAGCCCGTCGCACACCGGGCACACCGTCAGCGAGGAGTCGGTGAACGACTGCTGGATGTCGAAGCTGTGGCCGCAGACGGTGCAGGTGTAGGCGTAGATGGGCACTGAGGTCTCCCGTGACGTCGAGCGGAGCGGCGCCGCCGGGTCCCCGTGGCAGGGGGCCGTGCTAGCACTCTCCAGGTCCGAGTGCCAATGTTACTCGCGTGCGCAAGCCGGGTGGGCTGCGCCCGTTCGGGCTACCCTCCCAACGTGCCTCGTCGTCGTGCTGTCCGTCTGTCGCTCGTGGTCGTCGCCGCGCTGCTCGTGGTCGTCCTCGTGGGGGTCACGGTCCTGACCTTCGCCGTGATCCGGCGGCCGCTGCCCCAGGTCACGGGATCGGTCGAGCTGCCGGGCCTCGGTGCCGCGGTCACGGTCACGCGGGACGCCCGCGGCGTCGCGCACATCACAGCCGACAGCTCCGCGGACCTCTTCCGCGCACAGGGCTACGTGCACGCGCAGGACCGCTTCTTCGAGATGGACTACCGCCGCCACGTCACCGCGGGCCGGCTGTCCGAGCTCGTCGGCCAGAACGCGGACGCGCTCGAGGCCGACAAGGTCATCCGCACGCTCGGGTGGCGCCGGGTGGCCGAGCAGGAGCTGCCGTTGCTCGCGCCGGCCACGCGCGACATCCTGCAGGCCTACGCGGACGGCGTGAACGCCTACCTCGCCCAGCGGGACCCGTCGTCGCTCGCCGTCGAGTACACGATCCTCGGGCTGCAGGTCGACGTCGCGCAGCCCGAGCCGTGGAGTCCGGTCGACTCGCTCGCGTGGCTCAAGGCGATGGCCTGGGACCTGCGCGGCAACTACGACGAGGAGCTCGCACGCGGGCTGACGTTCTCCGCGGTGCATGACGTCCAGCGCGTCGACGAGCTGTTCCCGCCCTACCCGCAGGACCTGCACAGCCCCATCCTCGACGCGGCCAGCGTGCAGACGCCCGTCGCGACCACCACGTCGTCCTCCCTCGACCTGGCAGACGCGGGCGTGCAGCAGGCCCTGACCGAGGTCGATGCGGCCCTCGCGGCCGTCCCGCACCTGCTCGGCTCGGGCGAGGGCATCGGCTCCAACTCGTGGGTGGTCAGCGGCGCGCACACGGCGTCCGGCAAGCCGCTGCTCGCCAACGACCCCCACCTGTCGATCTCGGCGCCGGGCATCTGGTCGCAGGTCGCGCTGAGCTGCCGCGAGGTCACCGCCGCCTGTCCCTACGACGTCGCGGGCTTCTCCTTCGCCGGGCTCCCCGGAGTGATCATCGGGCACAACGCGCAGCTCGCGTGGGGGCTGACGAACCTCGGCGCGGACGTGACCGACTTCGTGCTCGAGAAGGTCGGCGACGGGTGGTCGCTGCGCGACGACAAGCGGGTGCCGCTCACGACGCGGACCGAGACGATCAAGGTCAACGGTGCGGCCGACGTCCAGCTGACCGTGCGCTCGACGAGCCACGGCCCGCTCGTCTCCGACGTCCTCAAGGTCGCCGACGTGGGCACCGTCCCCATGCCGGACGGCTCGCCCGCGGGCCGCTACGAGGTCGCGCTCGAGTGGACCGCCCTGACCCCGGGCCACACCGCGGACGCGATCCTCGCCCTGGACGTCGCAGCGACCCCCGCGGATGTCGCGCGGAGCGCAGCCCTGTTCGACGTGCCGTCCCAGAACATCGTGTACGCCACGACGGACGGCCACATCGGCTACCAGGCCCCGGGGCGGATCCCGGTGCGGGCCGACGTCGCGGGGGCGCCGCTGCCGTCGGACGGCTCGTGGCCGCGACCGGGCTGGGACAGCGCCTACGACTGGAAGGGGTACGTCGACGCGGCGCAGCTGCCCGCCGTCGAGGACCCGGCGGCGGGGTTCATCGTCGCGGCGAACCAGGCCGTGACGCCTGCCGGTGTCGGTCCGTTCCTGACCTCCGACTGGGACTACGGCTACCGGTCCCAGCGCATCCGCGACTCGCTCACGCAGGCGATCGCCGCCGGGACGCGGCTCGACGTGGCGAGTGCGGGCAAGCTCCAGCTGGACGACCACAACCCGTACGCGGACGTCCTGGTGCCCGCGCTGCTCGCCGTCCACCTCACCGACTCGTTCGACGACGACGGCCAGCAGCTGCTGCGCACCTGGGACCGACGCTCGGGGACGGACTCGGCCGCGGCCGCGTACTTCGCCGCGGTCTGGAAGACCTTGCTGCGGCTGACGTTCTGGGACGAGATGCCCGACGGCTACGAGCCCGACGGCGGCGGCCGCTGGCTCGAGGTCGTCCGGATCCTGCTCGAGCAGCCCGACTCGCCGTGGTGGGACGACCACTCGACCGTGGGCGTCGTCGAGGGGCGCGACGAGATCCTCACGCGCGCCCTCGTGTCGGCGCGGCGCGAGCTCACCGCGACGCTCGGCAAGAACGCGACCGAGTGGCGGTGGGGCGCACTGCACAGCGCCGCGCCGCAGCACGCGGTCCTCGGAGGTCCCTCGCTGCCGACGTTCGTCCGACGCCTC
>NZ_DASUIR010000173.1:0-18802 GCF_036279715.1 Cellulomonas sp. | reverse complement strand
GTCCCATTCCGAACCCGGAAGCTAAGCCCCTCAGCGCCGATGGTACTGCACTCGCCAGGGTGTGGGAGAGTAGGTCGCCGCCGGACATCATTCAGAAAGAGCCACCCCACAAGGGGTGGCTCTTTCTGTATGCCCAGATCTTGTTGCTTTGGCGATCTTCCGGAATTCACGGCATTCGGGCCGGGCCGTCGTTGCGCGCTCGCGACGGCCGGGGTGCGCGCCGGCCGTCGTTGAGCTGTCCGCGTGGCGTGGCTGCGGACGCGGCGGAATTGAGGGGCCGGTCCGTGGATCCGCTCAGGGCGCCCCCCCGGGCACCTCCGGCGCACAGGGCGGTGCGGGGATGAGACCATAGAGGTTGCAGAACGATGAGGGGATCTCTTCAGATGAACAGTGACGGCCAAGGATCGCGTCCGGCCAACAGTGGCGCAGGTCGGTTCGGTACGGGTCGCGACCCGGTGGGGCGCGACCGGGCAGGTGCGAGCAGTGGCGGCGCGCGTCCACGACGCGTGGCGGGTACGAGTTCTCGGCCGTCTAGAGACGCCGCTGCGGGGCGCACGAGCGCTGCACGCTCGGCAAGCGGGGAGCGGACGTTCGCGCCGCGGACGGAGCAGCGGGGATACAGCGATCGCGCCAACGGCACTGGAGCGGCCCGCTCAAGCGGCCGTACTGGAGATGGGTCACGGTCGAGCTCACGCTGGGATGATCGTTCGACGGGCCGTTCCTCCAGCGATGCTGACGCCTCGCGTCGTCGGGACTCCCAGGCGCGAGGCTCGGCCGCATCCTCGGGGTACCAGGGACGGCCCGATCGGCCGGCCGCCGGAGCCCGTGCGTCTGGCGATCGGCCTGATCGTTCTGGTGGCGAGCGTCGGACCTTCGGCGATCGATCGGAGCGCGCCGGGTCAGGCGACAGCCGGCCCCCGGCGGGCCGTGGATTCCGTCCTGCGTCAGCTGACCGCCCCAGCGCTGATCGCCGTTCCTTCGGGGACCGCCCGGATCGTGCGGGTCGGCCGGACAGTGGTGAGCGTCGTTCCTTTGGTGACCGCAGCGAGCGTCCCGCATCGGGTGACCGTCCGTTCCGCCCGGCGACTGGTGGGCGCCCGGCGTTCGGGGACCGCCCGGATCGACCTGTCACCGGTGATCGGCCCGCAAGCGCCGACCGCCGCGCCGACTTCGACCGTCCAGATCGGTCGGAGCGTCCGGCGACGAACGACCGTCGTCCAGCGACGAACGACCGCCGGCCAGCGACAAGTGACCGCCGGCCATCGGGAGACCGTCCGTTCCGTGCTGCTGCTGGCGACCGTCCCGATCGCGGCACTGGAGCGGCCCGGCGCCCAGAGAGCGACCGCGGCGAGCGCACGTACGCGCCGCGTGGCGACGAGCGGTCCAGCGCGCGGTTCGGTGAGCGCCCCGAGCGGGCCGCAACGTTCCGCGGTTCGCGTGACGAGCGACCCGCGCGTGACGAGCGACCGGCGCGTGACGACGTCCGGGCGAGCCGCCCGCCGCAGCCGGACCGCGTGGCAGCACCTCAGGTCCCGGAGGACGTGCTGTTCTCGGACCTGGACCGTGACGTCCGGGCGCGGTTGCGAACGCTGAGCAAGGAGAACGCCGAGAACGTCGGGTTGCACCTCGTGATGGCGGGTCGGTTGCTCGACACCGACCCCGAGCTGGCCTACGAGCATGCCCAGGCTGCCGTCCAGAGGGCTGGGCGGGTGGACGTCGTGCGCGAGGCCGCTGGGCTCGCTGCCTACCGCACGGGTCGTTTCGCCGAGGCCTTGCGTGAGCTGCGCACCGTTCGGCGGCTCAACGGGTCGTCCGAGCACCTGGCCGTGATGGCCGACTGCGAGCGTGGGCTCGGCAGGCCCGAGCGCGCCCTCGCGCTGGCGGACAGCCCAGAGGCAGCCGAGCTGCCTGCCGACGTCCAGATCGAGCTGGCGATGGTGGTCAGCGGAGCCCGTCTCGACCTGGGCGAGCCCGAAGCAGCCGTAGCAGTCCTCGCCTCTCCGTCCGTCCGGGCCGTCACCGGGCCGGTGGCGGCGCGGGTCGCCCAGGCTCGCGCCACAGCCCTCGAGGCTGCGGGGCGCCCGGAAGCCGCTGCGGCCGAGCTCGCGGTGTTCTCGCCCGACCAGCTCGCGCAGGCTGCGGGGGACGTCGCCGAGGACGAGGACGACATCGTCGCCTTCGATCTGGAGGACGAGTCGGACCAGCAGGCCGACCAGACCGGCGACGACGACGCTGGCCTTGAGTCAGACATCGTCGCGGACGGCAACGACGACGAGGAGGACTCTGGCGACGAGCCGGCCGACCTGGGCGGGTCGTCGGCCGTGAGGTCGAGCGGGGTGTCCTACGGCGCCGCGACTGCGACGGAGACCGAGTGGGAGGACGAGGCGTGACGGCGGGGCTGCTCGGCAGCGACATACCCCTCGCCGACCGGTACGACGTCGGGCTGGTCGACCTCGACGGGGTGACCTATCTCGGGCACAAGCCGATCGACGGGGCGGCGCAGGGCTTGGCGGAGGCCCGAGCCCGAGGGATGAGGCTCGTGTTCGTCACGAACAACGCGTCGCGTGAGCCCGAGTCGGTCGCCGGTCAGCTGACGGAGCTCGGGATCCCCGCTGAGCCGTCGGAGGTCATGACGGCGGCCCAGGCCGCCGCGCAGGTGCTCATCACACGGCTCGCGCGCGGCTCGAAGGTGCTCGTCGTCGGGGGAGCGGGGCTCAGGACGGCGGTGCGCGCTGTCGGGCTGACGATCGTGGACTCTGCGGACGAGGAGCCGGCCGCCGTCGTGCAGGGCTTCGCGCCTGAGGTGGGCTGGGCTCAGCTGGCGGAAGCCGCGTATGCGATCGAGCGTGGCGCCTGGCACGTCGCCAGCAACCTCGACCGGAGCCTGCCGACCGCTCGTGGATTCGCGCCGGGCAACGGTTCGCTGGTCCTGGCCGTCCAGTCGGCGACGGGTGTCGTTCCGGACAGCGCCGGCAAGCCGTCGCCTGCCATGTACCGCATGGCGGTCGAGCGCGTCGGCGGGAGTGCGCCGCTGGTGATCGGGGACCGACTCAACACCGATCTGGCCGGCGCGCGCGCAGGTGACTATGCGGGGCTGCACGTCCTGACCGGAGTGAGCTCGGCCCGCGACGATGTGCTGGCGATCCCGGGCGAGCGTCCCCACTACATCGGCGCCGACCTGCGGTCTCTGCTCGTGGCGCACCCGGAGCCGGCCCGGGGTGCCGAGGGCTGGTGGACGTGCCGCGAGGCCGGCGCGCGGGTCGTCGGTGGACGCCTCGAGCTCGCCCGCACGACGGGCACCGGGGTCGAGGCTCGCGTCGACGTGGTCAGGGCGGCGTGCGCTGCAGCCTGGGCTGCGGTTGACGCAGGCGATGTCATCGACGCCACCTCAGTGCCCGAGCTCGGTGTGGACAGCGACGGATTCGTCGTCGCAGCCGGGTAGCGTGGGCGTGGGCCTGGCGGAGATGCGGGCTCGTGACAGGCCCATGGCTGATCGACGTCTCCGCGCCGAGCTTCGGCCTGGCCATGCAGACGCAGGAAGGACGCCGGTGAACGGTTCGGACGAGGACGCGCGCGACGGCAACGTTCCGGCAGGCAACGTGCCGGCGGTGGCTCCTCACGGGGACCGCTCCGCGACCGGAGACGACGCCGTCGACGAGGCGCTGACGCGACTCGCGACGCTCGACGGAGCCCCGTTGGCCCAGCATGTGGCGGTGTTCGACGCGGTCCACGCGGCACTCCAGGACCGGCTCGCGGACACTGAAGGCTGAGCCCACGTGACGACGCGACTCGACACCGAGCTCGTTCGGCGCGGCTTGGCGCGCTCCCGGCGGCACGCCGGCGAGCTCATCGCCGCAGGGCGGGTGGCCGTCGACGGGGCGCCGGCCCAGCGCAGCGCGATGCCGCTCGCTGCGGAGCAGAGCGTGACGGTGACGACCGACGACGACCCCGGGTATGCGTCGCGCGCCGGGCACAAGCTGGCTGGTGCGCTGGACGCGTGGGGGGCGGAGGGTCCCGTCGTCGACGGCCGCGTGTGTCTTGACGCAGGAGCGAGCACCGGTGGGTTCACCGACGTGCTGCTCCGGCGCGGCGCTGCGCGGGTGGTCGCGGTCGACGTCGGGCACGGGCAGCTTGTGGCGGCACTTCGGGAAGACTCGCGCGTGGATGCTCGGGAGGGCGTCAACGTCCGCTACCTGGAGGCGGGCGCCGTAGAACCCGCGCCCGGACTTGTCGTCGCCGACCTCTCCTTCATCTCCCTGACGCTCGTCCTCCCGTCGCTCGTTGCGGTCGCGGCTCCGGGCGCGGATCTCGTCGTGATGGTCAAGCCTCAGTTCGAGGTGGGCCGCGATCGGCTCGGGTCCGGTGGCGTCGTGCGCGACGCGCGGCTGCGGGCCGAGGCGGTCATGGCTGTCGCGCGCGCCGCGGCGGCCCTCGGGCTGGTGGTCGAGGGTGTGGTGACGAGCTCGCTGCCGGGGCCCAGCGGGAACTTCGAGTACTTCCTGTGGTTGCATCGCGGCTCCACGTCCGATACGGAGGAAGCGGTGCGATCGCGCATCGAAGCCGTCGTCCAGAGCACGGAAGGGGTTCCGTCATGACTCGGCGCGTGCTCGTGGTGACCCACAGCGGCCGCGAGGAGGCGGTTGCCGCTACGGCCGAGGCGGTCAAGGCTCTCGACGGCGCCGGGTTCACCCCGGTGCTCGCGACCGACGACAGCCACGCCGAGAACGTCGGGGAGCTCGAGCTGGCCATCGTGCTGGGCGGCGACGGCACGATCCTGCGAGCCGCCGAGCTGACGCGGGGGCTCGGCGTGCCGTTGCTGGGCGTCAACCTCGGCCACGTCGGCTTCCTCGCCGAGAGCGAGCGAGAAGACATCGGCGAGGCCGTGCAGCGCCTGGCGATCGGCGACTACGAGGTCGAGGAGCGCGGGACGCTCGACGTCCGGGTCCTCCTGCCGGGGGTCGAGACACCTGTGGTCGGTTGGGCGCTCAACGAGGCCACGCTCGAGAAGGGTGATGCGGCGCGCATGGTCGAGGTCGCGCTCGAGGTTGACGGGCGTCCGTTGTCGACGTTCGGGTGCGACGGGATCGTCGTGGCCACGTCGACCGGGTCGACGGCCCACGCGTTCTCGGCGGGCGGCCCCGTCGTGTGGCCCGACGTCGACGGGATGATCCTCGTGCCCGTCGCGGCGCATGCCCTGTTCGCACGCCCTCTCGTCGTCGGGCCGTCGAGCGTCCTGGCTCTCGAGGTCGTGCCGCGTTCTCCGGCGCATGGCGTTCTCATCTGTGACGGGCGTCGCCGCGTCGACCTGCCGATCGGCTCGCGTGTCGAGGTCCGACGCAGCGACGTGCCGGTGCGCCTCGCGCGGCTGGCCCAGGCACCGTTCGCTGATCGGCTGGTGCTCAAGTTCCAGCTGCCCGTGGACGGGTGGCGCGGCCGCGGCGGGTCGCCCGGACGGTCGAGCTGGCGCAGCGTCGAGCGGGAGGTCTGAGGTGCTCGAGGAGATCCGCATCGAGAACCTCGGCGTCATCGGTCGTGCCCACGTGACGCTCGGTCCTGGCCTGACCGTGCTGACGGGCGAGACCGGCGCGGGCAAGACCATGGTGCTCACGGGCCTCAACCTGCTCCTCGGAGGCAAGGCCGACCCCGCAACCGTCCGGAGCGGTGCCACTTCGGCTGCCGTCGAGGGCAGGGTCATGGTGCCCGGAGACTCCCCGGTGCTGGCCAGGGCGTCCGAGGCCGGCGCGCAGCTCGACGACGACGGTGGCCTTGTCATCGTCCGGACCGTCGGAGCGGCCACCGCCGACGGCCCGGGACGCTCGCGTGCGCATCTCGGGGGTCGGTCGGTGCCGCAGGGCGTGCTCGCCGAGCTCGCCGACGACCTCGTGACGGTTCACGGCCAGGCCGACCAGGCTCGGCTGCGGTCACCGTCACGACAGCGCGAGGCACTCGACGCCTTCGCGGGCGGTGCGCACGCTCTCGTCCTGGCTGAGTACCGTGAAGCCTGGTCCCGGCGGCAGGTCGTCTTGGCTGAGCTCGCCACCCTCACCGACCGCGCACAGGACCGGGCCCGCGAGGCCGAGCTCTTGCGCCTCGGCATCGCCGAGGTCGAGCGTGTCGACCCTCAACCGGGCGAGGACATCGTCCTGGGGGCGGAGATCGAGCGGCTGTCGTACGCCGAGGACCTGCGCACTGCGGCGAGCGGCGCCCACGCTGCCCTCGTCGGGGACGACGGCTCCGACGTCCCGGAAGCCCTGGCGGCGAGTGCCGCCGTCGAGCAGGCGCGCCGGATGCTGGAGCAGGCAGGTGCGCATGACGTGTCGCTCGCGGCTCTTGCGACGCGCGTGGCCGAGGCCGGCTACCTGCTGGCCGATGCCGCGATCGAGCTCTCCGGTTATCTGCAGGATCTCGCCGCCGACCCGGCGCGGCTCGAGGCGGCACAGCGGCGGCGCGCCGAGCTGACGTCGCTGACGCGCAGCTACGGCGCTGACGTCACCGCGGTCCTCGCGTGGGCCGACGCCTCGGGACGACGCCTGCTCGAGCTCGACGGCGGCGACGAGCGGTTGGCGGCGCTTGCGGATGAGCGCGATGCGCTGACGGCACGGATCGCCGACGCGGGGGCACGGGTCTCCCGGGCTCGTGCCGAGGCGGCCGAGGTGCTCGGCAGCACCGTCTCGGCCGAGCTCACGGGGCTTGCGATGGCCGGGGCGCAGCTGAGAGTTGAGGTCGAGCCTGCCGACGCGCCAGGGCCGCACGGCCTCGACCGGGTCGAGATGCTCCTCGTCCCGCACGCGGGGGCACCGGCCAGGCCGCTCGGCAAGGGCGCGTCCGGAGGCGAGCTCTCACGCGTGATGCTCGCGATCGAGGTCGCCCTCGCCACCGCGCCCGGCGGAGGCGATCACCGGCCGGGCACGTTCGTGTTCGACGAGGTCGACGCCGGCGTCGGTGGCAAGGCGGCCGTCGAGGTCGGCCGACGACTCGCGATGCTCGCCCTCGACTCCCAGGTGCTTGTCGTGACGCACCTGGCCCAGGTGGCCGCGTTCGCCGACCGGCACCTGGTCGTCACGAAGTCGCAAGCGGGTGGGGTCGATGTGGTCACCGAGTCGGACGTGCGCGCCGTCGTCGGGCCGGACCGGGTCCGGGAGCTCGCGCGGATGCTGTCCGGCCAGGAGGACTCCGAGGCCGCTCGTACGCACGCGGCTGAGCTCCTCGAGCTCTCCGGCGTGGGACGATGATCGGCAATGAAGCTTTCCCTGCGCAGACGCGCCACCGTTCCTGACCTGCCCGGAGTCTCCGGACCTGCCCGCGTCGACCCGCGAACGAAGGCGCTGACCAAGCGGCTGAGCGCTGGCGACATCGCGGTGATCGACCACCTCGACCTGGACCGCGTGTCGGCCGAGGCGCTGGTCGCGTGCAAGCCGATCGCGGTCCTCAACGCGGCTCGATCGACGTCGGGGCGATACCCGAACCTCGGGCCGGAGATCCTGCTCCACGCCGGGATCCCGCTGATCGACGATCTCGGCCCCGACGTCATGACGATCCTCGAGTCCCACGTCGTGCGGATCGACGAGGGTGCGGTGTACGACGGCGAGAAGCTGGTCGCCGAGGGTGTGGTTCAGACCCCGGAGACCGTGCGCTCCAACATCGAGGACGCGCGGGCGGGTCTGTCCGTGCAACTCGAGTCCTTCGCGGCCAACACCATGGACTACCTCCGTCGCGAACGTGACCTGCTCCTCGATGGCGTCGGGGTGCCCGACATCACCACGCGGATCGACGGTCGGCACGTCCTGATCGTCGTGCGCGGATACCACTACAAGGACGACCTCGTCACTCTGCGGCCGTACATCCGGGAGTGCCGGCCCGTCCTCATCGGTGTCGACGGCGGAGCCGATGCCATCCTGGAAGCCGGCTGGACTCCAGACCTCATCGTCGGGGACATGGACTCGGTCTCGGACCGCGGGCTCAGGTGCGGTGCCGAGATCGTCGTGCACGCGTACCGCGACGGTCGCGCTCCCGGCCTCGCGCGCATCGAGCAGCTGGGCGTCCCGCACGTCGTCTTCCCGGCCACGGGGACGAGCGAGGACGTCGCGATGCTGCTCGCGGACGACAAGGGCGCCGAGCTCATCGTGGCTGTCGGCACCCACGCAACGCTCGTCGAGTTCCTCGACAAGGGACGCTCCGGCATGGCGAGCACGTTCCTGACCCGGCTGCGCGTCGGCGGCAAGCTCGTCGATGCCAAGGGTGTCTCGCGCCTGTACCGCACCCGCATCTCGAACCTGCAGCTCACGCTGCTGTCGCTCGCGGGCCTCCTGGCCCTCGTGGTCGCGCTCGCCGCCACGCAGTCGGGGCAGACGCTGCTCGGACTGTTCGGCGCCCGCCTCGACGACCTGTACTCGTGGATCCGCACGCTCCTCGGCCTCACGCGATGAGCCGGACCATGCCCGCACCCGACCGAGAGACTCTGCTGTGATCGACTTCCGTTACCACATCGTCTCGTTGATCTCCGTCTTCCTCGCGCTCGCCGTCGGGATCGCTCTAGGCGCGGGCCCGCTCAAGGAGACGATCGGCGACACGCTCACCGGTCAGGTCAAGGTGCTGCGGGCCGAGAAGGACGCGCTGCGCAGCTCGCTGGACACCTCGAACGCGGAGCTGTCCGACGCGAACGCGTATGTCGCGGCGGCGGCGCCCGGTCTCCTGGCCGGCGCGCTGTCGGATCGCCGGGTCGCGGTCGTCGCGCTCGGCGAGCTGTCGAAGGACGACGAGGCAGCGATCGAGGCTCAGCTCACCGCGGCAGGCGCGACCGTCTCGGCGCGCGTCACCGTCGCGACCGCATGGACCGACCCGAACCTGAGCAGCTTCCGCCAGGCACTCGTGGAGAACCTGGCCGACTACGTCTCCCCGGTGCCGGCGGCCGACGCCGGAGTCGAGACCGAGCTGGCCGAGGCGCTGGCCCAGGGTCTGACGCGGTCCGACGCCGCCAAGCCCGATGCGCTCGCCGAGCCGGCGTCGATCCTTCTGGACCTGCTCAGCTCGGGCGACAACCCGCTCATCACCCTGGCGGACCCCGTGGCCCTCCCCGCCGACGCGATCGTGGTCGTGGCTCCTCGCACCACGGCTGCCGAGTCGTCGGCGACTCCGGTCGCCCAGGTCGACAAGGCCACCACCGCGGCCCGGGTGGCGATCCTGCGCGCGGCTCAGGACCGTTCGCACGGTGCCGTCCTGGCCGACGGCCCGCGTCTCGACGGCGACCTGACGGGAGTCATCCTGTCGGACGCCGCACTCACGGGCTCGCTCACGACGGTGTCGGGCACCGGCACCATAGCCGGGCAGGTGTCGGTCGCCCTCGCGCTCAACGCGCGTATCGGCGGCGTCAACGGCCACTACGGTTTCGGCAAGGACGAGGTCACGATGCCCGTGCGCGTGGCTCTCCCGGGCGTCGACCGGACTGCGCAGGTGACCGCGGAGATTCCCGTGGTGCCTGACGCCCCGCCGGTCGTCGGCGCGACCCCCGGAACGAAGGGATGAGCATCGGTGCCGCTCGCCGAGTGACGACCGCCGTGGTGGCCGCGACGGCGAGCCGCGCCGCGCGAGGGCTGCTCGACGCCGAGCCTCCCGGCGGTCAGCGACGGTGGACTCGGACGAACCACCGGGGCGAGCCCGTGAGCCTCCTCGCCGGGCCGGCCACGGCCGCGGGGCTGCTCGTGTCTGGAGCTGTCGGCGCGCCGTCGGTGCGCGGGGCGGTCGCGACCACGATCGCCACGACCACGGCGGCGGTCTTCGGCGTGATCGACGACCTCGAGGAGGACGCAGCCGAGCGAACCAAGGGCCTCCGGGGTCACCTCGGCGCCCTGGCTCGCGGCCATGTCACGACCGGCGGGTTGAAGGTGCTGGGCATCGGCGCGGGTTCGCTCGTCGCTGCCGCCGTCGCGACCCCGACCCGCGGGCCGGACGGCTCTCGGCGCTCGGCAGCCGGTTGGCTCTTCGACGTCGCGACCTCCGGTGCTCTCGTCGCGGCCAGCGCGAACCTGGTGAACCTCCTCGATCTGCGTCCCGGCCGGGCGCTCAAGGCGACGGGGCTGGCGGCCGTACCCATGGCCGTCGCCGGTGGCGCGGGCGCGGGCGTCGCGGCGGCCATCGTGGGGGTCTGCATGGCCGGCCTGGAGTCCGACCTCGACGAGCGCGACATGCTGGGCGACGGTGGGGCGAACGCGCTCGGCGCCGCGCTCGGCGCAGCAACAGTGCTCGACGCACCCCGACCGGTCAGGCTCGCGCTGCTCGCCTGGGCGATCGGGCTCACGCTCGCGAGCGAGAAGGTGAGCTTCACCGAGGTCATCGCCACCACGCCCGGTCTGCGGGAGCTCGACGCGTGGGGACGACGCCCGGCAGCGTCGACCGGGCGCCCGGCGACGTGAACCTCAGCGACGTGCACCCCGGCGACGTGAACCCCAGCGCGCGGCGGGCGTTCGCCGGCCTCGCCGGCGCCGCCGTCATGATCTCCGTCATCACGATCTTCAGCAGGCTGCTCGGCTTCGGGCGAACGATGGTGTTCGTCCACACGGCCGGTGCCACGACGGTCGGCGACGCCTACTCGGTGGCCAACACCCTGCCGAACGTGCTGTTCGAGGTCGCCGCAGGCGGTGCGCTCGCTGGCGCGCTCATCCCCGTGATCTCGGGCCCGTTGGCCCGTGGGCTGCGCGGCGACGTCGACCGCATCGCCTCCGCGGTGCTGAGCTGGGCACTTCTGGTGCTCAGCATCCTCGCCGTGGCGCTCGTCGCTCTGGCACGTCCCGTCGCTGGCGCCTTCGTCACCGTGGCGGGGGCCGAGCGTGACCTCGTCGCTCAGTTCCTCGTGGTCTTCGCCGCGCAGATCCCGCTGTACGGGATCGCCGTCGTCCTGTCCGGAGTGCTCCAGGCGCAGCGCCGGTTCTTCTGGCCGGCTTTCGCTCCCGTGCTCTCGAGCGTCGTCGTCATCAGCGCCTACCTCGCGTTTCGGTGGGAGGTGGGTCGGGCCGGACTCACGGTGTCCGGCTCTGCGGTGGGCGACCTGCCGCCTGCCGCTCTCGCCTGGCTCGCCTGGGGGACGACGGCGGGCGTCGCAGCGATGAGCCTGCCGTTGTTCGTCCCGACGTGGCGCTCCGGGATCCGGCTGCGCCCGACCCTGAGGTTCCCGTCCGGCGTCGCGCGGCGGGTGGGCGGCCTCGCCGTCGCCGGTGTCGGCGCGCTCCTCGCGCAGCAGGTCTCGATCCTCGTGGCGGCTCGGCTCGCCAAGAGCTACGGCACCGAGGGCACGTATGCGACGTACCTCAACGTGATCCAGTCGGTCTACCTCCTCCCGTACGCGGTGCTCGCGGTCCCGCTGGCGACGAGCACGTTCCCCCGACTGGCCGGGCGCGCGGCGGCGGGTGATCGCGACGGCTACGCACGGATGGCCGCAGCCACGACGCGTGCGGTCCTCGTCGCGAGCGGGGTAGGGGCGGCCGCGCTCGTGGCCGCGGTCCCCGGCGTCGTGGACGTCTTCCTGGCGATCGCGGACGGCGACCGCACGCTGGTCGCGTCGATGGGACCGGCACTCACCTGGGTCGCACCGGGACTGCTCGGCCTCGGGCTGATCTTCCACGTGTCTCGGTCGCTGTACGCGCTCGAACGCGGACGAGCGGCCGTCCTGGCGACGAGCCTCGGGTGGTTGACGGTCGTCGTGGCGTCGGTCGTCGCGTGCAGGCTTGCCGTCCCGGACGGCCGTGACGGGCCGGCGACGCTCAGCGCGCTCGCGATCGGCACCTCGATCGGGATGACCGTGGGGGGCGCGGCGTTGCTCGTCGCGCTGCGCCGTGCAGGGGGGCCCGGGATCGGGGCCGGGCTCGCACGAACCCTGACAGTCCTCCTCCTCGCGGGGGCAGCGGGGTCGATCGCCGGACGCTGGACCGTCGACACCGTGCTCACGATGGTCGGCAGCGGCGTCGTGGGGGCGGTCGGCGCTGCTGCCGGTGGCGCCTGTGTCGCTGTCGCTGTCGTCCTGGGCGCCACCTGGCTCGCGGACCGCTCGACGTTCACCGGCCTGCTCTCGCCCGGTCGGCGCTCCGGCAGCGAGCGACCGCTCGAGCCGACCAGGTCCACCGATGGCTGAGCGCGTCGAGCACCCGACAGTGCACGCGTCGCACCGGGTGCTGATGATCGTGGGGCCCGCGGCTGGAGGGATCGGCGCGCACGCTGCGAGCCTCGTCCGGGGCCTGACAGGCGAGGGCTGGCAGGTCGTCGTCGCCACGGCGGCGGTCACCGCAGCACGGTTCGATCTCGGCGCGCACGTCGAGGTGACCTGGCCTGGTCGGCGGCCGGTGGATGCCTGGCGGACGCTGCGCCGGCTGCGGCGTCTCGCCTCGGGGGCCGACGTCGTGCACGCCCAGGGGCACCAGGCGGGTCTGGTCGCGCTCGCCGTGACCGCATGCTCCGGCCGGGACGCTCCGCCCGTGGTCATCTCGTGGCACAACGCGATCCTGGGCTCGGGCCTGCTGCGCCGCGTCCGCACGCTGCTCGAGCGGGTGCAGGTGCGGCGCGCGGACCTCGTGACCGGGGCGTCGCGGGACCTCGTCGAGCGGGCGAGGTCCCTGGGCGCGCGGCACGCGGAGCTGGCTGAGGTCGCGGCCCCCGCAGCCGACGCGCCAGCCCTGGACAGGGCTGCGGCGAGGGCGCGGCTGGCCGAGGAGCTGGGGATCGACCCGGCCGACGACTGGCTGCTCACGGTCTCGCGCATCGCGCCGCAGAAGAACCTCGATGTCCTGCTCGACGCTGCCAGGCTCGCGCGGGACCGGCACGGTCGTGCCCCCGGTCGCGGAGTCGCGTGGCTCGTCGTCGGAGGCGGGCGGCCCGACCTGCTGGTTTCCCTGCGCGGGCAGGTCGCGGCCGACGCGACCCCGGTGCGGTTCGTGGGTGCGCGCAGCGACGTGCCGACGTGGATGGCCGCCGCCGACGTCTTCGTGCTCCCGAGCGCGTGGGAGGCGCGCGCCCTCGTCGTGCAGGAAGCTCTCGCGGCGGGCCTGCCGATCGTGGCGAGCGAGGTCGGCGGCCTGCCGGACCTCGTCGCGGACGCCGGGGTGCTCGTGCCGGTCGGGGACCCGGGCGCGCTGGCCGACGCCGTCGTCGGGCTGCTCTCCGACCCTGAGCGGCGTGCGGCGCTCGCAGCCGCGGGCCGGCGACGCTGGGCCGCGCTGCCGCACGAGGCCGAGGTGCTCGACGAGTGGACGGCGCGCTACCGCTCGATGCTGTGAGGTCCGACTCGTCGCGCCGCGGGGTGGGGTCAGGCGGCCGTAC
The DNA here is from genome assembly GCF_036279715.1 of Cellulomonas sp. GTDB lineage: Bacteria > Actinomycetota > Actinomycetes > Actinomycetales > Cellulomonadaceae > Cellulomonas_A. Next base: position 5,500 of record NZ_DASUIR010000173.1, on the reverse strand, counting down.
GGTAGAGTGAAAGCCCGTGGCAGACCGAGCAAATCGACTTCCCGGGCGGTCGGACAATACGACCCGGCACATCTTCGTCACCGGAGGCGTTGCCTCCTCTCTGGGCAAGGGCCTGTCGGCCAGCAGCCTGGGACGACTCCTGCGATCGCGTGGCCTGAAGGTCGCGATGCAGAAGCTGGATCCGTACCTGAACGTCGACCCGGGCACGATGAACCCGTTCCAGCACGGCGAGGTCTTCGTGACCGAGGACGGTGCCGAGACGGACCTCGATGTCGGTCACTACGAGCGGTTCCTCGACGTGAACCTCGTGGGTTCGGCGAACGTGACGACCGGGCAGGTGTACTCCGAGGTCATCGCCAAGGAGCGGCGCGGGGAGTTCCTCGGCGACACGGTCCAGGTCATCCCGCACATCACCGACGAGATCAAGTCGCGGATGCGCGCGCAGGCACACCCGGCTGTCGGCGACGCCCCGGACGTGATCATCACCGAGATCGGCGGCACGGTCGGCGACATCGAGTCGCAGCCCTTCCTCGAGGCAGCACGTCAGGTGCGCCGTGAGCTCGGCCGCGACAACGTGTTCTTCCTCCACGTCTCGCTCATCCCGTACATCGGCCCGAGCGGTGAGCTCAAGACCAAGCCGACGCAGCACTCGGTCGCCGCGCTGCGCTCTATCGGCATCCAGCCCGACGCGATCGTGTGCCGGGCCGACCGGGAGGTCCCCGAGTCCGTCAAGCGCAAGATCGCCCTGATGTGCGACGTCGACTCCGAGGCCGTGGTGACGGCCGTCGACTCGCCGAGCATCTACGACATCCCGCGCGTCCTGCACTCCGAGGGTCTGGACGCCTACGTCGTCCAGCGGCTCGGCCTGCCGTTCCGTGATGTCGACTGGGCCGACTGGGACGAGCTGCTGCGACGCGTGCACCAGCCTGCGCACCGCGTCGAGGTCGCGCTCGTCGGCAAGTACATCGACCTGCCCGACGCCTACCTGTCGGTCACGGAGGCGCTGCGGGCCGGCGGCTTCCACCACGACGCGAAGGTCGTCATCCGCTGGGTCACCTCGGACGACTGCCAGACCCCCGAGGGGGCACGGCTCGCGCTCGAAGGCGTCGACGCCGTGCTCGTCCCGGGTGGCTTCGGGGTCCGCGGCATCGAGGGCAAGCTCGGAGCGCTCCGGTGGGCCCGTGAGCAGCTCGTGCCGACGTTGGGGATCTGCCTCGGCCTGCAGTGCATGGTCATCGAGTACGCGCGGAGCGTCCTCGGGCTGACCGGCGCGTCGTCGTCAGAGTTCGACGACCACCCCGCCGACCCGGTCGTCGCGACGATGGCGGAGCAGCTGGCGTTCGTCGACGGTGGTGGCGACCTCGGTGGCACGATGCGGCTCGGTGCGTACGACGCGATCCTCACGCCCGGCTCGGTCACGGCCGAGGCCTATGGCGCGACGATGGTCTCGGAGCGTCACCGTCACCGCTACGAGGTCAACAACGCCTATCGCGGCAAGCTCGAGGCCGAGGGCATGGTCATCTCGGGGACCTCTCCGGACTCGTCGCTCGTGGAGTTCGTGGAGCTGCCGCGCGAGACCCACCCGTACTACGTCGGGACGCAGGCGCACCCCGAGTTCAAGTCCCGGCCGAACCGCGCGCACCCGCTGTTCATCGGTCTGATCGGTGCGGCGCTCGCACGGCGCGGTACCGAGGAGGACTGAGGATGAGCGACGCGCCGTCCGACCAGGTGGCGGCGCGTCCGCTCTCGGACCACACCCTGATCCACGCGGGCAAGATCTGGGACATCGTGAGCGATGTCGTGGACCTCGGCCCGACGCAGGTGCTCCGCGAGTACGTCGACCATCCCGGTGCGGTCGCGATCATCGCGGTCGACGAGCAGGACCGGGTCCTGCTCGTCTCGCAGTACCGGCACCCCGTGCGGTCGGAGCTGTGGGAGCCGCCCGCGGGTCTGCTCGACGTCGCGGGGGAGCCTGCGGTGGTCGCTGCGGCGCGCGAGCTGGCCGAGGAGGCTGACCTGCGGGCGGACACGTGGCATGTCCTCGTGGACTTCTACACGACGCCGGGCGGGTCGAGCGAGCGGATCGAGGTCTTCCTCGCGCGCGGTCTGCACGAGGTCCCCGAGGACGAGCGGCACGTGCGGCTCGACGAGGAGGCCGACATGGTCCCGGTGTGGGTCCCGCTCGACGATGCGGTGGATGCCGTCCTCGCGGGTCGGCTGCACAGCCCGACGGCGGTTGTCGGCGTCCTCGCGGCGGCGCGAGCACGCGAGCGAGGCTGGGACGCACTGCGTCCTGCGTGACCGCCCGCGCGCACAGGCAGGCGGTCAGTCCGTCGCGGTCGCGGGCACGACGACACCGCGGGTGCGCAGCGACAGCACGAACCAGGTGAGCGACGCAGTCAGGAGCACGGCTCCGAGCATGTGCAGTCCCACCAGGACGACGGGCAGCCCCGTGAAGTACTGCACGTAGCCGATGACACCTTGCAGCAGCGTCACGGCGAGCAGCCACAGACCGGCCCGGCGGGTCGGGCTCGGTGCGGCCGTCCGGTAGAGACCGACCAGCACGACCGCGAGGACCGCCACGAAGAGCCACACGACACCGGCGTGCGCGCGGGCGATGAGGACCGGGTCGACCGCGAACCGGTAGGCCACCTTGTCGTCGCCGCCGTGCGGGCCCGACCCGGTCACGACGACCCCGAGGGCGAGCAGGGCGACCGCGACGACCGTGAGCAGCCGGGCGAGGCTGATCAGTCGAGGTGCGACGACCGGCAGTGCGGGGCCGTCGCCGACGCGCTCGCGCACGACCAGCACCGTCGACACCGCGACGAGCGCGAGCGAGACGAGCATGTGGAGGCCGACCACCGCGGGGTTCAGGTGGAACAGGACCGTCACCCCGCCGATGACGGCCTGGGCGACGACCCCGAGGACCGGGGCGAGGCCGAGCAGCCGGTAGGACCGCGAGCGCGAGCGGTCGGTCCAGACGAGCACGGCGACTGTCAGCGCGATGGCGGCAAGGAACCCCGTCAGGGTGCGGTTGCCGAACTCGATGAACGGGTGGATCGACGTCGCCTGGTGGATCGCGGGGGTGAACGACCCGGGTTCGCACTGCGGCCACGTCGAGCACCCGAGGCCTGAGCCGGTGAGGCGGACGGCGCCGCCCGTCACGACGAGGACGCCCTGGGCGACGACGTTCACCAGCAGCGCCCTGCGGGTCCAACGCCGCCGGCGGTCGAGACGATCGGTCGGGGGCTCGGTCACTGACGTGGTGCTCACGGGGCCAGCGTAGGGCCGGCGCCCGGGCGCCGGTGCCACCGTGAGCCAGCGCCGACGACGGTCAGTGCCACCGGAACAGTCGGGCGGCCGCCCAGGCCAACACCGCCGTCCACACCAGCAGCACGCCCACGGACCATGCCGGGAGCGCGCCGTGCAGCAGCGCCCCGCGCAGCGCCTCGCCGAGTGCGCCCGAGGGCAGCAGCCGGGCGACGTGCTCGAGCGGGCCGGGAAGCTGGGAGGCCGGCACGACCACGCCGCTGCCGACCGCGAGGAGGACGAGCAGGAGGTTCGCGCCGGCGAGGACCGCCTCCGCGCGCAGCGTCCCGGCGACGAGGAGCGCCAGCGAGATGAACGCTGCGGTGCCGAGCACGAGCGCGACGAGGGCGAGCGGGATGCCGGCCGCGACGGGTCGCCACCCCAGGGCGAGGCCGGTGCCGCCGACGACGACGACCTGGACGGCCTCGACCGCGGCGACCGCGAGGAACTTCCCGGCAAGCAGCCCGCGGCGGCCGAGCGGCGTGGTGGCGAGCAGGCGCAGCACGCCGTTGCGCCGGTCGAACGACGTCGCGATCGCCTGGGACGTGAAGGCCGTGCTCATCACCGCGAGCGCGAGGACCCCGGGCGTGACCACGTCGATGCGCGCCGCGCCGTCGGTGGCGAGCTCGACGACACCGCTGCGGGCGAGCCCGACGAGCACCAGGACAGGCAGGAAGATCGTCACCAGGAGCTGTTCGCCGTTGCGCAGGATCATCCGGGTCTCGAACGCACCCTGCGAGACGACCCGACGCCAGGGGGCCGCGGCCGCCGGTGCGGGTGAGGCTGCCGTCAGCGTGCTCATCGAAGACTCCGTCCGGTGAGGTCGAGGAAGACGTCCTCGAGCGTGCGACGTCCGACCCAGATCCGCGTCGCGAGGACGTCGCCCTCAGCGCACCATGCGGCCAAGGCCGCGACGACGCCAGGGTCGACGTGCCCGGTCGCGACGTACTCGCCGGGGGACTCCTCGGTGACGCTCACCGACACCGGGTGAGGCAGGCCGCCGGCGGGGACCGCGGCGTTGAGGCGTGCGCGGATCGCGCCGAGATCCAGACCCTCGACGGCACTGAAGTGCAGCGCGCGGTCGTCGTCGGCCGCGACCAGCTCGGCGACCGTCCCCTGGGCGATCACGGCACCGTGGTCGACGACGACGACGCGGTCGGCCAGCGACTCCGCCTCGTCCATGAGGTGGGTCGTCAGCACGATCGCGACACCCTCGTCGCGCAGCTCGCGGACGAGGTCCCACACCGCGTGCCGCGACTGCGGGTCCATCCCGGCGCTCGGCTCGTCGAGGAAGACGAGCTCGGGCCGCCCGACGAGCGCGATCGCGAGCGCGAGACGCTGGCGCTGCCCGCCCGAGAGTCGCCTGACGGTCGAGCGAGCGAACGACGCCAGCCCGAGCCGGTCCGTCAGGTCCGTCACGTCACGGGGGTGGGCGTACATCGTCGCGACATGCTGCAGCATCTCGAGCGCGCGGACCCCCGTCGGCAGACCGCCGTCCTGGAGCATGACCCCGACGCGGGGGCTGAGCGCGCGTGCGTCGGAGCGCGGGTCGAGGCCCAGGACGCGGACGGTGCCGCCGTCCGGCACCCGCAGGCCTTCGCAGCACTCGATGGTCGTGGTCTTGCCGGCGCCGTTCGGTCCGAGGACCGCGGTGATGCGCCCGGCGTCGGCGACGAGATCGAGCCCGTCGACGACGGCGCGACCGTCATAGCGCTTGACCAGGCCACGGATCTCGACGGCGGGGGAGTCGGGCACGGTCGCGAGTCTAGGCGCCCTCCCCATGAGCCTGGTTCCTGTTGACCTCTCTGGTGAGGGTCACCTTGGTTGCGCGGAACGAATTGCGACACAAGGATGTTGTCAATATCGAGCGGGCGCGTCTGCGCGCCCTTCCGATAACGAGCGCCCCGACCGGGCGAGCGGCGGACCACCGGATCCAGCAGGAGGTGTGCATGAGCGTGACGCTGCCCGACGTGCGCCCGACCAGCTCCGGCGCGCCCGACTCCGGCGAGTCCGAAGCCGGGACTCGCCTCCGCGTCCTGCAGCTCATCGCCGCCGACGGACCCGTCTCGGCCGCCGATATCGCGCACGAGCTCGACCTGACTCCCGCCGCGATCCGCCGCCACCTCGGTGTGCTCGAGGGCACCGAGCAGATCTCCGTGCACGAGGGATCCCCAGGGCTGGGCCCGGCTCG
>NZ_DASUIR010000172.1:0-24064 GCF_036279715.1 Cellulomonas sp. | reverse complement strand
CGCGTCCGGCCGCGTACGTCGTGACCGACGGCTCGAGCAGCGCGGCGACGTCCCGGCCCGGGCCTGCCCCGCGGGCAGCACCGCGTGCGTTCGCGACAGCCTTGCGGTGCCCGGTGGCAGGCGTCGAACGACCGGCTGACGGCGTCGCTCCCGTCCTCGGTGCCGCCTCGCTGCTGCCCTTCGGGACGCGCAACGGTGTGACGGCCGGCGGCGGGACGCGTCCGGCCGCTGCAGGCGTCGGTGCGGTGCTGGGCGTGTCGGCGGCGGGCGGGGCTGCACGTGGCGGTGCCGGCCGCGGTCGAGCAGGACGTCCCGGCAACGGCTGCCGGGGGCGCGACGGACTCACGCCCGGCCCGTCCCGCGCGCGGCCAGCGCCGCCAGGATCTCTGGCGCGAGCTCGGTCACGTCGCCGGCACCAACCGTCAGGAGCAGGTCGCCCGGGCGCGCCGCGGCGGTGAGCGCTGCGGCCGCCGCGTGCCGGTCGCCGATGAAACGCGCCTTGCCCGGCGTCGGGACGCGGTCGACGACGAGCGCACCCGTGACCGTGGGGTCAGGGTCCTCGCGTGCCGCGTACACGTCGGTGACGACGACTGAGTCGGCGAGGTCGAGCGCCGCACCGAACTCGGTCGCGAACGTCCGCGTGCGCGAAAAGAGGTGGGGCTGGAAGAGCACGAGCACGTTCCCGGTCCCGGCGACGCTCCGCGCAGCCCGCAGCAGCGCGGCGACCTCGGTCGGATGGTGGGCGTAGTCGTCGACGACGCGGACGCCGTCCGCGGTGCCGCGCGCCTCGAACCGCCGCCCCGTCCCGCGGAACGCCGCGAGCCCTGCCGTCGCCGCATCGACCGACAGCCCGACGTGGCGCGCCGCGACGTAGGCCGCGGCCGCGTCGAGCGCGTTGTGGGCTCCCGGCACCGCGAGCCGCAGCTCGGTGCCACCGAGCTCCGCCAGCCTCGTCGTGAGCCGCACGACCCAGGCGCCGTCGGCCGCGTCGAGCGGTCCGACGACCACGTCCGCGTCCTTGCGCGTGCCGTAGGTCACGACCTGCACCGACCGGGCGGCCAGGTCGGCGCTCGTGCGCGCCACGAGCCGGCGGGCGCCGTCGTCGTCCGCGCACACCACCAGCAGGCCGCCGGGCCTGATGCGACCGGTGAACGCCACGAACGCGTCGTCGAACGCCGCGCGGGTCCCGTAGTGGTCAAGATGATCGGGTTCGACGTTGGTGACGACGGCGACTGTCGGCGCGTAGTTGAGGAACGAGCCGTCCGACTCGTCCGCCTCGGCGACGAACGCTCGGCCAGCGCCGCTGCGGCTGCCGCCGAGAGGGCCGTCGTCGGACAGGACCGTGCCGCCGATCGCAAAGGACGGGTCCGCTCCCCCCTGCACCAGCGCGGTCGCGATCATGGCCGACGTCGTGGTCTTGCCGTGCGCGCCCGCGACCGCGATCGCGTCGTAGCCGACCATGAGCGCCGCCAGCGCCTGCGAGCGGTGCAGGACGCGCAGCCCGGCCGCCCTGGCCCGTGCGAGCTCCGGGTTCGACTCCCGGACCGCAGTCGACACCACCACGGTGTCGACGGCGTCGACGTGCGCCGCGTCGTGGCCGACCCACACCCGGACCCCGGCGGCACGGAGCCGGCCGAGCACCGCCGAGTCCTTCGCGTCCGAACCGCTGACCGGGACACCACGGGCCGCGAGCAGACCCGCGATGGCTGACATGCCCGCTCCGCCGACGCCGATCAGGTGCGTGCGCCCGAGGTCGACGATCGCGGGGATCGCGGCGGTCACGAGCCGACCCTCAAGACGGGAGGCAGGTGCGCCTCGACGAGGTCGGCGAGTCGTGCCGCCGCATCGCGCACGCCGACCGACGCCGCCGCGGCCCCCATGCGCGCACGCAGCCCCGCCGCGTCGGGACCCACGAGCAGCGGCAGCAGGTGCGTGCGCAGCCAGGCTGCGGTCAGGTCGTCGTCCGCCACGAGAAGGCCCCCGCCGGCGGCGACGGCCGGTGCGGCGTTGAGTCGCTGCTCACCGTTGCCGACCGGCAGGGGGACGTACACGGCAGGCAGCCCGAGCGCGGTGAGCTCGCACACGGTCCCGGCGCCGGAGCGACCGAGCACGACGTCCGCGCAGGCGAGCGCGAGCTGCATCTCGCTGAGGTACTCCCGGACGTGGTAGGTCGTGGCGCCCGGGACCTTCTCCACGACCGCGCGTACGGCGGCCGCCTTGCCCGCACCCGTCAGGTGCAGGACCTGCACGCCCGCTGCGACCAGGTCGGCCGCGGCGGACGCCACCGCTGTGTTGACGCTCACCGCGCCGAGCGAGCCCCCGGTGACCACGAGAGTGGGCAGCGCGGGGTCGAGACCGAGCCGCGCAGCCGCGGCCGCCCGCGTCCCGGGCCGGTCACGCGCCAGGTCCGCGAGGAGCGTGGCGATCTCGGGCCGCAACGGCAGTCCGGTCAGCTGTGCACCGCGCAGACGGGTTCCGGGGAACGTCACGGCGACGTCGGCCGCCCAGCGCGCGCCCAGACGGTTCGCGAGCCCCGCGCGGGCGTTCTGCTCGTGCACGACGACGGGGATCCCTCGCCGGCGCGCCGCGAGGTACGCGGGCGTCGAGACGTACCCTCCGAAGCCGACCGCCACCTGCGCCCCGGACACGTCCAGGGCATTCCCGGCCGCACGGACGGCGGCCCGCAGCCTGCCGGGCAGGCGTAGCAGGTCAGCAGAGGGCCGTCGCGGCAACGGCACGCGGGGCACGGGCGCGAGCGTGAAGCCGCGCTCGGGCACGAGGCGGGCCTCGAGACCCTCGGCGGTGCCGAGCACGGTGATGCGCAGCTCAGGATCGCGGCTGCGCAGCTCCTCGGCGAGCGCCAGGAGCGGGTTGACGTGCCCCGCGGTCCCGCCACCTGCGAGGAGGACTGACCGTCGCGCTCGATCGGCGGCGCTCTGCGGGTCAACCACGCGTCCGACCGATCACCGCGAGCGACCGGCGCACGACGCCGGCGCGTGCGGACAGAGCCTCGGCCGCACCGGGTTCCGTGCGCGCGAACGAGACGACGACCCCGAGCGCCGTCATCGTCGTGATGAGCGCGGACCCACCCGCTGACACGAGGGGAAGCGGCACGCCGATCACCGGCAGGAGCCCGATGACGACACCGATGTTGACCAGCGCCTGGCCGATGATCCAGCAGACGATCGCGCCGGTCGTGATCTGGACGAACGGGTCGGGGTGCCGGCGGATGACCCGGAACATCGCGAACGCGAGCAGGCCCACGAGCGCGAGGACGAGGAGCGTGCCGATGAGCCCGAGCTCCTCGCCGATGATCGCGAAGATGAAGTCGTTGTGCGCCTCGGGCAGGTACGACCACTTCTCGCGGCTCTGGCCGAGCCCGAGCCCGCCCCACCCGCCGGTGGCCAGACCCCAGCCGCCGTGCAGCGTCTGGTAGCAGCCGTTGCTCGTGTCGCAGTCCGACCCGAAGAGCGACTCGAGCCGCTTGAGCCGGTTCGGGCTCGAGAACGCCAGCGACAGCGCGACCCCGAGGGCTGCGGTGACCGCCGTCGCGAACACCCGCAGCGGGACGCCCGAGATGAACAGCGCCCCGGCGACGAGCATCATCATCACCATCGCGGTGCCGAGGTCGTTGCCGACCAGCACCAGACCGATCATCGCCGCCGCGACCGGGACGGCCGGGATCAGGGCGTGCTTCCACTCCCCGAGCAGCGGACGCTTGCGTGCGAGGACCGCCCCGAGCCAGATCGCGAGCGCGAGCTTGACCGCCTCCGACGGCTGGGCCGTGAAGCCGGCGACTCTGACCCAGTTCTGGTTGCCCTGGATCGCCACCCCGAGGCCCGGGATGAAGACCATGAGCTGGAACACCGTCGCGGCCCCGAGGATCGGCCACGCGAACGTCCGGTAGAAGCGCACGGGCAGCCGCGAGGCGACCCACATGAGCGGCAGCCCGAGGAGCGCGAAGCGGGCCTGGTCGAAGAACACCGCATACGGCGAGCGGCCCGCGGCGAGCGACTCGACGCTCGAGCTCGACAGGACCATGACCAGACCGAGCACGAGCAGCAGGGCCGTCGCGCCCGTGAGCACGTAGTAGCTCGTGACGGTGCTGTTCCACTGGCCGAGGATCGAGCCCGTCCTGGACCGGGCGGATGCGCGAGCGGCTCGCGGCGCGGCGCTCGGGACCGCGCGCGGAGCGCTTGTCTGTGCCATGGCGTCGTCCTCAGCCCACGCTCGAGGCGAGGGCGCGCGCCGCTGCGGCGAAGGACTCCCCCCGCTCCGCGTACGAGACGAACTGGTCCATGGATGCGCACGCGGGTGCGAGCAGCACCGTCACCGGTCCCGGCGCGGCGGTCGCCAGCAGTCGGGCCTGCTCCACGGCACGGGTCATCACCGTCCCAGTGTCACCGGGATCGACGACGACCAGGGGCACCTCGGGCGCGTGTCGGTCGAGCGCATCACGGAGCTGGGTCTGGTCGGCGCCGATGAGCACGACCGCGCGCAGGCGGTCACGGCGGGACACGACGAGGTCGTCGAACGTGGCACCCTTCGCCAGGCCTCCGGCGATCCACACGACGCTGCCGGGGCCGAACGCTGCGAGGGCCGCTGCAGCCGCATGCCCGTTCGTCGCCTTCGAGTCGTCCACCCAGGTGACGTCGCCCGAGCGCGCCACCGTCTGCAGACGGTGGGCCCCCGGCGCGTACGAGCGCAGGCCGTCCCGGATCGCGAGGGGCGCCACACCGTGCGCGAGGGCCAGCGCGGCCGCGGCGAGCGCGTCGGCGCGCACGTGCGGCGCCACCTCGCCGTCCGGACCGCCAAGGTGCGCCAGGTCGGCGCAGGTCGCGAGCTCGACGGCATGCGTGTGCCGGAGCTCGGCGAACCCGCGGTCGACGAGCACGTCCTCGACGAGGCCGACCTGCCCGACCCGCGGCATCGCGAGCGTGAACCCGATCGCCACCGCGCCGTCCTGCACGTCGGCGTCCCGCACCAAGCGCTCGGTCATCGGGTCGGCAGCGTTGTAGACGCACGCGACCTCGACGCGCTCGAAGATGCGCGCCTTGTCGGCTGTGTACGCGTCGAGCGACCCGTGCCAGTCGAGGTGGTCGGGGGCGATGTTGAGGACCGCAGCTGCCTCCGCTGCCATCGAGTGCGTGAAGTGCAGCTGGAAGCTCGACAGCTCGACTGCGAGGACGTCGAGGTCGGGGTCGGTCGCTGCGAGGACGACCGGGGTGCCCACGTTGCCGACGGCGCGGGCGTTCTCGCCGCCCGCGCGCAGGATCGACTCGAGCATCCCGACCGTCGTCGTCTTCCCGTTCGTGCCGGTGACTGCGAGCCACGGTGCGGGGCCGCGGCCACCCGTCCGGTCCACCCGCACCTGCCACGCGAGCTCGACCTCGCTCCACACCGGCACGCCGAGCGCGAGTGCTGCGGTCAGCAGGGGGTTGGTCGGCGCCCAGCCGGGAGACGCGACGACCAGGTCGACGCCGTCGAGCCCCCCGCCGGCGACGAAGTCGGCGGCATCGCGGGCATCGGCGTCCTCGGCCCGCGCGTCGACCGTGACGACCCGGGCACCGCGCCCGGTGAGCACGTCGAGCGCCGCCCGACCGGAGACGCCGAGACCGGCGACGACGACGTGCGCGTGCGCGAGATCCACTACCCGGCCACCCACTCGGTGTAGAAGACCCCGACGCCCATCGTGACGAACAGCCCCGCGATGATCCAGAACCGGATGACGATCGTCACCTCGCCCCACCCCGACAGCTCGAAGTGGTGGTGCAGCGGTGCCATCTTGAAGACCCGCTTGCCGGTCAGCTTGAAGAACCCGATCTGGATCACGTCGGACATCACGATGACGACGAACAGGCCGCCGATGATGGCCGCGAGGACCTCGGTCCGGGACAGGATCGAGATCCCGGCGAGCGCGCCGCCCAGCGCGAGCGACCCCGTGTCCCCCATGAAGATCTTGGCCGGGCTCGCGTTCCACCACAGGAACCCGAAGCACGCTCCGGTGACGGCTGCGGCGACGACCGCGAGCGACAGCGGGTCCCGGACCTCGTAGCAGCGCGGACCCGCGGTGGCGATCGCCTGGCAGGTCTGGTTCGTCTGCCACACGCCGACGATGACGTAGGCACCGAAGACGATGAGCGAGGCGCCCGCCGCCAGACCGTCGAGCCCGTCGGTGAGGTTGACGGCGTTCGACCAGGCCGTGATCAGGAAGTTCGCCCAGAGCACGAACAGGATGAGGCCGATGGTTGCGCCCGCGAACGCGAGGTTGAGGTTCGTGTCCCGGATGAACGAGATGTGGGTCGACGCGGGCGTGCGGAACGAGGAGTTGGGGAACTCGAGCGCGGCGACGGCGAACGCCACCCCGATGATCCCCTGTCCCAGGATCTTCAGGCGCGGGCTGAGGCCGAGGCTGCGCTGCCGGGAGATCTTGATGAAGTCGTCGAGGAACCCCACGATCCCGAGCCCCGTCATGAGGAACAGCACGAGGGCGGCCGACACGCTCGGGGCCCTGCCCGTCACGAGCAGGGCGCCCAGCCAGCCGATGAGGGTCGCGCCGATGATGACGACGCCGCCCATCGTGGGCGTCCCGCGCTTGGTGAAGTGCGCAGTCGGCCCGTCCTGCCGGATGAACTGGCCGTACTGCTTGCGGACGAGGTAACGGATGAACAGCGGGGTGCCGAGCAGCGCGACCAGCATGGACAGCCCACCGGCGATCAGGACCGCTCTCACGGGGCGACGTCCTCAGCGACGGCGATGGTGCCGCCGGCCAGGAGCTGGTCACCGAGGCGCCACAGCCCCGCGCCGTACGACGACTTCACGAGCACCACGTCGCCCGCGCGCAGCTCGCCCTCGAGCAGCTCGACGGCTGCGTCGATGTCGTCGACCACAGCGACCTCGTCCCCCCAGGACCCCTCGAGCAGGGCGCCGTCGGCGATCGCCCGGGCGCCGGGACCGACGACGACGGTGAGCGCGACGTTGAGGCGGACCACCTGGAGCCCGATCGCCTCGTGCGCGGCGCGCGAGCCGGGGCCGAGCTCGAGCATCTCGCCGAGCACCGCCACCGAGCGTCGGTCTCGACCGGTCAGCACGGCCAGCGCGCGCAACGCCGCTCGCATCGAGTCAGGGTTCGCGTTGTAGGAGTCGTCGATGACGGTCACGCCGTCCGGCCGGTCGACCACGTGCATGCGGTGCGGGCTGAGCGCGTCCGCGCCCGCGAGCCCGAGCGCGATCGCATCGGGCGCGAGGCCCACGGCGATCGCGGCGGCCGCTGCAGCGAGCGCGTTGTGGACGTGGTGCTCGCCGACCAGTCGCAGCGCCACGCGCTCGTCGTGCGTCCCGCCGTGGGTCGCCGGCGTCGCCAGCGTGAACGACGCGCGACCGGAGCGGTCGAGCCGGATGTCGCTCGCGCGCACCTGGGCGCCGACGGACTCACCGAACGTGAGCACCTCGCCCGGCGCGAGGTCTCGCATCGCGACCACGCGAGGGTCGTCGGCGTTGAGCACGGCGACGCCGTCCGGCACCAGGCCGACGACGAGCTCGGACTTGGCCCGCGCCACGCCTTCGACCCCGCCGAACTCGCCGATGTGCGCACTGCCGACGACGAGCACGACGGCGACGTCGGGCGGTGCGATCCCGGTCAGGTAGGTCAGGTGGCCGTGGCCGCTCGCACCCATCTCGAGCACGAGGTAGCGCGTGCTCTCGTCGGCGCGCAGCACCGTCAGCGGCAGCCCGATCTCGTTGTTGAAGGACAGCACCGGCGCGACGGTGGGGCCGGCGGTCGAGAACATCTGCAGGAGCAGGTCCTTGGTCGTGGTCTTGCCGACCGACCCGGTCACGGCGATGACCCGCAGGCCCGGTCCGCCGGGCTCGTCAGACGCCTCCCGGAGCCGGACGAGCACCTCGCGCGCGAGGTCGCCGAGCGCGACCTCGACATCCGGGACGACGACGGTGGGCAGCGGGGTGCCGTCAGGAGCCGTCAGCGGTCGCGCGGCCAGCACGAGCGCCGCACCGCCCGCGGCCGCCGCCGCGGCGAAGTCGTGACCGTCGGAGTGCTCGCCCGGAAGAGCGACGAACAACGCACCAGGCTGCGCGAGCCGGGAGTCGATCACGACCGGTCCGGTCACGAGCGTCGACGGGGCGAGCGCAGGCGGGTGAAGGGTGCCGCCGGTCGCGGTCGCGACCTCGGCCGCCGTGAGCGCGATCACGCGGGCAACCCCCGCGATGACCGTCGCGCGTCCGCTGCGCGCAGCACGTCACGGTCGTTGTACCGGTGGAAGACCCCGGCGATCTCCTGGGTCGGCTCGTGGCCCTTGCCGGTGATGATGATGGTGTCCCGATCCGTCGCGAGGTCGAAGGCGTCATGGATGGCCTGGGTCCGGCTGGTGGCCTCGTGCACGTCGGCCAGCCCGGGGCGCTCGGCGCGCACGCCCTCGAGGATCTCGGCGCGGATCGCCGCAGGCTCCTCCGACCGAGGGTTCTCGTCGGTCACGACGAGCACGTCGGCGAGGCGGGCTGCGATCTGACCCATGATCGGGCGCTTGCCGGTGTCACGGTCGCCGTCGGACCCGAACACGAGGATGAGCCGGCCCGGCGTGATCGGGCGCACCGCCTCGAGGGCGAGCACGAGCGCGTCGGGCGTGTGGGCGTAGTCGACGATGCCGAGCGGGCGCCCGTCGCCGCGCTCCACGACCCGCTCCATCCGGCCGGGGATCGCGTGCGCCGTACCGACGGCGTCGATCGCGGCCTGCAGGTCGATCCCGGCGCGGTGCGCGAGGACGACCGCCAGCGCGGCGTTCGAGACGTTGACGAGGCCCGGCAGCGGACTCATCGCGCGGTGCTCGGTGCCGTCCGGGCCGCGCAGCGTGAACGTGGACCCCACCCCGTCGAGCCCGATGTCGGCGCTCGTCACGGCCCAGTCCGCGACTGATCCCTCGGGCGACCCGACGTGCGTCGCGACCGACTCGACGGGGATCTGCGCCTCCGCGACCAGTCGTCGGCCCCACGCGTCGTCGACCACGACGACGCCGCGCCGCGCCTGGCCCGGCGCGAACAGCCTGGCCTTGTCGTGGAAGTAGCCCTCCATGTCGCCATGGAAGTCGAGGTGGTCGCGCTGCAGGTTGGTGAAGCCGACGACGTCGAGCTCGAGCCCGTGCACCCGACCGAGCGCGAGCGCGTGAGACGAGACCTCCATCGTGCAGGCGGTCGCACCGCGCTCGTGAGCGAGGGCGAGGATCGACTGCACGACGGGCGCCTCGACGGTCGTGCGCGGGCTCTCGATCGCCTCGTCGCCGATCCGCAGCTCGACCGTGCCCATCACGACGGTGACGTCGTGCGCTGTGCGCAGCGCTGCGTCCACGAAGTAGGTGGTCGTCGTCTTGCCGTTGGTGCCCGTGACTCCGACGGTGACGAAGTCCGCGGCGGGGTTGTCGTGCGCCCAGGCTGCCACCGGACCGGCCAGCGCACGCGGGTCCGCCGCCACGAGCACCGGGACGCCAGCGGCTGCCGGTTCGTCCGCGACGATCTGCGCGCCTCGCTCGTCGGTCAGCACCGCGACCGCACCTCCGGCGAGCGCCTGCGCGGCGTAGGCCGCCCCGTGCGCATGCGCCCCGTCCAGCGCGATGAACAGGTCGCCGGGCTGGACGTCGCCGCTGGCGACCGACACACCCGTCAGGCTGAGCGCCGGAGCGATGCCGCCAACCGGCGCGTCGAGGCCGAACGTGGCGAGGAGGTCGACGACCCGGTGCTCGGCGGGATGCTGGGGGCGCATCCGACCCTGGGGGGACGTCATGGGGAGAATCTACCCCGGACGGGTGCCGCACCCGGGCGTGGCTCCTGCCGATCGAGACGCCGACGAGCGCCCGGCGGTCTCACTCCCACGTCGTGGCGAACAGCTGGGCCGTCGTGCCGCTCGGCGCGATCCCGAGCTCCTGGAGAGCGTACCCGGCGACGTCACTGAACACAGGGGCAGCGACGGTGCCGCCGTAGACCGAGGACTTCGGGTTCTGCAGGATGACGCTGACCGCGATGTGCGGGTCGTCCGCCGGGACCACGCCGATGAACGACGCCGTGATGCCGTCGGGGTTGAACTTCTGCGCGGTTCCCGTCTTGCCCGCGACGCGGTAGCCGGGGATCGCCGCGCTGCTGCCCGTCCCGCCGTCGACGACGCTCTCGAGCATCGTCATGACCGTGTCGGCGGTCGTCGGGGAGATCACCTGGGTCGAGGCCGCAGCGGTCGAGGGTGTGAAGGTGCCGTCAGGCGCCGTCCAGCCCTTGATCAGGTGCGGCGTGACGCGCACACCGTGGTTCGCGATCGTCGCGTAGACCTCGGTCGCCTGCAGGGCCGTGACGGAGACGGACTGACCGAACAGGACCGCGTACTTGCTGCGCCCGTCCCACTCGTCGCTGGGGTGGAGGATGCCGGGCGACTCGTCGGGCAGCTCGACGCCCGTGCGGGTGCCGAACCCGAACTTCTCGAGGTAGTCGTAGCGGACCTGCTGGGGGATGTTCTGGCCGAGCATGACCGTGCCGGCGTTGGACGACTCCGACAGGATGCCGGTCGTCGTCAGCTTGAGCGTGGCGTGCTCGTGCGAGTCGTGGAACGTCTGGTTGTTCGCCGTCGTGTAGGCGTACGGCACCTCGAACTGCGTCAGCGGGTTCGCGACGCCGGTCTCGAGCGCCGCGGCCATCGTGATGACCTTGGCAGTCGACCCCGGCTCGAACACGTCGGAGATCGCGCTCGACCCGCTCAGCTTGCCGGCCTTGGGGTCGTTCGGGTCGACCGTGCCCGAGTCCGCGAGCGCGAGGATCTCGCCCGTCCGGGTGTCGATCGCGACGATGACGCCGGAATCGGACCCGGTCGCGGCCACCTGGGCGTCGATGGCCTCCTCGGCCTTCCACTGCAGGTCGCCCAGGATCGTCAGCTGCACGCTCGAGCCCGGGACCGAGTTGGTCTGCTCCTGGTAGCCGCCGGGGATCTCCTGACCTCCGCGACCGTGCTCGTAGACGACGGTTCCCGGTGTGCCCTGCAGCTTCTTGTCGAGCAGTGCTTCGAGGCCCGTCGCGCCGACACCCTGCGAGTTGACCCAGCCGAGCAGGTTGCCTGCGAGCGTCTTGTTCGGGTAGATGCGCTCCGACGTCCGTTCGGCGAGGATCCCGTCGATCCCGAGCTCCCGGATCGCGCGCCACTGCTCGGGCAGCACGCCCTTGGCGACCACCTTGTACCGGCTCTCGCCCGCGAGCTTGGCGCCGAGCTCGGCTGCGTTGGTCCCGAGGATCGGTGCGAGCAGCCCGGCCGCACCCGACGGTCCGGACACGAGCGGGTCGCTCCCCCGGACCTTCCAGGCCGCGAGGACCTTCTGATCGACCGTCAGGGTGTACCGCTCGACGGACGTGGCGAGCTGGACACCGTTGGCGTCGGTGATCTCTCCTCGGGCAGCCAGGAGCGACGCGGTGCTGAGCCGCTTGGCGAGGGCCTCCTGCGCGACCGCCTCACCGCGGAACCCCTGGATGTAGACGAGCCGCGCCGCGAACACGGCGAGCAGCACCAGGACGGCGACCGTCAGGAGCGCCTGGCGGCGCCGTGGGTCCCCGGTCGCGGGGAGCCGGGTCGGCCCAGGACCGCGCGGCCCTGCGGGCAGGCGACCGTCGGGACGCGCCGCGACGGGCCGCGGACCGGCCGCCTGGCGTGTGCGAGGAGCCTGCTGGGCCCGCAACGCATCGCGTCCGGGACCGGGAGTCGTCCGAGCAGCGCGCGCCGGCGCGCGACGAGGTGCGCCCGCCTGCCCGTTCTCCGGCCCGCGCAGCGTCATCCGGCCGCCCCCACCGCCGGACCGCCCTGAACAGCTCCGTCGGCGAGCCTGAGCCACCCGGTGCTGCGGGCCTGGACCATCCCGAGGGCACGCGCGGACGCAGCCAGCTCGGCGGGCGAGGAACGGCGGTCGAGCGCGGCCGACAGGTCCTGCTGCGTCGAGGCGAGCCGGGCCAGCTCGATGTCGAGGTCGTGCTTCTCGTAGGCGCCGCGGGCCATCGTGGTGTTGAGCAGCAGCGCTGTCAGGAGCGCCGCGGCGAGGATCGCCATGCACGCGACGACGAACGGCACCCGGGTGCGAGCCTGGGCGGGGGCACGGACGAGCCGTAGGCGCGGGGCCTGCGGGGCGACGGCCGGGCGTGCTGGGCGCGGGACTGCCCCGACCCTCGCCACTGCCTGTGCGCTCATGCTGTTCTCCTCGGTGCACCGCTGCTGCGGAGGTGGTCAGGTGTCGGTCGGAGTCGCTCCGCGGCGCGCAGCCGCACCGATGCCGATCGCGGGTTGCGCGCGAGCTCGGCCTCGTCCGCCTCCTCGGCGCCACGGGTCAGCAGTCGCAGGTACGGCCGGTGCGTCTCGGGCTCGATCGGGAGGCCGGGCGGCGCGCTCGACGTCGCACCGGCCGCCAGCGCGCGCTTGACGAGGCGGTCCTCGAGGGACTGGTACGCCTCGACGACGATGCGGCCACCGACCGCGAGGACCTCGATCGACGCCGGCAGGGCCTGCTCGAGGGCCTCGAGCTCGCCGTTGACCTCGATCCGCAGCGCCTGGAAGGTGCGCTTGGCCGGGTTTCCGCCGGTCTTGCGGGTCGCGGCCGGGATGCTGGCGCGCAGGATGTCGACGAGCTCGCCCGTCCGGGTCAGCGGCGCCTTCGCGCGCTCGGCGACGATGCGGCGGGCGATCCTGCCGGCGAACCGCTCCTCGCCGTACTCGCGCAGCACCCGGGCGATCTCCCGCTCCTCGTACGTGTTCAGGACGTCGGCGGCGGTCAGCCCGGTTGAGGCGTCCATGCGCATGTCGAGCGGAGCGTCCTGCGAGTAGGAGAAGCCGCGCTGCGTCTCGTCGAGCTGCAGCGAGGACACGCCGAGGTCCATGAGCACGCCCTGGACCTCGGTGATGCCGAGGCGTGCGAGGACGTCGCCGATCTCGTCGTAGACCGAGTGCACGCCAGTGAACCGTGCGCCGAAGGGCGCGAGCCGGCGGCCCGCGAGGTCGAGCGCCTGCGGGTCGCGATCCAGTCCGATGACCCGGACGTGCGGGAACGTCCGCAGCACGGCCTCGGTGTGCCCACCCATCCCGAGGGTCGAGTCGACGAGCACCGCGCCGTCACCCGCAAGCGCGGGCTCGAGGAGCTCGACGCACCGCGCGAGCATGACGGGCGTGTGCCGGGACGCGGCGTCGAGCTGGACGTCCGACCCGTCGTCGAACCCGTTCATCGCCCCTCCTCTCGCCGCGTGCCGTTCGCTCGCTCGTTCGTTCGTCGTCCGCCCGGTGCTCGCGACGGTCCTGATGTGGTCGGACGGCCCCTCCGCCGTCCGACCAGATCCCCCACCGACGTTCTGACACCGGGGAAGTGAGTCAGAACGGACGGGAGGAGATCTCGCCGGGCGGTCATGCGGCCTGGTTCGTGCGGGTCGTGCTGGTCGTGCGGTTCGTGCTGGCGTGCGTCGGCGGCTCAGAAGGGTCCGTTGGGGAAGACCTCCTCCGCCGTCGCGGCGTATCCGTCCTCCTGCTCGGCCAGGTAGGTCTCCCACGCGGTGAGATCCCAGATCTCGACGCGCGTCCCGGCGCCGATCACGGCCACGTCGCGGTCGAGGCCGGCATACGTGCGCAGCATCGGCGGGATCGAGATGCGCCCCTGCTTGTCGGGCAGCTCGTCGCTCGCGCCGGAGAGGAAGACGCGCAGGTAGTCGCGGGCCTGCTTGCTCGTGACGGGTGCCTGCCGGATCTGGTCGTGCATGTGGCGGAACTCGTCCATCGGCATCAAGAACAGGCAGCGCTCCTGCCCCTTCGTCATGACGAGGCCCGAAGCGAGCTGACCACGGAACTTCGCGGGCAGGATCAGCCGGCCCTTGTCGTCGAGCCGGGGCGTGTAGGTGCCGAGGAACGGCACGGTCGACCCGTACCCGACGAGGGTCGACTCCATGCTCATCCCGCCCCCCGTCCGTGGTGCTAGCTCGTCGTGCCCGTGCGTGCGCCGTGCCTGTGCAGGGCTTCCTCATCCAGTTCTCACCAAGTGCCTCCACGGTACTCCACTTCCCTCCACCTACAAGGGGAGCGACGCGTGTTTCACCCGCAGCAGGCGACATCTACGCAGGTCAGCGCGGTGGAGGGAGGTGGAGGGCGCAGCGCGCGTGATTGCCGTCGCGCGTGTCGCTCCTGCGTTCGATCACCGCTCAGATCCGATGTGAGGTGCTTTCCCGGCTCTCATTCAGGACGATCCGGACACGTCGCGGGACGCCGTCGCCGACGCGGCCCGCCGCTGCGGTGCGCGGGGAGCGAAGTGGAGGACGCGATCGGGGCGTCCGCGCAGCGTCCAGAAGCGCCCGCTGAAGACCGCCCGGAGCCTTGCCTCGCCACGTAGGCTCGTTCCAGTCCGCCGAAGGAGACGCCCATGCTGCAGGCCGTGCCCACCTCAGCCGAGCTCGTCGAGCTCGTCGAGACCAGCGACCGGGTCCGCGCGTCGATCGAGCGGGTCGTCACAGGACGCAGCGAGCTCGTGCGCGTGACAGTGGGCGTGCTGCTCGCCGAGGGCCATCTCCTGCTCGAGGACGTGCCCGGCGTCGGCAAGACGACCCTGGCGAAGGCGCTGGCGCGCAGCATCGACTGCACGGTGGGGCGCATCCAGTTCACGCCGGACCTGCTGCCGAGCGACCTGACGGGCGTCAACATCTTCCGCAGCCAGACGCACGAGTTCGAGTTCCGACCCGGTCCGCTCTTCGCGCACATCGTCATCGGCGACGAGATCAACCGCGCGTCGCCCAAGACGCAGTCGGCGCTGCTGGAGTGCATGCAGGAGGGCCAGGCCACGGTGGACGGCCACACCTACCCGTTGCCGCACCCGTTCCTCGTGATCGCGACGCAGAACCCCGTCGAGATGGAAGGGACGTACCCGCTGCCCGAGGCTCAGCGCGACCGCTTCATGGCGCGGCTCGCGGTGGGCTACCCGAGCGTCGACTCCGAGCTCGACATGCTCGACCTCCAGGAGACGTCCGACCCGCTCGCGTCCCTGCAGCCCGTCACCGACGCGGCGCAGGTGGCGCGACTCATCACCACGGCCCGGTCGTTGTACGCCGCGCCGGCCGTCAAGCGCTACATCGTCGACCTCGTCACGGCGACCCGGCAGGACCACGGCCTCCGCCTCGGCGCCTCACCGCGTGCGGCGATCCAGCTCCTGCGCGCAGCCAAGGCCATCGCCGCGATGGCCGGCCGCGACCACGTGCTGCCCGACGACGTCCAGCAGCTGGCCGAGCCCGTCCTCGCCCACCGGGTGCTGGCGAGCACCGAGGCCCGGCTGTCGGGTCGGACGACCACCGAGACCGTCCGCGAGATCGTCGCCCGGGTCCCCCTGCCGACGTCGGGCACCGTGAGCCCGCGCGAGCGGCGGGCGACCGGCTGATGCGGCTGCGTCCGACCGTCCGGGGGGTCGGCCTGGCGATCGGCGGCGTCGTCGCCGTGCTCGCCGGGGTCGCGGTCGGCGCGGTCGACCTCGTCCGGATCGGCACACTGCCCCTCCTCCTCGTGATCGGTGCGCTCGTGGGGATCGGGCTGCTCGACCCGAGTCGCGGTCGTCACCGGCTCGCGGTCGAGCGCGGCGCGTCGCCGAACCCCGTGCACGCCGGGTCGACGTCGGTGGTGGGGGTCGTCATCACGGCCACCGATGCTGCGGGGCGCGCGCGTCTCGCGGGGCTGAGGTTCCGGGAGCAGGCGTCCGCGGAGCTCTCGGGCGGCCGGCCGCTGCGTGCGCGGGTGGCGCGCGCCCGCGGCCGCGTCACCATCACCTACCCCGTGCTGGCCGCTCGTCGCGGCCGATGGACGCTCGGCCCGCTCGTGGTCACCCGGGTCGACCCCTTCGGCGTCGCGAAGGCCACGACGAGCCTCGGCGAGGGCGCCCACATCGCGGTCTGGCCGACCGTCACCGAGCTGCAGGTCCCGCCGGGCGTCCTCGTCGGCGACCCCGACCGGGTGGCGCTCGGTGCGCGCACACCGTCGACGGACGACGCCTCGCTCCGCGACTACCGGTTCGGTGACGACCTGCGTCGCGTGCACTGGGCCACCAGCGCGCGCCGCGGCGAGCTCATGGTCCGGTCGGACGAGCGGGCAGGCATGCGGCCCGTCAGCGTGCTGCTCGACCTGCCGACGCGTGCCGGCTCTCTCGAGTGGAGCATCTCGCTCGCCGCTTCGATGACGCTCGCCATGCTCGACGCCGGCCATCCCGTCCGGCTCCTGTGCGGCCCGGCCCCTGCTGCCGTCGGCGTTCGCCACGACGGCGTCCTCACCGACCGTCCGTCGTCGATGCGCCACGCGCACAACCGCCCGGGCGACATGGCGCGCGCGGACATCCTGGACCGCACGATCGATCTCACCATCGCCGAGTCGCCCGTCACGGCTGAGGAGCGGCTCCTGGCCGACGCGCGGGTGCTGGTCGCGTCGGACGACGTCGGCGAGATCGTGCTCGCTGTGCTCGGTCCCCTCAGCGCCCGCGCGCGCACCGCTCTTGCGCGGGTCGCCGACAACGCCCAGGGATGGGCCGTGGTCCGGTCCGGCGAGGGGGCGCACGCGCAACGGGCGGATGCGCAGAGCACCGTCGAGGCGTTGCACCGCGCCGGGTGGCGTGCAGTGGCGGCCGAGCCCGGCGAGGACATCGCGCGCAGCTGGATGCGCCTGCTGGAGAGCGCCCTGTGACGACCGGCCGGGGGGACGCCGGGATCCCGCGGGGCGCCCGTTCACTGCTGGGGACCTTCCTCGTCGCCGCCGCAGCCTGTGCGAGCCTGCTCGCTCTGTCCGGGCTGCTCTCCCCCGGTCGCTGGCTGCCCGCAGGCGCAGTGGCTGTGGTCGCTGTCGCCATCGTGACGGCGGCGGTCCGCTCGGTCGCCCGATCGCGGTGGACCCCGACGATCGTCGGGGCGATCGCCGCGGCGCTCGGTGTCCTCATCGTGTACGGGGCCCCTCCGGGGCGCGTGCAGGTCCTCCCCGACTCTGCGTCGGTCGAGCGACTCGTGGCGGCTGTGCGTGCGGCGTCCGAGCTCATCAACGGCTCGGTCGTCCCCATGGACGCCGCACGCCCGGTCGAGATGCTGGTGGTGGCCGGCGGCATGCTCGTCTTCCTGTTCGCCGACGTGCTGGCTCTCGGCCTCGATGCGCCCGCCTGGTCCGGCTTCGTGCTCGTGACGCTGTGGCTCCCTGCCATCAGCCTGGGGTATCCCGCGCCGGCGAGCGCGCTCGGATGGACCGCGCTCGCCTACCTCCTGCTGCTCGCGCTGAACGCCGCACCCCACGGCGAGCACGCCGCCGGCACTCGACGCACCGCGTCCACGGTCGCGATCGCAGCCGCACTCGTGGCGGCCACGCTCGCCGCCGGACCCGTCATCGCGGCCGCCCCCGGGTGGGCCTCGCTCACTCTCCCGAACTTCGGGAGCGGGCCGATCGGACCGCTCCGGCTCAGCGACGACCTGGATCTGCGCCAGAGCCTCGGTCGCCGCTCAGGGCAGGTCGTGCTCCACTACACCGTGACACCGGTCGGGGCCGGCGCCACGACCGCACCGACCGACGGTGCGTCGGCGACGCCCGGTGCGCCTGACGTGGCCAACGCGCGCGCCGTCGGCCCGCTGCGCGCCTTCACGCTCCGCGACTTCGACGGCCGTAGCTGGCAACGCGCGGAAGCCACCGACCTGCAGGACTGGGCGCCCGGCACGCTGCTCGCCTCCGACCCCTCGGTGCAGGGCACGCTCCTCGACCCGCAGGCGGGCACTCTCGCGCGCGTCGACGTGACGATCGACGGCCTGCGTGAGCTCCGGCTGCCTGTGAGCACCTTCCCCCGCACCCTCGAGATCGCCGGGCCGTGGCGCTACGACGCCGAGCGGGACGAGGTCGTGGGCGACCGGGCCACGGGCGTCGGCACCACCTACGGGATGACCGTCGAGATCCCGACGCTCACCGCCGACGACTTGAAGGCCGCAGGCGGTCGGCTGCCCGCGGGGCTCGAGCCGTACCTCGCCGTGCCGCAGACCGCGCACACCGAGGACATCCGTGCCTTGGCGACGCAGATCACCGCCGACGCGACCGGGCCCTACGACCAGGCGCTGGCCCTGCAGACGTACTTCCGCGACATGAGCCGGTTCGTGTACGACACGCGTGTCGCGCCGGCGCGCACGGACGACGCCGTCTGGGACTTCCTGACGAACCGCCACGGCTACTGCGTCCAGTTCGCGACCTCGATGGCCGTCATGGCTCGCTCGCTCGGCATCCCCGCCCGCCTCGGTGTCGGGTTCCTGCCCGGGGTCGCTGACAGCAGCGGCGTCTACACGGTCACCGGCCGGCTGTCGCACACCTGGCCCGAGCTCTACTTCCCGTCCGTGGGCTGGGTCAGGTTCGAGCCGACCCCCGCCGTCCAGTCGGGCTCACCGCCCCGGTGGAGCGACCCGTTGGTGTTCAGCACGGCGGCCCCGAACGCCGGCCAGATCCCCGACGACCTCGGCGGGCACGCCACGGCGGGAGCCACGGCGGGAGCCACGGCGCCGGGCGCCACCCCCCAGACCACCGAGTCGACCACGCGGCTGCCTCTGGTCGTGGGCGCCGGGCTGCTGCTCGTCCTCGCCGCCGGCGGCCTGCTGCTCGCACGACAGCGCTCGAACCGCCATCCCGCCGTGAATCCCGAGGTGGCCTGGAGCCGGCTCCGGGAACGCCTCGCAGCCGCTGCGATCGAGTGGTCCGACTCACGGACCCCTCGTCAGTGCGTCGAGGTGGTCCGGGCGCGCGTCATCGATCTCCGCGCCGTGCCCTTGGGCGAGCCAGCGGATACCGCACTCGTGCGGCTCGCCGACGCTGTCGAGCAGCTCCGCTACGCCCCTGCTCCGCCGACGCGCTCGCCCGAGGAGCTTGAGTCATGGATCGCTGCAGTCCTGACCGACGTGACGTCGCCGATCAGCGATCCGAGTCGCGACGCTTCTGCCAGCGCTCTTCGAGGCGGGTCATGAATCCCGCCGACCGCGACTTCTTGGCCTGAGGCTTGGGTGACCGGGTCACGCGACCGTCGGGACGGACCACTCCGGCCGGCCCGGTGGTGCGCGGTCTCGCTACTGCGTAGGTGACCGCGGCGAACATCACGATGAAGCCCAGCACGCCCAACCACGCGCGCGATGCGACGACACCGAAGATCAGCAGGAGCAGACCGACGACTACCCCGCCGGCACCCAGGACATAGCGGCTGACCGAACGACGCCCGCGGGACGTGAGCGTGTTCGCGAGCCTGGGGTCGTCAGATGTGAGCTGTCGCTCCATCTGCTCCAGTACGCGCTGCTCGTACTCGGACAGAGGCACTGCTACCCCCGTACTTCCCTGTCGGGCTTCCCTGTCGGGATCCATTGGGGTCAGGATAGATCGCCCCGGGCGAAGTCGGTAGTCGGACATCGGGCGGCTCGACCAGCTGTTGCCGCCGCGCCGATCGACGCCGCCCCGAACCGCTCGCGAACCCGGTCCATCGCGCGCTCAGCATCGCGCTGAGACGCCTCGCCGTCCCCCGACACCTCGTCGAGCGTCGGCTGGCGGATCGTCGTCGACGCCGCGCTCAGCCCTTCGGCGCGGACACCGACGAGGCGGACAGGCAGACCGCCGAGGTCGACCCCGGCGAGCAGCTCGCGTGCGGCGAGATACACCTCGCGGCCGACATCGGTCGGGGTGACGAGAGTTCGCGAGCGCGTCAGGGTGCGGAAGTCCGAGGTCCGGACCTTCACGGCGATCGTCCGCGCCACGAGGCCTTGCGCTCGCAGTCGCGCTGCGCATCGGTCAGCCAGCTCGAGCGCCTTGGCCTGCACGACGACGGGGTCGGCGACGTCGACCGGGAACGTCACCTCCGCGCCGATGCTCTTCTCATCACGCCCCGGCTCGACCGGCCGGGGGTCCCGACCCCAGGACAGGTCGTAGAGGTGAGCGCCGGCAGTCCGCCCGACGGCCCGCTGGATCGTCCCGACATCGCTGTCCGCAAGCTCAGCGACGGTTCGGACGCCCCACCGCGCGAGCGCAGCCTCGGTGCGCTCCCCGACGCCCCACAGCGCGCCGACCGGCAGCGTCCGCAGGAACGCCACTGTCGCGTCCTTGGGCACGAGCAGGACACCGTCAGGCTTGGCGTGCCCCGACGCGAGCTTCGCGACGAACTTGGTGGACGCGATCCCGACCGAGCAGGTGATCCCGTGCGCGTCCAGCACCTGAGCACGGATCAGCTCCGCAATCCGGGTCGGCGGTCCGAGCCGTCGCCTCGCCCCCGACACGTCCAGGAAGGCCTCGTCGACACTGACCTGCTCGACGAGCGTCGTGACGTCGCGCAGGACCTGCATGACGCCGCTCGAGACGGTGCGGTAGGTCGCGATGTCCGGCGGCACGACGACGGCGTGCGGGCAGAGGCGGCGTGCAGCGACCATCGGCATCGCGGAGTGCACCCCGAACGCCCGCGCCTCATAGGTCGCCGCCAGCACGACTGCGCGCTCAGTACCGCCGACGATCACGGGCAGGCCCCGCAGCTGAGGTCTCCGAGCGATCTCCACCGAGGCGAAGAAGGCGTCCATGTCGACGTGGAGGATCGAGCAGCCGTCCTCGTCGGATCCCCAGTCGCGTCGAGCGGTGCCAGACCGCGGGCTCCGGCTCATGACGCCCGCAGACCCAGCGGTCGATTCGCAGCGCCGTACACCGGAGGCGTCGTGGAGGCATCCGCCGCGAGCAGCGCTCGGAGCTCGTCGACGAAGTCCTCCGCGGCGCACAGCGCCTGCTCGGCTCGCGCGTCCGACACCGCGTCGAATCGCCCTGCCTCGATGGCCGACCGCAGGCCTGCTCCCGCAGCGAAGTAGTCGCTCCAGCGCGCGAGCTCGGGGCTCACGATGCGAAGCATGTCCCAGACCGTCCGCGGTGGGCGCCGACCGCCGGGCCGCCCACGCACGGCGAGCAGCGCAGCACCGCCTCGCAAGGCGGCGAGGTGGGCGTGGGAGAACCGCTCCCACGCCTCCGAGGAGAACTGCGCCGCGACGAGCTCGGCGTCCGCGCGCTGCAGGAGTTCGTGCGAGCGGGTCGGCAGAAGGTCGCTACCGGTGGCTGTCGCCATGAGCTCTCACGTCCCCTCTCCCGTTCGTCCGACTCTCAGTATCGAACACCTGTTCGACTCTCGTCAACCGCGGGTCCCGTGACCCGCGCCGGTGAGCCTCGAGCGGGGAGCACCTACGGTAGGGAGGTGGCTGCCCGCGACCGCTCGGGGCGACGAGCCCCAGCCTCACACCGACCTCCGACATCCCCGACCTGGCCGGCCGGGCCCGTCACCATCTCCACCGGGACGGTCGAGGTCGTCCGGGCCCCGGACGACCCGACGGGTGTGACCGTGCTGGTCAACGGTGTGCCCAGCTCGCACCTCGACCTCGTCGACCCGACCCGGCTCTCGTTCGAGTACATGCAGCAGATGGCCGCCGTGATGGACAGGTTCACGCCTGGGGAACCCCTCGCCGTGGTGCACCTCGGAGCCGCGGGCTGCGCGCTGGCGCGCTACGTGCACGCCACGCGGCCCACGTCCCGGCAGATCGCGATCGAGCTGGACACGACCCTGCCCGAGCTCGTCCGTGCATGGTTCGACCTGCCTCGAGCGCCGGCACTGCGGATCCGGGCAGGGGACGCCCGCAACGAGCTCGCGACGCTGCCTGATGCCAGCGCGGACATCCTCATCCGGGACGTCTTCTCGGGCGACAGCACACCTGAGCACGTCACGACGCTGGAGTTCACCGCCGACGTCGCGCGGGTCCTGCGACCCGGAGGTCTCTACCTCGCGAACTGTGCGGACCGGCCTCCGCTCACCCGGGCTCGTGCGGAGGCCGCCACGCTCGCCGCGGTCTTCGCCGACGTCGCCGTCATCGCCGAGCCAGGACAGCTGCGCGGTCGTCGCTACGGCAACCTCGTCCTGGCCGGCACGAACGACCCCGCGTTGCTGCGGTCAGCCGACCTCGATCGCGCGCTGCGTTCCCTGCCCGCTCCGTCGAGACTGCTGCGCGATGCGGACGTCGTCGCGTTCATCGGCTCGGCACAGCCGGTCCTCGACACGGCACCGCCCGCAGCCGCAGCGGCACGCAGCAAGGCCGCACCCCCGCCGGGGGATGCGGCCTTGCGTTGAGCTCGTCGCGGGGAGTCGACCGATGGCCGGCTCAGCGACAAGTGGAGGTCAGAGTGCCTGAACCTTCTCGGCCTGGGGACCCTTGGGTCCCTGCGTGATCTCGAACTCGACCCGCTGGCCCTCGTCGAGCGAACGGTAGCCCTGCGTGTCGATGGCCGAGTAGTGGACGAAGACGTCGGGGCCGCCGCCGTCCTGGGCGATGAACCCATAGCCCTTCTCAGCGTTGAACCACTTGACAGCACCCTGTGCCATGTTCTTGTCCTTCTGTTCCAACCGGTGACGGCGACGAGCATGTGCCCGCGCCGTGCCGCAATGCCTTCTCCCACGTCCTGCACCGGGCAATCCAGCCCGAGGGCTGGACATTCCCTCACCAGGAGGTCAGGGCACCGGTCGAGCGTCAGTACGTCACTGCAACATTCGCCATCCTGCCACGCGGTCGTATTCGCGCGCCACGGTTTGCGACCACCATTGAGGGGATCCTCAGCGGCCGTCCGGTCGGCGATTCGCCGCGCCGAGATCAGCCCGCGACGCACGAGAGCTCAGAGCCGGACCTCGGGGTGCGCCACCCACGTCTGGCGCCGGG
Source organism: Cellulomonas sp. (assembly GCF_036279715.1). Classification (GTDB taxonomy): domain Bacteria; phylum Actinomycetota; class Actinomycetes; order Actinomycetales; family Cellulomonadaceae; genus Cellulomonas_A. Next base: position 1,315 of record NZ_DASUIR010000172.1, on the reverse strand, counting down.
ACACAAGCAGCCCGGTGACTCCCACGACCCACGGGACAGCCACGACGGCCAGACCCTTGCGGTAGGCGTCGAGGTCTCGCGTGGCACCCGGCGCGACGTGGTCGAGCACGACGCCGATCGCGAGCATCGTCGACAGCGCCGCGACGAAGCTGCCGGTGTTGACGAACCCTGTCGTCGCCCCGAGCCGGTGGGCCGGCGTGCAGTGGCGCGCGACGTCGAAGCCCACGAGGCTCGTCGGACCGCCGACCGCGATCGCGACGACGAAGATCGCCAGCACCGCGAGCGGTCGCGGTCCGGGCGGCACGAGGACGACGAGCCACGCGACACCGATCGCGCCCGCGATGATCAGCACGGTCCGCGTGCGTCGCTCCGGGTGACGCGCCGAGGCCTCACCGAGCAACGGGCCCGCGACGACGGCCGCGACGACGTTGAGCGTGAGCAGTGCGCTCGCCTCTGCCGTGCTCCTCCCCTGGCCCTCGACGAAGAACGAGAACCCCCACAGGAGCACGACCACGTTCGTGCTGAAGGCGCTGAGGAAGTGCACCCAGAACCCCAGCCAGGCCCCAGGCTCGCGCGCGACGGCCCGCAGGCCGTCCAGGACGCCCTCCCGCGGACCGGGCGCCGGGGCAGCCACCACCGGTGCGCTCAGGCTGGCGGCGGGGTCGGCGGGGCCGGACTCGGGCGCGTCACGCACGACGACGACGACGAGGATGGCCGCGAGGAGTCCGACGGCAGCCAGCCCCCCGAAGGCCGCACCCCATCCGGACCCCTGCAGGACCGCGACGAGGGGCACGGCTGCGAGGACCTGCCCGAGCTGGCCGATCGACCCGGTCAGCTGGGTCATGAGCGGCACCCGGCGCTGCGGGAACCATGCCGGGATGAGCCGGATCACGCAGACGAACGTCATGGCGTCGCCGGCTCCGATGAACATCCGGCCCAGCAGCGCCGCGGGCACGACCGTCGCAGTCGCGACGACGAGCTGGCCCGCCGCCATGAGGAACGCACCACCCGCGATGATCCGACGCGGGCCGAGCCGGTCCAGCAGCACGCCCACCGGGATCTGGAACGCGGCGTAGACGATGAGCTGGGCGACGGCGAGGCTGGCCAGCACCGAGGCACTGACGCCGAACCTGCTGGCCGTCTCGAGACCCGCCACCCCGAGCGAGGAGCGGTGGAGCACGGCGATCGCGTAAGCCGCGACAGCGGCACCCCAGACGGTGAGAGCACGCGCTCCGGGCGGTGGAGAAGGGGTCACGGACGACCATTGTCCTGCCCACGACGAGCAGGAACGGCGCCGGCCGCACGACGCGTGTCG
>NZ_DASUIR010000171.1:0-41707 GCF_036279715.1 Cellulomonas sp. | reverse complement strand
CAGCGTTGCGCCGCAACGGGCGCTCGGGCACCGATGCACCGCCGGTCGCGGCGACCCACCCGTCCCGCGCCCACCCGGGGATCCGGCCGGTGGGGGCCAACGGCGCACCCGACGCCGCCGCCCACGCCCGGATCGCCGCATTCACGCGAGTGTCGTGCTTGCCGCTGCGTTCCCACCGCTCGGTCACCCGCCGCGTCGACTCGGCCGTCACCGCGTGGTTCCACTCGCGTACCGCGGCGGGCGTCAGCGATGCCAGCGTCCGGATCCCCAGATGGACGGCCGTTGGCCGCCCAGAGGCCGCGGTCATGGGGACGGGCGCGTCGATCCAGGTGGCCAGCACCTGCTCGTACAGCGCCCGGGTCGACTCGGCGATGTCGGTGCGCGTCGCGATCCAGCCGCGGAACCATTCGCCCAGCAGCTGCTCGCCCAGGCGCGGGTCGCGCCACCCGCCGCGGGCCATCGTGGAGACCTCGTGGGCGAGCGCCTGGTCGGCCTCGGTCTTGGTCGCGAAGGTGCCGATGGTGCGCATCGCGCCGTCGGGCCCGGTGTACCTGGCCTGCCACCTCCCCGACGGCAGCCGACGGATGGCGCCGCTCGCGCGGCGGTGCGAGGAGCGATCAGTCATGGCGGGACCTCCGGGCGCTTATGGCACGTTATGGCACGACAGGCCTGCGACAAGGGTCCAGCGGGGGTCTGACACGGTCGTCGCAGGTCTCTGACCTGCGGAAACGTTGGAGCGGGTGAGGAGAATCGAACTCCCGTAGCCAGTTTGGAAGACTGGGGCTCTACCATTGAGCTACACCCGCATGGTCGGCTCGCGCCGTCCAGCGCACCTAGGTTACCGGGTCGGCGGCACTGGTCGGTGGCCCCACTACACTCGTCGCGCACGGGATGTGGCGCAGGTTGGTAGCGCGTCCGCTTTGGGAGCGGAAGGTCGTGGGTTCGAATCCCGCCATCCCGACCGATCAGTAACTCGACCTCGGCCGCGTGACGCGCCCGCGGCTTTGGGGCGTCGCGGTGCCGTGACGTAGCATCGAGGGTCGCGTGACGCGTGCCGCCTCACCCCGTCCGGTCTCTTCGGACCTCGGGACCAGGCACGGCTCGCGCAGCACGCCACGGATGTCGCCGGAGTCGCCGGCGCCCGCCCCGAGCAGTTGGAGACCACTGAAGTGAAGAGCGCCGTCGAGACCCTGGACGCCACCAAGGTCAAGCTGACCGTCGAGGTGCCGTACGACGAGCTCAAGCCGAGCATCGACCACGCGTACCAGCACATCGCCGAGCAGGTCACCGTTCCCGGCTTCCGCAAGGGCAAGGTCCCGCCACGCATCATCGACCAGCGGGTCGGTCGCGTCGCGGTCATCGAGCACGCGGTCAACGAGGGGCTCTCGGGCTTCTATGCCGAGGCTGTCCGCGACAACAAGCTGCGCCCGATGGGTCAGCCCGCGGTCGAGGTCACGAAGATCCCCGCGCTCGAGGGCACCCCGACGGGCGCCGAGGGCGAGCTCCACTTCACCGCCGAGGTCGAGGTCCGGCCCGAGATCACCGTCCCGTCGCTCGACGCGATCGCGATCACGGTCGACGACGTCGAGGTCACCGACGAGGACGTCACCGAGCGCCTCGACGCGCTGCGCGAGCGCTTCGGCACGCTCGTCGGTGTCGACCGGCCCGCCGCCGACGGTGACTTCGTCGTCCTCGACCTCGAGGCCACGATCGACGGCGAGACCGTCGACTCGGTCAGCGGGACCAGCTACCGCGTCGGCTCCGGCAACCTGCTCGAGGGCCTCGACGAGGCCGTCACGGGCCTGTCCGCCGGCGAGACCACGACGTTCGAGACGGCCCTCGCGGGCGGCGAGCACGCCGGCGAGCAGGCGCAGGTCTCCATCTCCGCGACGACCGTCAAGGAGCGCGAGCTCCCCACGGCCGACGACGACTTCGCCCAGCTCGCGAGCGAGTTCGACACGCTCGAGGAGCTGACCGCGGACCTGCGCGAGCAGGTCGCACGGATCAAGGCCTCCAACCAGGCCGTGCAGGCGCGTGACCAGCTCCTCGAGCAGCTCATCGCCGCGACGGAGATCCCGGTCCCGCAGGGCGTCGTCGAGGCCGAGGTGACCCGTCACCTCGAGTCCGAGGGGCGCCTCGAGGACGACGAGCACCGCGCCGAGGTCGGGGAGCAGGCCACGACGGCGCTGCGCAACCAGATCCTGCTCGACACGCTCGCGGAGAACCTCGAGATCAAGGTCAACCAGAACGAGCTCCTCGACTACCTCGTGAGCGCGTCGCGCCAGTACGGCATGGACCCGAACACGTTCATCCAGACGGTCGACCAGCAGGGGCAGATCCCGGCGATGGTTGCCGAGGTCGCCCGTTCGAAGGCGCTCGCGGTCGCGCTGCGCAAGATCGAGGTCAAGGACGGTGGCGGCAACGTCGTCGACCTGTCCGAGTTCATCGGGACGGACGCGGAGGACGCGATCGAGGCGCTCGCCGAGACGCGCGACGACGAGTCGGACATCATCTTCGACGACGAGCAGCCGGCCACGTCGGAGCCCACGGCCTGACCTGGACGTCCCGCCCCGAGGGCCCCGCACCGCACCCGGTGCGGGGCCCTCGGCGTTCCGGGTCGGGTGCCGCCTCGGGGCCGGGGTGCTGACCTGCCCCAGGGCGTGTGCGCCGACAGCGAAAACGCGCCGACGAGGGACGTTCGGGGCGGGCACGTCGCGTTAGGGTCACTGAACATGCAGGGTCCGCACCGGGATTCCGGTCGCGGACGCAGTCAGACGAAGGAGCCTTCGTGAACGACCAGACACCAGCGATCGCCCGGGCGGACTCGCCTGGATTCGGCCTCAACGACCACATCTACAACCGGTTGCTGCGCGAGCGGATCATCTGGCTGGGCTCGGAGGTCCGCGACGAGAACGCGAACGCCATCTGCGCCCAGATGATGCTTCTCGCGGCCGAGGACCCGACCAAGGACATCTTCCTGTACATCAACTCGCCCGGCGGCTCGATCACGGCCGGCATGGCGATCTACGACACCATGAAGTACATCCAGCCGGACGTGGCGACCGTCGCGATCGGCATGGCTGCCTCGATGGGCCAGTTCCTGCTCTCCTCGGGCACCAAGGGCAAGCGCTACGCGACGCCCCATGCGCGCGTCATGATGCACCAGCCCTCGGGCGGCATCGGGGGGACCGCGACCGACGTCCGAATCAACGCCCAGCTGATCCTGCACATGAAGTCGCTGCTCGCCGAGCTCATCGCCGGCCAGACCGGCAAGACGGTCGAGCAGATCACCGCCGACTCGGACCGCGACCGCTGGTTCACCGCGCCGGAGGCGCTCGAGTACGGCTTCGTCGACCACGTCGTCACCCATGCCGGGTCTGTCTCCGGCGGCGGTGGGACGACGGCGTCCTGACCGGCGCGCCGACCGTCCCCCGCGAGAGCACGAGGAGAACCCCCATGAGCATCGAGTCGCAGTTCTACGCCCGCGCCGGGCGCCTGGGTGGTCCGGGCGCATCGGGCCTGGCCCCCACCTCACCCAACGGACGCTATGTGCTTCCGCAGTTCGAGGAGCGCACGGCCTACGGCTTCAAGCGTCAGGACCCGTACACCAAGCTGTTCGAGGACCGCATCATCTTCCTCGGTGTCCAGGTCGACGATGCGTCCGCGGACGACGTCATGGCCCAGCTGCTCGTGCTCGAGAGCACGGACCCGGACCGCGACATCATCCTGTACATCAACTCACCGGGTGGCTCGTTCACCGCCATGACGGCGATCTACGACACCATGCAGTACATCAAGCCGCAGATCCAGACGGTGTGCCTCGGCCAGGCGGCCTCGGCCGCGGCGGTGCTCCTCGGTGCGGGCAGCCCCGGCAAGCGCCTCGCGCTGCCGAACGCCCGAATCCTGATCCACCAGCCCGCGATGGAGGGCGGCGGCTACGCGCAGGCCTCCGACATCGAGATCCAGGCCAACGAGCTCATCCGCATGCGCGAGTGGCTCGAGGAGACGCTGGCGAAGCACTCGGGCCGCACGGTCGACCAGGTCCGTCTCGACATCGAGCGCGACAAGATCCTCACGGCGGCCGAGGCCCTCGAGTACGGCCTCGTCGACCAGGTGCTCGCGTCGCGCAAGGGCGTCGTCCCGGTCGTCGTCCAGCCGGTCTGACCCTCGACCTGCCGGGCCCGTCACGCGGGCCCGGCAGGGACACGCCGGGCTCCCGAGGGTCCGCAGGCTGACATGTCGGCGCGGGTGGTGTGCAATGGGGGGAGCACGGGGGCGACCGGCGAGGCCGCGCCCCGTCGGAGCAGGACGACGCGCCGCCCAGCCGGACGGAGAGCGACACGAAGGAAGGGGACGCACGTGGCTCGTATCGGGGACGGAGCCGATCTCCTCAAGTGCTCGTTCTGCGGGAAGTCCCAGAAGCAGGTCAAGAAGCTCATCGCGGGGCCAGGGGTCTACATCTGCGACGAGTGCATCGACCTGTGCAACGAGATCATCGAGGAAGAGCTGGCCGAGTCGACCGAGACCGCCATGGTCGACCTGCCGAAGCCGAAAGAGATCTTCGCGTTCCTCGAGCAGTACATCATCGGCCAGGAGCCGGCCAAGCGGACCCTCGCGGTCGCGGTGTACAACCACTACAAGCGGATCCAGGCCGGCGAGCTCGGCCGGGCGGGCAGCGGCATCGGCGGCGACGACCCGATCGAGATCGCGAAGTCGAACATCCTGCTGATCGGCCCCACGGGCTGCGGCAAGACGTACCTCGCGCAGACCCTCGCCAAGATGCTCAACGTGCCGTTCGCGATCGCCGACGCCACGGCGCTCACCGAGGCCGGCTACGTCGGCGAGGACGTCGAGAACATCCTCCTCAAGCTGATCCAGGCCGCTGACTACGACGTCAAGAAGGCCGAGACCGGCATCATCTACATCGACGAGGTCGACAAGATCGCCCGCAAGAGCGAGAACCCGTCGATCACGCGCGACGTCTCGGGCGAGGGCGTGCAGCAGGCGCTGCTGAAGATTCTCGAGGGCACGACCGCCTCGGTCCCGCCGCAGGGCGGCCGCAAGCACCCCCACCAGGAGTTCATCCAGATCGACACGACGAACGTGCTGTTCATCGTCGCCGGTGCGTTCGCGGGCCTCGACGAGATCATCACGTCGCGCGCCGGTCGTCGAGGGATCGGGTTCGGCGCCTCCCTGCACTCGGTCGACGACGTCGACGTGTTCGGCGAGGTCATGCCGGAGGACCTGCTCAAGTTCGGGCTCATCCCGGAGTTCATCGGCCGTGTCCCGGTCATCACCACGGTCTCGCCGCTCGACCGTGACGCCCTCGTGCGCATCCTCACCGAGCCCCGCAACGCGCTCGTCAAGCAGTACCAGCGCATGTTCCAGATCGACGGCGTCGAGCTGGAGTTCACGGAGGACGCGATCGCCGCGATCGCCGACCAGGCGCTGCTGCGCGGCACTGGCGCGCGTGGGCTGCGAGCGATCATGGAAGAGGTCCTCCAGCAGGTCATGTTCGAGATCCCGAGCCGGGACGACGTCGGCCGGGTCGTCATCACCCGCGGGGTCGTGCTCGAGAACGTGAACCCGACGCTCGTCCCGCGTGACGTCCAGAAGCCCAAGCGGACCGAGCGCGAGAAGAGCGCGTGACCGCGGTTCCGGACAGCGCCAGCTCCCAGGAGCCGCTGCCTGCCGAGCTCGTGCGGCTGCGCGGGAGCATCGACAACATCGACGCGGCGCTCGTGTACCTGCTGGCCGAGCGGTTCAAGGCGACGCAGCAGGTCGGCATGCTCAAGGCCGCCCGAGGTCTGCCGGCCTCCGACCTCGGGCGGGAGGCGCAGCAGGTCGCGCGGCTGCGTCAGCTCGCCCACGAGGCGGATCTCGACCCCGTGTTCGCCGAGAAGTTTCTGGCCTTCATCGTCGAAGAGGTCATCCGTCACCACGAGGCCCTCGCCAACGGTCCGGCGGTCCCGGGCGCCTGACCGGGTGACCGATCGCGCCGGGGGTGGCGCCGGACGCCCACCTGGCGGAGGGTAGGTGGGGTCAGCACCCGGAGTGGCGTGCCGCAGGCGCCACCACGGCCGGGTTTGGGAATCGACTCCGGAGACGTTGCCCATGGATCTGAACTGGCTCAAGCCCCTGCTCGGCCGACCCGCCCCCTTCACGACCGTCTACATCGACGCCACCCCCGCGGAGGCGGCCGGCTCGTCCGAGTCCTCGGACCGCTGGAAGGCGGTGCGCCGGGAGCTCGAGCATCAGGGGGCGCCGACCGCCGTGCTGGACGAGATCGGCGATCGTGTGGCCCGCCCCGCCCGCGTCGCGGGGTCGCACGGTCGGGTCCTGATCGCCGACGCGGAGGGCGTCCGGGTCGATCGGGTGCTCGCGGAGCCTCCCGCGCAGTCGCTCGCCGTCTGCGGACCCGCGCCGGCGCTGCTGCCGGCCGCGCGCGCCGCCGACGAGTCGACGCGGTACCTGCTCGTCGAGGTCGATCGCCTGGGCGCCGACCTGACGTGGTCCGAGGGATCGGGTCTCGTCGGTCCGCCGATGGAGTCGATCGAGGGCGGGCACGACGTGCTGCACAAGACCCATGACGGCGGCACCTCGCAGCGCCGGCTCGCGACGCGCGCAGAGGACTCCTGGGAACGCAACGCGCAGGTCGTCGCGGCGGAGCTCGACCGCGTCGTCGGACGGCGCCATCCCGAGCTCGTCCTGCTGACGGGCGACGTGCGAGCGGTCGCGCTCGTTCGCGACGCGGTCGGCCAGCGCGTGCGGGAGATGCTCATCGAGGTCCCCGGCGGCTCACGTGCCGACGGCATCAAGCAGGAGGTGTTCGCGGCCCGGGTGGCCAAGGCTCTGGCCGATCACCGGACGCGGCGCCGCGAGCTCGTCCTCGACCTGTTCCGGACGCAGCAGGGCCGTGGCGGGTCTGCCGTGACCGAGCTGGGTGACGTGGTCGACGTGCTGCGCCGCGGTCAGGTGCGCGAGCTCGTCCTGGCGGAGTCCGTCGCGGGCGCGTCGTCCCCCTTGGCTGAGCGTGAGCTCTGGGTGGGTCCTGAGCCTCTGCAGGTCGCCCTCAGCCGGGCCGACCTCGCGACGATGGGCGTCGAGGAGGGTGCGCGGACCCTACGTGCCGACATCGCCCTCATGCGGGCTGCGCTCGGTCAGGATGCAGGTCTCACGTTCGCCGAGGACGGTGCCGTGGACCTCGTCGACGGGGTCGGCGCGCTGCTGCGGTGGAACGACGGCTCCACACCGCGCGAGTCGGTGCTCAGCCAGTCGGGCGACAGGTCGCGGCTGCGCAACAGCGTCTGAGGCGTCGAACCGAGCGCGCCGCCCCGGACCCCGGTGGCGCGCTCGATTCGTCACCCGCGGGTGTCAGTCGCTCGTCCGGGTGTCGACGTAGAGCGCGTCGATCTCCGCCGCGAAGTCCTTGAGCACCTGGGCGCGCTTCACCTTGAGCGTCGGGGTGAGGTACCCGTTCGCCTCGCTGAAGTCGGTCGGCAGCACGTGGATCTTGCGGATCGACTCCGCGCGCGAGACCGCCTCGTTGGCGCGCGTGACCGCTCGGTCCAGGGCCGCGAGCACCCCGGGGTTGGTCGCCGCCGCCGCCGGCTCCATCGGGGGCAGGCCGTGCGCCGACAGCCATCCGGGCAGCAGCTCGGCGTCGAGGGTCACGAGCGCGCCGATGAAGGGACGCGCGTCGCCGACGACGACGACCTGGCTCACGATCGGGTGGCCCCGGAGCCGGTCCTCGAGCACGGCGGGTGCGACGTTCTTCCCGCCCGCGGTCACGATGATCTCCTTGAGACGACCGGTGATACGCAGGTTGCCGTCGTCGTCGAACAACCCGAGGTCGCCGGTGTGGAACCAGCCGTCGACGAGCGACTCGGCCGTCGCCTCCGGGTTGTTGTGGTACCCGCGGAAGATGTGCGGTCCGGCGATCGAGATCTCGCCGTCGTCCTCGATCCGCATCGAGGTACCGGGGAACGGCGGGCCGACGGTGCCGATCTTGACCGACTCGGGTCGGTTGACGGCGGTCGCCGACGTCGACTCCGTCAGCCCGTAGCCCTCGAGGACCTGCAGGCCGATGCCGCGGTAGAAGTGGCCAAGCCGTTCGCCGAGCGGGGCGCCGCCCGAGATGGCGTACTTCGCCTTGCCGCCGAGCGCGGCGCGCAGCTTGCGGTGCACGAGCGCGTCAGCGACGGCGTGCTGGGCCTTGAGTACCAACCCCGGACCGCTCGCTGTCTCGAGCGCGCGCGAGTAGGTGATCGCGACCTTCGCCGACCACCGGAAGATCCGCAGCGTCGCGCCGGCGCCGGCCTTCTGCTCGGCGGAGTTGTAGACCTTCTCGAAGACGCGAGGCACGGCCAGGATGAACGTCGGCTTGAACGTCTCGAGGTCGGCGAGCAGGTTGCGCGTGTCGGGCGTGTGGCCCAGCACCGCGCCGGACGGGATGCACAGCACCTCGATGTACCGAGCGAAGACGTGGGCGAGCGGCATGAACAGCAGCGTGCGCGAGTCCGGCTGCGCGCAGACCTCGGCGAGGCCCAGGGTGCCGTTGAGCGTGAGCGCCACGAAGTTGCCGTGCGTCAGCACGACCCCCTTCGGGCGGCCCGTCGTGCCGGACGTGTAGATGATCGTCGCGACGTCCTCGGCGCCGAGCTGCGCGCTGCGGTGCTCGATCTCGGCGTCCGGGACGTCCGCGCCGTGGGCGACGAGCGCCGCGATGCCGCCTTCGTCGATCACGACCACCTCACCGAGGTCGGGCAGCTCGGCGCGGACGTTCTCGATGACGGCCGCGTGGGCGGCGGTCTCGACGATCGCGAGCCGCACGTTCGAGTCGGACAGGATCCAGCGGACCTGGTCGGGCGACGACGTCTCGTAGATCGGCACGCTGATGGCGCCCGCGGCCCAGATCGCGAAGTCGGCGACGGTCCACTCATACCGCGTGTGCGACATGATCGACACGTGGTCGCCCGGCGCGATCCCGTGCGCGACGAGCCCCTTGGCCACCGCCGCGACCTCGGCGGCGAAGGCGGCCGCGGTGACCGGGGTCCAGGTCCCACCGAGACCCGACGAGCGCTCGATCACGGTCCCGTGCGGGCTGCGGGCGACGCGCTTGGCGAGCAGTCCCGGGATGCTCCAGGCCGGGTCGGCCTCGACGAGGCTGGGGGACGTGATCTCGCGCATCGGTGCTCCAGGTCAGCAGGGGTCGGGCACGTCGACCCTAGTCGGCGGCTGTGCCCCGCGCTGCAGCGGCGTGCGTCGGGTCGACGACCCGCTGGAGGAACGTGCGGGTGCGCTCCTCGCGCGGCGCGGAGATGACCTGCTCGGCGGGCCCGATCTCGACGACCTGGCCGTCGTCCATGAACACCACGCGGTCGCCGACCTCGCGGGCGAACGCCATCTCATGGGTCACGACGAGCATCGTCATGCCGGCCTCGGCCAGGTCGCGCATGACGGCGAGGACCTCGCCGACGAGCTCGGGGTCCAGGGCCGACGTCGGCTCGTCGAAGAGCATGAGGTGGGGGTCCATGCTGAGCGCGCGCGCGATCGCGACCCGCTGCTGCATGCCGCCCGAGAGCTGCGCGGGGTGGGCGCCGGCCCGGTCGGCGAGCCCGACGAGCGTGAGGTTCGCCATCGCGACCCGCTCGGCCTCGGCCTTCGAGCGCCCCAGCACGTTGCGCTGGGCGAGCGTGCAGTTGTCGAGGACCGTGCGGTGCGTGAACAGGTTGAACTGCTGGAACACCATCCCGACGTGCGTCCGGACGTGGTCGATGTCCACGTCGGGGTCGGTGACCTCGGTGCCGAGCACCCGGATCGTGCCCGCCGTCGGCTGCTCCAGGAGGTTCACGCAGCGCAGCAGTGTGGACTTGCCCGAGCCCGAGGGTCCGATGATGCACACCACCTCACCGGGTGCCACCTGGAGGTCGATGCCGCGCAGGACCTCGCGCTCGCCGAACGACTTGTGCAGGCCGGAGATCTCGACGACGGGTGCGTCGCCCGGGCCGGCCGTGGGGCTCGTGCTCATGGGCGGTTGCCCCCTCCGCTGCGGCGCTCGAGCCAGCGGGCGAGGAACCCGAGCGGGATGGTGATGACGAGGTAGGCGGCGCCGACGACGAAGAGGGCGGTCAACCCGCCCGTGGCCTTGTTGAGGGCGTCTCGGCCGATATAGGTGAGGTCCACCTGCGCCGGCTTGAGCCCGAGCAGGAACACGAGCGAGGTGTCCTTGGTCAGCAGGATGAACTCGTTGGTCATCGGCGGGAGCACGATGCGGAACGCCTGCGGGATGACGACGGTCATCAGCGTGCGCGTGTGCGACATGCCGAGAGACCGGGCCGCCTCGATCTGTCCACGCGGGACCGCCTGGATCCCGGCCCGGAGCGTCTCGGCGATGTAGGCCGCGGAGACCAGTCCCAGCGCGAGCGCGATCTTCACGAGCAGGGACCCGATGTTCACCCCGAAGGCGATCGGCACCGCGAAGCCGAACGCGACGACGACGAGCAGCGCGGGGATGCCGCGGAAGAACTCGATGTACGTCGTCGCGATCCACCGGTAGGGGCGCACCGAGGAGAGCTTCATGAGCGCGAGCAGCGTGCCGAGGCTGAGGCCGACTACGAACGCTGCCAGCGTGTACAGCACCGTGTTGCGGATGCCGGTCGGCAGCTGGTGCATGATGTGCGACGCAGCCGTCGGGTTGAAGAACGACGTCCCGATGCGTGACCAGTCGGTCACGGCGGCGACGGCGGCGAGTGCGACGATCAGCACCACGTACTGGATGCCGCGCGCCGTCCGGGCGCGCTGACGCGGGCTCCGGCCGGTGCGAGGCACCAGCGCCAGTGACTCGCCGTCCGTCACGGCCATGTCAGCTGCCCGTGGGGGCGGTGCCGATGCGCGTCTTGTAGATCGCGTCGTAGGTGCCGTCCGCGTGGATGCGCGCGAGGGTCTTGTTGATCGCCGCGACCAGCGCGGTGTTCCCCTTCTTCACGCCCAGGCCGTACTGCTCGCCGGTCGAGAAGTTCGCCGCCACCGTGAAGCCCTGGCTGACGAACGGGCCGAGCACCGCGATGTCGTTGACGACCGCGTCGACCTGGCCGGTCTTGAGCGCCTGGATCTGCAGGCCCAGGTCCTCGAACGTGACGGCGTCCAGGCCGTTGTCCTTCGCCCACGTCTCGCCCGTGGTCGCCTGCTGCACGGCGACGTTCTTGCCCTTGAGCGACGCGATGTCCTTGAGGTCGGAGCCCTCGGGGACGAGCAGGCCCTGGTCCGCGTTGAAGTACGGGTCGGAGAAGTCGATCTTGGCCTTGCGGTCGGCGGTGATCGTGATCCCCGACGCGACGACGTCGCACGTGCCCGTGTCGAGGTTCGCGCCCGACTGGATGCCCTCGAACGGCGTCACCGTCGTCGCGAGCGAGACGCCCAGGTCCTTGGCGACCTCACCCACGATGTCGATGTCGAGCCCGACGATGTTGCCCGACGCGTCGCTGAACTCGAACGGCTCGTAGGGCGGGTTGGTGCACACGGTGAGCTTGCCCGGGTCGACGAAGGTGACGTCGGTCGTCGCTGCGGTGCTCGCTGCCGAGCTCCCCTCCGTGGCCGCCGTGCTCGCAGCGGGGCTGCTCGACGACGCGCATCCGGTCAGCGCGAGGGCGGCCGCGAGGCCGAGGGGGATCAGACGAAGGGCGGTCTTCATGACGGCAGTCCTCTCAAAGGTGGCTGCATGAGTATGCACTCGGGACACTAGATATGCAAGTTGGCGGGCTTGGGCTCCGCGGGGAGCAGCTCGGTGTCGCGGGCGACCACGGACTCGACCTCGGCGGTCTCGATCGTGAGCGTCCCCGTGACCCGGCCTGCCGCGCGCACGTCGTCGAGCGCGACCTCGACGCCGACCCGCAGCGCGGCAGGGACGAGCAGTGTGACCGCCGCGATCTCGGTCCGCATCGACACCTTGGCCTCGGACTTCACCTTGCGCAAGGCAGCGAGCGCCGAGCCTGCGGCCGTGACGACGCCCGGGTCGGCGTCTCCTGCAGCGGCGCGGAGCGGGTCTGACGTCGGCCACGGGGTGCGGTGCACCGAGCCCTCGCGCCACCACGACCAGACCTCCTCGGTCGCGAACGGCAGGACCGGTGCGAACAGTCGCAGCAGCGTGTCGAGAGCGATGCCCAGCGCGGCGCGCGCGGAGGCCGTGTCGGCCGAGACGTCGGACTCGACGGCACCGCCCGCATATGCGCGGTCCTTGACCAGCTCGAGGTAGTCGTCGCAGAAGGTCCAGAAGAACGTCTCGGTCAGCTCGAGCGCACGCGTGTGGTCGTACTGCTCGAGCGCGGCCGTCGCACGGTCCACGACGTCGGCCAGACCCGCGAGCATCGCGCGGTCGAGCGGGACGGTCACGAGGCCGGCGTCGAGCAGTGCGGCGCGCTCGTCGGGAGCCCCGAACGCGAGGACGAACTTGCTCGCGTTGAGCACCTTGATCGCGAGCCGGCGACCGATCTTCATCTGGCCGATCTCGAACGCCGCATCCGTCCCGAGCCGGGCCGAGGCCGCCCAGTACCGCACCGCGTCGGAGCCGTGCTCGTCGAGCAGGCCCATCGGCGTGACGACGTTGCCCTTCGACTTGCTCATCTTCTTGCGGTCGGGGTCGAGGATCCAGCCCGAGATCGCGGCGTCGGACCACGGCAGGCTGCCGTGCTCGAGGTGCGAGCGCACGACTGTCGAGAACAGCCACGTGCGGATGATGTCCTGGCCCTGCGGGCGCAGGTTCATCGGGAAGACGCGCGCGAACAGGTCGGGGTCGGCGAGCCAGCCGCCGGCGATCTGCGGGGTCAACGAGCTCGTCGCCCAGGTGTCCATGATGTCGGGGTCGCCCATGAACCCGCCGGGCACGCCGCGCTGGTCGGGCGTGTACCCGGCCGGGACGTCGGCGGACGGGTCGATCGGCAGGGCCTGCTCGGGCGGCGTGATCGGCGCGTCGTAGCGCGGCTCGCCATCGGCGTCGAGCGGGTACCAGACCGGGATCGGCACCCCGAAGAAGCGCTGGCGCGAGACGAGCCAATCACCGTTGAGGCCGCCGACCCAGTTCTGGTAGCGGACGGCCATGAAGTCCGGGTGGAAGCTCAGCTCGTCGCCGCGCGCGAGGAGCGTGTCGCGCAGCTCGGCGTCGCGCCCGCCGTTGCGGATGTACCACTGGCGGCTCGTGACGATCTCGAGGGGCTTGTCGCCCTTCTCGTAGAAGTTGGCCTTGCGCTGGGTCGCGACGGGCTCGCCGTCCAGGTCGCCGGCGTCGCGCAGGGCGTCCACGACGATCGTCCGCGCGGAGAACGTCGTCTTGCCCGCGAGCTGGACGAACACGGCCGTGCCCTCGGCCGACGTGATCCAGTCCGGGGTCTCGCGGGCCAGGCGGCCGTCGCGGGTGAGGACCGACCGGGTCGGCAGCTGCAGCTCGCGCCACCACTGCACGTCGGTCAGGTCGCCGAAGGTGCAGCACATCGCGATGCCGGCGCCCTTCTCGGGCTCGGCCATCGTGTGGGCGAGCACCGGGATCTCGACGCCGAACAGCGGCGAGGTCACCGTCGTGCCGAACAGGTGCTGGTAGCGCTCGTCGTCGGGGTGCGCGATGAGCGCGACGACGGCCGGCAGCAGCTCAGGCCGGGTGGTCTCGATGTAGACGGGGGAGCCGTCGGGGCGGTGGAACGCGACCTTGTGGAAGGCCCCGGGGTAGTCGCGGGCCTCGAGCTCGGCCTGCGCGACCGCAGTCTGGAACGTCACGTCCCACAGGCCCGGCGCCTCGGCCGTGTACGCCTCGCCGCGCGCGAGGTTCCGCACGAACGCGGTCTGGGCGACGGTCTGCGCGTCGCGACCGATGGTCTGGTAGTGGTGCGACCAGTCCACGCTCAGGCCGAGGTGACGCCAGAGCGCCTCGAACTGCTGCTCGTCCTCGGCGGTGAGCCGCACGCACAGCTCGACGAAGTTCCGGCGGCTGATCGGCTGCTGGTCCGCGGCGCGGACGCTCTTGCCGTCGGCGCCCTCGAACGGCGGCGTGTACCCCTCGACGTACGGCAGCGACGGGTCGCAGCGCACCCCGAAGTAGTTCTGCACGCGGCGCTCGGTCGGCAGGCCGTTGTCGTCCCACCCCATCGGGTAGAAGACCTCGAGGCCGCGCATGCGCTGGAACCGCGCGACGACGTCGGTGTGCGTGTAGGAGAACACGTGCCCGACGTGCAGCGAGCCCGAGACTGTCGGCGGCGGGGTGTCGATCGAGTACACCTGCTCGCGTGTGCGGGTCCGGTCGAACGCGTACGTGCCCTGGGCCGACCAGGCGGCATCCCAGCGCGTCTCGAGCCCGTCGAGCGAGACCTTGTCCGGTACCTGCTCCGCCGTCGTCCGCGAGATGGTCGGGCCGGTCGGGGGCTGCTCGGGGTTCAAGGCGCTCATGGTCAGCCATCTTCCCAGATGCCGGTGCGGCTCCGTGCAGGCAGTCGACGCCAGCAGGTGAAGCAGCCGGCGGGAACCTGCGCGAAACGAGGACTGGCTACGCTCGTCGAGGCGGTTTCGCACGAGGGACCTCGACGAGCGGGAGACGGTGACGGTGGCGGTGGGCCAGGAGCGGGTTGCGGGGGAGCGCGGGCTGGCGATCGGGTATGCGGCGATGCTCGAGCAGTTCCACCCCACCGAGGCGATCGAGCTCGCGGTGCATGCCGAGTCGCGCGGGTTCTCGGGCGTCATGGCGGCAGACCACTTCCAGCCGTGGGTCCCGGCGCAGGGCCAGTCGGCGTTCGTCTGGAACGTGCTCGCGGCCCTCGGCGAACGCACCCGCGGCGACATCGGTCCCGGCGTGACCGCGCCGACGTTCCGCTGGCACCCCGCGATGGTCGCGCAGGCGTCGGCGACGCTCGCGGCCATGTACCCCGGGCGGCACTGGCTCGGCATCGGATCGGGGGAGGCGCTCAACGAGCACGTCGTCGCGCCCTACTGGCCCGAGGCGCCCGAGCGCATCAACCGCATGTTCGAGGCGGTCGAGCTCATCAAGAAGCTGTTCCACGCCTCGGTCGCGGGCCGGGACGTCAAGCACTCCGGGACGTACTACAAGCTGGAGTCGACCCGGCTGTGGACGATGCCCGAGGTGGCACCCGAGGTGCTGATCGCGACCGCCGGTCCGGTGACTGCCAAGCGCGCGGGACGCGTGGCCGACGGGCTCATCACGGTCGGCGCGCCGCTCGAGAAGATCGCCGGGCTGTTCCAGCGGTTCGACGAGGGCGCGCGCGAGTCGGGGCGCGACCCCGCCACGCTGCCGAAGGTCCTCCAGCTGCACCTGTCGTGGGCGCAGACGGACGAGGAAGCGATGACCAACGCCCTGACCGAGTGGCCCAACGGGGGCATGCGCTTCCCCAAGGCGGACATCCGGTCGCCGTTCGACTTCGAGCAGATGGCTCGGCTCGTGCGCCCCGAGGACTTCGCCGGACGGCTCGTGGTCTCGGCGGACCCCGACGTGCACCGGGCCGAGATCCAGCGCTTCGTCGACCTCGGCTTCAACCGGATCTACCTGCACAACGTCGGCCGCAACCAGCGTGAGTGGATCGACGTCTTCGGCCGCGACGTCCTGCCGGGGCTCGTCCGATGAGCGCGGCACCCGGACCCGGGGCGAGCGCCGAGATGCGCGCATGGGCGCCCGACGGGCTCGCCGAGGTCCGTCCGGGCGACGACCTCGTCGCGCTCCTGGCCGAGCTCTTCGAGGGCGCCGCACCGGGCCAGCGCCTGGTGAACGGCGACATCGTGGTCGTCACCAGCAAGATCGTGTCCAAGGCCGAGGGGCGGGTCGTCGCGGCGGTCGACCGCGAGCAGGCCATCACCGACGAGACGGTCCGGGTGGTCGCGACCCGGGAGCACGCGGGCGGCATCACCCGCATCGTCGAGAACCGGCTCGGCCTCGTGATGGCCGCCGCCGGGGTGGACGCGAGCAACACCGCCGACGGCACCGTGCTGCTGCTGCCGATCGACCCCGACGCGTCGGCCAGGACGCTGCGGGCGGGACTCCAGGAACGGTTCGGGGTGCACCTCGCGGTGGTCGTCACCGACACCGCCGGACGGCCCTGGCGACTCGGGCAGACCGACATCACCATCGGGGCGGCGGGCCTCCTGGTGATCGACGACCTGCGCGGCACGGTGGACACGTTCGGGCGCACGCTCCAGGCCAGCATGGCTGCCGTCGCCGACGAGGTCGCCGCGGCCGCCGAGCTCGTCAAGGGCAAGGCCACCGGGCGACCCGTCGCGGTCGTGCGCGGGCTCGCGCACCTCGTGACCGACGACGACGGTCCGGGGGCGCGGTCGCTGGTCCGGGTCGGGCCGGACGACATGTTCGCGTCCGGCAGCGCCGAGGCCTACGCGCAGGGCTGGAAGGACGCGACCGACGGCGCTCCCGACGTCGGCCCTCCGGCGCTGTGAGCGACCCCGAGGCGACGGTCGAGCACGCCCCGACCCTGCGCTGGACGCTCGTCGTCCCGGTCAAGGACGCGCGCCTCGGCAAGACGCGCCTCGCGCGGCACCTCGACGACCCTGGCCGCATGGCGCTCGTGAGGGCCATGGCCGCGGACACGCTCGCCGCCGCGGGCGCGACAGAGCAGGTCGACCGGCTGGTCGTCGTCACGGGTGACCCTGAGGTGGCGCGGCTCGCCCCCGCCACGGTCGGCGCGCTGGTCGACGTCGTCGCCGAGGAGCACCCCCGCGGGCTCGACGCCGCGGTGCGGGCCGGCCTCGCGCGTGCCCGGGCCCTGGATCCGGGGAACGGCGTCGGGGTGCTCCTCGGCGACCTCCCTGCCCTGCGTCCGGACGACCTCGCGGCAGCGCTCGACGCGGCTGGCGCGCACGCCCGCTCGTTCGTCCCGGATGCGGACGGCACCGGGACCACGCTGCTCCTGGCTCGGCCCGGTGCCACGGTCGACCCGTGCTTCGGCCCGGGATCGGCGCGAGCCCACGCCGACCGGGGTCACGTTCGGCTCGACATGCCGCAGGGCTCGACCGTCCGCCGCGACGTCGACGTGCGTGCGGACCTCAGGGCAGTGCGTCTGCTCGGACCGGGACCCCGGACGCGCGCGGTGCTCGACGGGCTGGGGCCGGCGGTTCAGGCCGGGTAGCGCGACTCAGAGCCCCACGAGCGCGAGGGCGTCGGCGGCGATGCGGGCCGTCGTCGGGACGTCCGTCATGAGGGTCGGCGCCGCACCGGCGCGGAACCCGTCCGCGACGAGCCCCTCGACCGCGTCCGCGTCCACCTCGTCGACGAGCCACGCGTCGAGCAGCCCGCCCGTCGACCGCGGGCCGTAGTGCCGCGCGACCGCGGCGGCGCTCGTCTCGACCCCGATCGCGAGCAGGCACGCGTCGGCCATGCCGCGCACGGGTGCGCCGCCCACGATCGGTGACACGCCCACGACGGCGGCTGGTGTCGAGGCAACGGCGTCGCGCACCCCGGGGATCGCGAGGATCGTCCCGACCGACACGACGGGGTTGGACGGCGGGAGCACGACGACGTCCGCCCGGACGATGGCGTCGAGGACGCCGGGGGCCGGCGCGGCACCGGCCAGACCGACCTGCTCGAACCGCACGGCCGGCAGCCCGGCGCGGTGCCGCACCCACCACTCCTCGAAGTGCAGGAGCCGTTCGTCGCCCTGGTCGCCGGCGACCACGACGTGCGTCTCGACCTCCTGGTCGCTCATCGGCAGCAGTCGGGCGCCCGGTTGCCACCGCTCGCAGAGCCGTGCGGTGACCGCGGAGAGCGGGAGCCCGGCGCGCAGCAGCTGCGTGCGGGCGAGGTGGGTCGCGAGGTCGAGGTCGCCGAGCGTGAACCAGTCCCACCCGACGTCGTATGCGGCGAGGTCGTCGGACACGCGCCGGCTCTCGTCGCGCCGTCCCCAACCTTGGTCCTCGTGGACGGCGCCGCCGAGCGTGTACATGACGGTGTCGAGGTCAGGGCACACCCGCACGCCGTGCAGCCACATGTCGTCGCCGGTGTTCACCACGACGGTGATCTCGGCGGTCGTGCCGCCCGCGCCGTCGGGCAGCCGCTGGGCGAGCAGGTGACGCAGCCCGCGCGTGAACCGCGCGCCGCCGACCCCGCCCGCGAGGACCGTGACCTTCATGTGGACCCCGTCCCGGATTCTCGGCCGTGCTGGTTGTCGTGCTCCTGGAAGGCGATGACCGGGCGGCCCGTGCGCGGGTGCACGAGCACGTCGGCATCGACCCCGTAGACGTCGCGCAGGAGCTGGGGGGTCAGGACGTCGCGGGGGTGCCCGGCCGCGGCGAGCCGGCCGTCGGAGAGCACGAGCACATGCTCGCAGAACGCGGCCGCGAGGTTGAGGTCGTGCAGGGCGGCGACCGTCGTGATGCCGAGGTCCCGGACGAACGTCAGCAGGTGCAGCTGCGCGCTGATGTCGAGGTGGTTCGTCGGCTCGTCGAGCAGCAGCAGCTCGGGCTCCTGGGCGAGCGCGCGCGCGATGAGCACACGCTGCCGCTCGCCGCCCGAGAGGGTCGACCAGGCGCGGTCGGCGAGGTGGGCGGCGCCCGCGGTCCTCAGCGCGCTCAGGACCACCGTCGCGTGCGCGCCGTCGGGATCGGTGCCCCACCGGGTGCGGTACGGGATGCGGCCGAGCGCGACGACCTCGGACACGCTGAGGGGGACCGAGCTCGCCGACTCCTGCTCGAGCAGCGCGATCCGGCGGGCACGCGCGGTGCGGGGCAGCCGATGGACGGGGACCGTGGGTGCGCCGCCGTCGGGCCCCGCGCTCACCAGCACGGCGCCCTCCTCGGGGTCGAGCAGCCCGGCGACGAGTCGCAGCAGGGTCGTCTTGCCCGCGCCGTTCGGACCGAGGAGCCCGGTGAGGCGGCCCGCCGGAGGGGTCGCGTCGACCCCGTCGACGACCCAGCGGCCGCCGAGCCGGGTGCGGACCGCGTCGATCGTCAGCTCCACGCCGCACCTCGCCCCCGGCGCAGCAGGAACGCGAACACCGGGACGCCGATGAGCGCGGTCACGATCCCGACGGGCAGCTCGCGCGGGTTGAAGACCGTGCGTGCGGCGGTGTCGGCCCACACGAGGAAGACGGCGCCGACGAGCGCCACGACCGGCAGCAGGCGGCGGTGCGCGGGACCGGTCACGACCGACACGGCGTGCGGCAGGATCAGGCCGACGAACCCGATTGCCCCGCTCACGGCGACGAGCGCACCGGTGAGCAGCGCGACGAGAGTCATCAGGCCCCAGCGGAGCCGTTCGACGTCGATGCCGAGTGCCGCCGCCGCGGTGTCACCGAACGCGAACGCGTCGAGCTTGCCCCCCTGGGCGAGCAGCACCGCGCCGACGACAGTCAGTGCCCCACCCGCGATCGCGACGGACTGCCACGTCGTCCCGGCGAGCGAGCCCATGAGCCAGCTGAGGATCTCGCGGTAGGAGTCGCCGGTCGCGGTCCAGAAGATGACGAACGAGGTCCCGGCCGCGCACAGCTGTGAGATCGCCAGCCCAGCGAGGACGGCCCGACCGGGGGTCAGCACCCCGCCCGTCCGCGCGAGCGTCAGCGTCGCCACGAGCGCCAGCAGCGCCCCCGCGAACGCCGCGACCGGCAGGAGGAGACCGATCCCGACGATGAGCACGGCGACGGCCCCGAGCGACGCTCCGGACGACAGGCCGAGCAGGTACGGGTCGGCGAGGGGGTTGCGCGTGAGGCTCTGCATGACGGCGCCCCCGAGCGCAAGACCCGCGCCCACCGCCGCGGCCGTGAGCACGCGCGGCAGGCGCAGGTCCCACACGATCGCGTCGGTCAGGCGTGGCACGCTCGCCGTCGACAGCCCCAGGTGCCGACCGATCGCCCGGAGGACGTCCGTGGCGGCGATGTCCGCCGGCCCGATGGTCACGGCGACGACCACCGTGGCCACGAGCACGACGGCGAGCACCGGCAGGACGAGCCGGAGCGGCGGCCTGAACCCGCGCCGCTCCATCGGGGCGCGCCGCACCTCAGCCTGCGGAGTTCAGGGCTGCCAGCTGCTCGCTGAGGCTCACCGCGGCGTCGACGTTGCGCACCCCGGCCTCGGTCGACGGGAACGGCACCTTCAGGTAGCGGTGCTCGCGGACCGCTGTGAGCTGACTCGTGGCGGGGTTCTGCTCGAGCAGGTCGATCTTCTTCGCGGCGGTGTTCCACGTCGCGTCGACGAGCACGATGACGTCGGGGTCGGCGGCCACGACCTGCTCCCAGCCCACGGGCGTCCAGGTGTCGTGCACGCCCTCGAAGATGTTGGTGATCCCGACGGCGTCCATGATCATCTGCGGTGCGCCGATCCCCGCTCCGACGTACGGGGTGTCCGAGCCCGAGCTGTACCAGAGCGCTGACGTCGCCATCGTGGGCTTCTTGATCGCCGCGAGCTGATCCTGCTGCGCCGAGATCAGCGTCTCGGCGCGGTCCGGCACCCCGAAGATCCCGGCGACCTCACGGATCTCGCCGAACACGTCGTCGAAGGTGAGCGGGTCGGGCTGGTAGCCCGGCTCCTTGCACGCCGCGGGCGACACGTAGGTGCCGATCTGGAGAGCTGCGAGGCTCGCGCGGTCGCCCGCGCCGTCCGCCGAGAAGTTGGACTCCCAGCCGGCGTAGACGAAGTCGGGGGTCGAGGTGAGCAGGGCCTCCTGGCCGGGCACCTTGTCCGACAGCACGGGGATCGCCGCGGCGGCCTTCGCGTACTGCGTCGGGACGGGCCCGTCCGCGAAGGCGGTGCCGACGATCCGGTCCTGGAGGCCGAGCGCGAGCAGCATCTCGGTCGACGTCGACTTGATGGTGACGACGCGCTGGGGCGGTGTCGGGACCGTCACCTTCGTGCCGCAGTTGTCGAGCGTCACCGGGCTGAACGTCGCGGTCGGCGTCGACGAGGCGGTCGGGGAGCTGCCTGTCGTGGCCGGCGCTCCCGCGGCCGAGCCCGAGGCGCAGCCGGCGAGGGCGAGCAGGAGGAGGGCGGCGGACGCCGTCGTCGTGCGGCGGCGAGCGGCGGGCAGAGGCGTCATGGGTGCGGGTGCTCCTGATGGGCGTGAACGACGGATGACCCTCATGGCTGCGTCGGCACGAAGGGAGAGTCGGGCGCACGTCGCGCACCATGGACCGGCCACCCACGTCCGGGCGGCTGCACCGGGTCAGAGACGGCCCGGTTCCGGGGACAGAGTAGGCCGCTGACCACGGGTTCTGGCAAGCGGCGGCGCTCCGCTCAGTCGGCCGCCGCGAGCGCGAGCACGCGGGCGACGGCGTCGAACTCGTCCCGTACGAGCCCGACCGTCACGCGCACATGACCGCCGTCGCCGTCGGCAGGTGGTGCGGCGACGAAAGGTGTCCCGGGCGCGGCGCGGATCCCGGCCGCCGCGAGTCGGACGAGAGCGGTCTGCTCGTCGCGCACCGGGAGCCAGAGGTTGAGGCCGTCGCCGGGCTCGAGGGTCACGCCGTACCCGGCGAGGGCCTCGCACAGCGCCCGCCGACGGGCGAAGTACACGCGCCGCGCCGACGCGACGGCATCGAGCGCGTCGCCGTCCGTCAGCAGGTCGACGAGGACGTGCTGGAGCAGGCGGCTCGTCCAGCCGGGCCCGAGCATCCGACGCGCCACGAGGCCGTCGAGCACAGCGGCCGGTCCGCCGACAGCCGCGATGCGCAGGTCGGGTCCGTGCGACTTCGAGTAGGAGCGCACATGCACGACCCGGTCGGCCAGGAAGCTGCCGAGGCTCACGTCGCGTGATGACGAGATCTCGCCCGAGTGGTCGTCCTCGATGACGTGCACCACGGGACTCGTCGGGCCGGCCATGTGCCGGCGGACGACTCCCGCGAGCTCACGCGTGCGGGTCGGGGACATGGAGATGCCGGTCGGGTTGTGCGCGCGCGGCTGCAGGACGACGACGCTCGCGCCCGCCGCGAGGGCGCCTGCCAGGGCGTCGGCCCGCATGCCCTGCCGGTCGAGCTGGACGGGGACGCGCTCGAGGCCGAGCTGGTCGAGCAGGTCGAACACCGGGGGGAAGCCCGGGTCCTCGACCGCGACCCGGTCGCCGAAGCGGGCGACCTGCTCGAGCGTGCGGCTCAGCGCGTCGACGGCACCGTCGACGACCGTCAGCCGTTGCGGGGGGAACGGCCATGATGCGCGCAGCAGCTTCTCGAGCGGCTCGACGAGCGGCGCCGACAGGTAGGTGCCGGTGTCCGCCGCGGGGCTGCGCGCTGCGACCCGGGCCAGCGCCGGGCCGAGCGGGGGCAGCAGCTGGGGGTCCGGCGTGCCGCTCGACAGGTCGAGCCATGTCGCCGCGCCGCCGGTGGCGAGGTCCCGGTACCGGGGCGGCAGCCAGCCTGCCGGCTCGGGCAGCACGAAGGTGCCCGCGCGGCCGCGCGAGACGACGAGCCCGACGGCGCCGAGCGCCTGCCACGCACCGCTCACGGTCGCGGGGCTCACGGCGAGGTCAGCCGCGAGCTCGCGCACCGTCGGCAGGCGGTCACCGGGCTGCAGCTGGCCCGTGCGCACGAGGCGGGACACGGCCGCGGCGATCCCGCGTCGGCTGCGGTCCTCGACGTGCGCGGCCAGGTCCATGTGCCCATCGTCACCCGGCGTGACCCGGTCCGGCCCCGATCCGGCGGGCGGCTGCGGACATCCGGCCAGATGTTTACCGCCCGGACACGCGAGTTCTCACGAGGGAAACGCAGGGAAACGCCGCAGAAATGTTCAACCCCCACAGTCACATTCCAGGCGAGGTGGCCCCGGTGGCGCACCCGCGGACCGGGACCGTACGCCGGCCGCGCAGATCGAATCACCGGAGGAGCCATGACCGTCGTACGCGTCGCATTCACGCAGGCCACCTGGACGGGCGACAAGGAGTCGATGATCGCCCTCCACGAGGCCTGGACCCGTGAGGCCGCTGCGCAGGGTGCGCAGATCATCGCGTTCCAGGAGCTCTTCTACGGGCCGTACTTCGGCATCACGCAGGACTCGAAGTATTACGACTACGCCGAGCAGGTCCCCGGGCCGACGACCGACCGGTTCGCGGCGCTCGCCAAGGAGCTCGGCATCGTCATCGTCCTGCCGGTGTACGAGGAGGAGCAGCCCGGCGTCCTCTACAACACCGCCGCGGTGATCGACGCCGACGGCTCCTACCTCGGCAAGTACCGCAAGCACCACATCCCGCACCTGCCGAAGTTCTGGGAGAAGTTCTACTTCCGGCCCGGCAACCTCGGCTACCCGGTGTTCGAGACCGCGGTCGGCAGGATCGGCGTCAACATCTGCTACGACCGGCACTTCCCCGAGGGGTGGCGGGTCCTCGCGCTGAACGGCGCCCAGATCGTGTTCAACCCGAATGCGACGGCCCCCGGCATCTCCAACAAGCTCTGGGAGATCGAGCAGCCGGCCGCCGCGGTCGCGAACGGGTACTTCGTCGTGGCGAACAACCGGGTCGGGCTCGAGGACAACGAGTACGGGGACGACGCGGTCGCGTTCTACGGGTCGTCGTACGCCGTCGGGCCTGACGGCAGCTACGTCGGCGAGGTGGGGTCGTCGACCGAGAACCAGCTCCTGCTGCGCGACCTCGACCTCGACCAGATCCGCGAGGTGCGCGAGCGCTGGCAGTTCTTCCGCGACCGCCGCCCCGACGCCTACGGCCCGATCGTCGCCCCCTGACCTGACCCTGACCGCACCGAGAGGAACACCGATGGCCACCACGCTCATCACCGGCGGGACAGTCGTCAACGCGACCGGTCGCGGCGCCGCCGACGTGCTCATCGACGGCGAGAAGGTCGTCGCGCTGCTCACGCCCGGCTCGACGGTGCTCGGCACGGACCTCGCCGCGGGCGTCGACCGCGTCATCGACGCGACCGGCAAGTACGTGATCCCCGGCGGGATCGACGCGCACACGCACATGGAGATGCCGTTCGGTGGGACCTTCGCGTCCGACACGTTCGAGACCGGGACGACGGCGGCCGCGTGGGGCGGCACGACGACGATCGTCGACTTCGTCGTCCAGTACGCGGGCGAGAACCCCCTCGACCAGTACGCGCTGTGGCACGACAAGGCCGCGGGGAAGTGTGCGATCGACTACGGCTTCCACCAGATCCTGTCGGACGTGCAGGACTCGTCGCTGACGGCGATGGACGAGCTCGTCAGGGAGGGCGTGAGCAGCTTCAAGCTGTTCATGGCCTACAAGGGCGTGTTCCTGTCGGACGACGGGCAGATCGTCAAGGCCATGCAGAGGGCCGCGAGCAACGGCTCGATGATCATGATGCACGCCGAGAACGGCTCGGTCATCGACCTGCTCGTGCAGCAGTCGCTGGCCCGCGGCGACACCGACCCGTACTTCCACGGCATCTCCCGGCCGTGGCAGGCCGAGGAGGAGGCGACGCACCGCGCGATCATGCTCGCGAACCTCACGGGCGCGCCGCTGTACGTCGTGCACGTGTCCGCGAAGCAGGCCGCGCGGCAGATCGCCCTGGCCCGCGACGAGGGCCAGAACGTGTTCGGTGAGACGTGCCCGCAGTACCTGTACCTCTCGCTCGAGGAGCAGCTCGGCGCGCCCGGCTTCGAGGGCGCAAAGTGGGTGTGCTCGACGCCGCTGCGCTCGCGGGCCGAGAACCACCAGGACCACATGTGGCGCGCGCTGCGGACCAACGACCTGCAGCTCGTCTCGACCGACCACTGCCCGTTCTGCATGACGCAGAAGCAGCTGGGCGTCGGCGACTTCTCGAAGATCCCCAACGGCATCGGCTCGGTCGAGCACCGGCTCGACCTGCTCTACCAGGGCGTCGTCACCGGCGAGATCACGCTCGAGCGCTGGGTCGAGATCTGCTCGACGACCCCGGCCCGCATGTTCGGCATGTACGGCCGCAAGGGCGTGCTGGCGCCGGGGGCGGACGCGGACGTCGTCGTCTACGACCCGAACGGACACACCTCGATCGGCCTCGGCAAGACCCACCACATGGCCATGGACTACTCCGCCTGGGAGGGCTTCGAGATCGACGGGCACGTCGACACCGTCCTCTCGCGCGGCTCGGTCGTCGTCGACGGCGGGACGTTCCACGGCCGTACCGGTCACGGCCGGTACGTCAAGCGCGAGCTGTCCCAGTACCTCATCTGACCGGGAGACATCATGGACTTCGGCGTCGTCCTGCAGACGAATCCCCCCGCCTCGCGCACGGTCGACCTGGCCCGCCAGGCCGAGACGCACGGCTTCGACTACGTGTGGACGTTCGACTCGCACCTGCTGTGGCAGGAGCCGTTCGTCATCTACTCGGCGATCCTCGCCGCGACCCGGAAGATCATGGTCGGGCCGATGGTGACGAACCCCGCGACGCGGGACTGGACCGTGCTCGCCTCGCTGTTCGCGACGCTCAACGAGATGTACGGCAACCGGACGGTGTGCGGCATCGGTCGCGGCGACTCGGCGGTCCGCACCCTCAACGGGCGGCCGTCGAACCTCGCGACGCTGCGCGAGTCGATCCACGTCATCCGCGAGCTCGCGAACGATCGCGAGGTGACGGTCAACGACCGCACGCTGCGCTTCCCGTGGAGCAAGGGGTCGGCCCTCGAGGTGTGGGTCGCGGCGTACGGGCCGCTCGCGCTCAAGCTCACGGGTGAGGTCGGCGACGGCTTCATCCTGCAGCTCGCCGACCCGGACATCGCGGCCTGGATGATCAGGGCCGTGCGGGACGCGGCGGAGAAGGCCGGCCGGGACCCCGACACCGTCAAGTTCTGCGTCGCCGCGCCCATGTACGTCGGCAACGGGGAGTCGCCCGCCGAGCGCGCCCACATGCGCGAGCAGTGCCGGTGGTTCGGCGGGATGGTCGGCAACCACGTCGCCGACATCGTCACCAAGTACGGTGACGGCTCGACCGTGCCGAAGGCGCTCACCGCCTACATCGAGGGCCGCCAGGGCTACGACTACAACCAGCACGGGCGTGCGGGCAACACGCACGCGGACTTCGTGCCCGACGAGATCGTCGAGCGGTTCTGCCTGCTGGGCAGCCCGCGCGAGCACGTCGAGAAGCTGCAGGCGCTCCGTGAGCTCGGGGTGACCCAGTTCGCCGGGTACCTCCAGCACGACAACAAGGAGGAGACGCTCCGGGCGTACGGCGAGCGGGTCATCCCGGCGATGGCCGAGAACGTCGTGGCGACCGCGTGAACGCGCGACCGGGCCCGGCCCGTGCGGTGGCGGCGCTGCGGCGCGGGGGAGTAGGCATCGCCGCGCTGATGCTCGCGTGCGCGCTGTGGGAGCTCTACAAGCTCGTCGGACCGGACACCGGCGCCCACCTCTTCGGTGCGAGCGTGCTGCCGCGGGCCGACGCGCGGTCCATGCCGCACGTCTGGGACGTCGTCGCGCGCATGGGGACGCCCGAGAGCTCGGCGGCAGGCTCCCCGAGCGTCGGCGCCGCGATGCTCCAGGCCTGCTGGTTCACGTTGCGCGTCTCGATCGCGGGGTGGCTCGCGGGGGTCGTGGGCGGGTTCGCGCTCGCCGTGCTCATGCACGGCTCGCGGATCGCGGAGGCGGCCGTCTATCCGTGGGTCGTCCTGAGCCAGACGGTCCCGCTCATCGCCCTCGCGCCGCTGGTCGTCGGCTGGGGCGGCAAGATCCACGTCGGCGACCTGGTGTGGGAGCGCTGGATGTCGGTCGCGCTGATCGCGTCGTACCTCGCGTTCTTCCCCGTCGCGGTCGGCGCGTTGCGAGGGCTCCAGTCGCCGCAGCAGGCGCACGTCGAGCTGTTCCGGGCGCAGGCCGCGAGCCCCTGGCGCACGTTCCGGTCCCTGCGGCTGCCGGCGAGCATCCCGTACGTGCTGCCCGCGCTGCGGCTCGGCGCCGCGACGGCCGTCGTCGGTGCCGTCGTCGCTGAGGTGTCGACCGGCACCAAGGGGGGCATCGGCCGCCTCATCATCGCCTACGCCCAGTCGGCGAGCGGCGACCCCGCGAAGCCCTGGGCCGCCATCGTCGCGGCCGGGGCCCTCGGGCTCGTCGCCGCCGGGCTCGTCACCCTGCTCAGCCTCGGGCTGGGCCGCTACCGCATCGCGGAGGTCTCATGAGCACGCAGATCCCTACCGGCACGCTCGCCGCCACGCCGCCCTCGACCGGCCTCACCCCGGCCGTCGAGGCGCGCGGCATCGGCAAGGTGTTCACGACGAGGGCGGGTGCGGTCACCGCGCTCGAGAACGTCTACCTGACCATCGCGCCGGGGGAGTTCGTGTCCCTCATCGGTCCGTCCGGGTGCGGCAAGTCCACGCTGCTGCGCCTCGTCGCCGACCTGGACGCCCCGACCTCCGGCGAGCTGTCGGTCTTCGGCAAGGCGCCGCGCGTCGCTCGCGAGAACCAGGACTACGGCATCGCGTTCCAGCAGGCCGGGCTGCTGCCGTGGCGGACGGTGCGCGCCAACATCGAGCTGCCGCTCGAGCTGCACGGGGTCGGCCGGGCCGGCCGGGCGGCGCGCGCGACCGAGCTGCTCGAGCTCGTCGGCCTGGCCGACTTCGCCGGGCACTTCCCCCACCAGCTGTCCGGTGGCATGCAGCAGCGCGTCGCGATCGGCCGGGCGCTCGCCGAGCAGCCGAGCCTGCTGCTCATGGACGAGCCGTTCGGGGCGCTCGACGAGATGACGCGCGAGCGCATGCAGACCGAGCTCGTGCGGATCTGCCAGGAGAGCCAGGCCGCCGTCGTGTTCGTCACGCACTCGATCCCCGAGGCGGTCTTCCTCTCCGACCGTGTCGTCGTGATGTCGCCGCGGCCGGGACGCATCCGGCAGGTCGTCCCCATCACCTTGGCCGGCGGCGCCGAGCGCTCCGAGGAGCTGCGCGAGGACGCCTCGTTCTTCGCCGCGGTGACCGCGGTGCGCGAGGCCCTGCACGAGGGCCACGGCGACGAGGGCGGCTCAGACGGCCCCGCGACGACCCCGACGCCGCGCGGCGTGGACGCGCGATGACCGCCGCGACGCGTGCTGCCCGGAGCTGGCTCCCGCCGCTCGTCCTCGGGTCGGTCGTGCTGGCCGGCTGGCAGGCGCTCGTCGTCGGCGCGCGCATCAAGCCGTACCTGCTGCCCAGCCCGACGGCGATCGCCACCCAGGCGGGTGCGCTGGGACCGCTGATCTGGACCGCCGCCCTGGCGACCGGCTCCAACGTGCTCGTCGGGCTCGTCGTCGGGACGGTCGTGGCGATCGGTGCGGCGATCGCCGCGACACGCGCCCGGTGGATCGACGCGCTGATGTCCCCGACGGCCGCGGCCGTCTCGGTCATGCCGATCGTCGCGCTCGCACCCGCGCTCAACACCATGTTCGGGACGACGTCTACGACGCCGCGCCGCATGATCGTCGCGGTCGTGGTCTTCGTGCCCGTGTTCGTCAACACGCTGCGGGGTCTGCGCGAGGTCCAGCCGGTGCACCGCGACCTCGTGCGCGCCTACGCCGCAACACCCCGTCAGACGGCGCGCGTGCTCACGATCCCCGGCTCGCTGCCGTTCCTGTTCACGGGCCTGCGCATCGCCTCGTCGACGGCGGTCATCTCTGCGGTCGTCGCCGAGTACTTCGGCGGGCTGCAGAACGGTCTCGGGTCACGGATCACGGCGGCCGCGTCCAACAGCGCCTATGCCCGGGCCTGGGCCTACGTGCTCGGGGCGATCGCTCTCGGGCTCGTCTTCTACCTCGTGACGCTCGCGCTCGAGCGCGTCGTCGCGCGCCGCCAGGGTCGATGACCCGCCACCCACGTCCGCCTGCCGGTGCTGCCAGGTCGGTCGATCACCACCCACCGAGAAGAGGGATGACGATGAGACTCACCAGGCGTACCGGATGGGGCGCAGCCGCCGTCGGCGTTGCCGCGGCGCTCGCTCTCACCGGGTGCAGCAGCAGCAGCGCGACCGAACCGGCGGCCACAGGGACGGCCAGCGGGACGGCGGCCGCGACGACGGCCCCGCTCACCCCGGTCAAGCTCCAGCTGCAGTGGTTCACGCAGGCGCAGTTCGCCGGCTACTACGCGGCCCTCACGCAGGGCTTCTACAAGGCCGAGGGCCTCGACGTGACGATCGTCGAGGGCGGCGTCGACATCGTGCCGCAGACCGTCCTGGCCGACGGCTCGGTCGACTATGCGATCGCGTGGGTGCCCAAGGCGCTCGCCTCGCGGGAGCAGGGCGCGGGCATCACCGACGTCGCGCAGATCTTCCAGCGGTCGGGCACGCTGCAGGTCGCGCTCGCCGGCAGCGGCATCACGACCGCCGCCGACCTCAAGGGCAAGAAGGTCGGCAACTGGGGCTACGGCAACGAGTTCGAGCTCTTCGCGGGCATGACGAAGGCGGGGCTCGACCCGGCCAAGGACGTCACGCTCGTCCAGCAGCAGTTCGACATGAACGCGCTGCTGTCCGGCGAGATCGACGCCGCCCAGGCGATGACCTACAACGAGTTCGCCCAGGTGCTCGAGGCGACCAACCCGGCGACCGGTGCGCTGTACCAGCCGTCCGACTTCTCGGTGATCGACTGGAACACCGAGGGCACCGCGATGCTCCAGGACGCCATCTGGGCCAACACCGAGAAGCTGAGCTCGGACAAGGCGTACCAGGACACGACCGTGAAGTTCATCAAGGCGAGCCTCGAGGGCTGGATCTACGCCCGCGACAACCCCGAGGCCGCCCGTGACGCCGTAGTGGCCGCCGGTTCCCAGCTCGGCAACAGCCACCAGCTGTGGCAGACGAACGAGGTCAACAAGCTCATCTGGCCGTCCAAGGCCGGCATCGGCATGATCGACGAGGCCGCCTGGAAGCAGACGGTCGACGTGGCCCTGACGACCAAGAACGACCAGGGGGCGAGTGTCATCACCAAGGAGCCGGACGCCGAGGCGCACACCAACGAGTATGTGACGAAGGCGCTCGCGGAGCTCACGGCCGAGGGGGTCGACGTGACGGGCTCGACGTTCGCCCCGCTCACCGTGACCCTCGCGGCGGGCGGCAGCTGACCGCGAGCGCGTCGGCACCGCACGACCGCACCATCCCAGGCACCTGACCGGGGTCGGCGCCGCTGCACCGCAGCGGTCGTCGGCGTCGACCCCGGCGGGTGCCGGGCACCACCCGAGAAAGAGGCGAGAGGCATGACCGCACCGCTCGATGACGCCGGACAGCTCGCGTACGAGCTCGACCGCGCCCACGTGTTCCACTCCTGGTCCGCCCAGCGCAGTCTCGACCCGATCGTCATCACGGGCGCAGCGGGGTGCGAGGTGCAGACGGCGGACGGGCGCACGCTGCTGGACTTCTCGAGCCAGCTCGTCAACACGAACATCGGCCACCAGCACCCGCGGGTCGTCGCCGCGATCGTGGCGCAGGCCCAGGAGCTCACGACGGTGGCCCCGAGCCACGCGGTGCTCCCGCGGGGTCTGGCGGCCGCCGCGATCGTCGCGCACGCGCCCGCCGGGTTCTCCAAGGTCTTCTTCACGAACGGCGGCGCGGACGCCAACGAGAACGCGATCCGCATGGCGCGCCAGGTGACCGGCCGCGACAAGGTGATCTCGTTCTACCGTTCGTATCACGGCAACACCGGCTCGGCGGTCGTCGCGACGGGCGACTGGCGGCGGATCCCCAACGAGTACGCACGCGGCCACGTCCACGTCTTCGGGCCGTACCTGTACCGCAGCGAGTTCTGGGCGACCACACCCGAGCAGGAGTGCGAGCGCGCGCTCGTCCATCTCGAGCGCGTCCTGCAGTCCGAGGGTCCGTCGTCCGTCGCGGCGATCCTCATCGAGACGATCGTCGGGACGGCAGGCGTCCTGGTGCCACCGCCCGGGTACCTCGCGGGCGTCCGGGCGATCGCCGACCGCTACGGGGTGCTGCTGATCCTCGACGAGGTGATGGCCGGGTTCGGGCGGACCGGGGAGTGGTTCGCGTTCGACCACGACGGCGTCGTCCCGGACCTCATCACCTTCGCGAAGGGCGTGAACTCCGGGTACGTGCCCGCGGGCGGCGTCATCATCTCCGACCCGATCGCCTCGGCGTTCGACGACCGCGTGTTCCCCGGCGGCCTGACCTACTCGGGGCACCCGCTCGCGATGGCGGCCGTGGTCGCGACCATCGGCGCGATGGAGGACGAGCACATCGTCGAGAACGCCGCCCGGATCGGCGCGGACGTGCTCGGTCCCGGCCTGGTCGAGCTTGCCGAGCGGCACGACGTCATCGGCGAGGTCCGGGGGCGCGGGGTCTTCTGGGCACTCGAGCTCGTGAGCGACCGCTCGACGCGCGCGCCGCTGCCGGCCAGCGCGATGTCCCAGGTCAAGGGCGAGCTCATGGCGCGCGGCCTGCTGCCGTTCCTGGCGGACAACCGCATCCACGTCGTGCCGCCGTGCATCGTCACGGACGACCAGGTGCAGGCGGCGCTCGCGATCTACGACGAGGCGCTCGCGGTCGTGGGCGGTGCGCTGTGACCGCCGATCGGCTGCGCGCGGTCGTGACGGGGGCATCGAGCGGGATCGGCGCGGCCACGGTGCGTCGGCTGCGCGCCGACGGGTGGGACGTCGTGGCCGTCGCCCGGCGAGCAGACCGGCTCGCGGCACTGGCCGCCGAGACCGGCGCGGAGGCGTTCGCGGCGGACCTCACGTCCGACGACGACGTCGCGCGGCTCGCGGCGTTCATCGACGACACCGGGGGCCTGACGTCGCTGGTCAACAACGCAGGTGGCGCGCTCGGGCTCGACCGGGTCGAGCAGGCCGACGTCGACGGCTGGCGCGCGATGTACGAGACGAACGTGCTCGGCACGCTGCGCGTCACCCAGGCGCTCCTGCCGGCGCTGCGCGCGAGCGGTCGCGGTGACGTCCTCGTCGTGACCTCG
Organism: Cellulomonas sp.; assembly: GCF_036279715.1. Lineage (GTDB taxonomy): Bacteria > Actinomycetota > Actinomycetes > Actinomycetales > Cellulomonadaceae > Cellulomonas_A. The sequence goes on along the minus strand of NZ_DASUIR010000171.1, from coordinate 9,908 downwards.
ACCGCGGGCATCGCCCCGTACGAGGGCGGCGCGGGGTACACCGGGGTGAAGCACGCCGAGCGGATGCTGACGACGACGCTGCGCCTGGAGCTCATCGGGGAGCCGGTGCGCGTCATCGACATCGCGCCGGGGAACGTCGCGACGGAGGAGTTCTCGCTCGTCCGGTTCGCCGGTGACGCCGAGCGGGCGGCGAAGGTCTACGAGGGGTACGAGCCGCTGCTGGCCGAGGACGTCGCGGACGTGATCGCGTTCGCGCTCACGCGTCCGCACCACGTGAACATCGACACCCTCGTCGTGCGGCCCCGCGCCCAGGTGTCGAACACCCAGATCGGTCGGCGGCAGCCCGCAGCCGATCGGGCGTAGGCCGCGGCACGCGGGCAACTGCCCCGGCCTCAGGGCGCGGAGCGGACCTGGTCCCGACCCGCGGCCTTGGCCCGGTAGAGCGCCTCGTCGGCCCGGCCGAGCAGGTCCAGCACCGCCTCGTCGGCGTGGTGCTGGGCGACCCCGATGCTGATGGTGATCCCGCCGCCCGGGATCAGGTCGTGCCACGCGTGCGCCCGGACGGCGTCCCGGAGGCGCTCACAGACCTCGGCCGCGGTCAGGGCGTCGACGCCGTCGAGCAGCAGGACGAACTCCTCGCCGCCGTAGCGCGCCGCCCGATCGCTCGTTCGAAGGGTTCCCGCCAGGATCGCGCCGATCCTGGCGAGGACCTGGTCGCCGACCTGGTGCGACCAGCGGTCGTTGACACGCTTGAAGTGGTCGACGTCGATGAGGGCGCACGCGAAACCGCGCGGACGGGACGTCACCCAGTCCGTGAGCGCCGTGTCGAGCGCGCGCCGGTTCGCGAGGCCGGTGAGCGCGTCGTGGGTGGCGTCGTGCTCGAGCCGGGCGTTGTGCTCCTCGAGAGCCGCCGCGCGGCGACGTTCGGCCGCGGCGCTCTGCTCGATCCGCTCGACCTCGAGGCGCGAGCTGAGCAGGTCGGCGCGACGGTCCGCGGCCCGGTCGTGCTGCCGGGTGGTCGCCAGGTGCAGCTCGCGCAGCGTGCGCAGCGCCGCCGCGAGGTCGCCGCGGCCCTCGTGCGCGTCCACGAGGGTAGCCAGGAGCTCCAGGCGCTCGGCGGGGCGACCGATCGCCTCGCAGCGGTCGAGGCCGTCGCGCAGCTCGAGGATCGCCTCGTCGAGCCGTCCCGAGCGCACCAGCCAGCGACCTCGGAAGCTGGCCAGGGCGATCTGCTGACGTGATGTGGGGAAGCGCGCGAGCATCACACGCGTGGCCTCGAGCGCCTCACCCGCAGCGTCGAGGTCTCCGCCGACCATGTGCGCGCCGACGACGGCGAGCCTGGCGTCGATCGCGACCCGGCCCATGCCGGTCGCATCGGCCTCGTCGACCGCCTGCCGCGCGATCGTCAGGGCGTGCCGGACGGCGCTCAGCGCGCCCCGGGGGTTCTCCTGCTGGAGCCGGCGGCTTGTGACGACGAACGTCATGGCGAGGTTCGTGAGCGCCATCGCAGCGTGGTCGGGGTCATCGGCTGCGAGCCACAGTCGACGAGCCTGGGTGAGCAGCTCGGCCGCCTGGGGCGCGAGCTGGGCCATGCCGGTGTAGACGGTGCCGAGGCTGTTGAGGACCGATGCCGTGCCGGCGTCGTCCCCGGCGGCCCGGCGCAGGGCGAGCGCGTGCGTCAACAGGTCGATCGCGGTGTCGAGGTCGCCGATCTCGTGGTGGACGAGGGCTCGGCACACGGCCGCCCGCGACTGCCACACCAGGTCGCCACGCTCGCGGGCGAGGGTCTCGGTGCGGGTCGCGGCGGCCAGTGCTGCCGCGTCGTCGGCCAGCACGTGATGGGCGTAGGCCGCGTGGCACGAGAGCCGCATCTCGGCGTCCTCGTCGCCGAGGGCGCGGGCCAGCTCGAGTGCACCGAGCGAGCGGACCACGCACGCCTGCGGGTCCGTCTCGCTCAGCAGCTCGAGCTCGTCGACGAGCAGGTCCCAGTCGGGCGTGCCGGGACGGTCGATCGCGGCCGGTCGCTCGTCCACCGCTGAAATGGTCCTGGCCTCTCTCACACCTGTGCGCGACGGCGTCGTCGTTGCCGCGCGATTTTCCCATCGGCGCGCGAACGCCGGAACTGAGCACATCGCACCTCCGTGCCCGCGCCGCGACGCGTGCGCATAGGGTCGGCCCATGAGCACACCAGCCAGCACATCCACGGTCATCGGCGCCCCAGGCGCGGGGCTGCGAGCCGTCGTGACCGGCGCGTCGTCGGGCATCGGCGCGGCGACCGTCCGACGCCTGCGCGCCGACGGCTGGGCGGTCGTGGCCGTGGCGCGGCGCGCGGACCGGCTGGCGGCGCTCGCGGCCGAGACAGGTGCCGAGGCGGTCGTTGCTGATCTGACGTCGGACGACGACGTCGCGCGGCTGGCGCGTGAGGTCGCCGCAGGTGGCCCGGTGCATGCGCTCGTGAACAACGCGGGCGGCGCCTTCGGCCAGGATCCCGTCGCGACCGGTTCGCTCGACCAGTGGCGTCAGATGTACGAGATCAACGTGCTCGGAACCCTGCGCGTCACTCAGGCGCTGCTCCCGGCGCTGCGCGCGAGCGGCCGCGGAGACGTGCTGGTGCTCAGCTCGACCGCGGCGCACGACACGTACCCGGGGGGCGGTGGCTACGTCGCGGCGAAGCATGCGGAGCGCCAGATCGCGACGACGCTGCGCCTCGAGCTCGTCGGCGAGCCGGTGCGTGTCCTCGAGATCGCGCCCGGCATGGTCCGCACCGACGAGTTCAGCGTGACGCGGTTCGGGGGCGACCAGGCGCGGGCCGACGCCGTCTACGAGGGCGTGGTCGGTGGTCCGCTGGTGGCCGAGGACGTCGCGGACGCGATCGCGTGGGTCCTGTCGCGGCCCCACCACGTCAACATCGACCTGCTCGTGATCCGCCCGCGGGCCCAGGTGTCGAACACGATGGTCGCCCGCGCCTGACACATCGCGCGGTCCTCACGCCAGCAGGCGCGTCAGGGCTGCAGGGCGCGTGCCCAGCCTCCGTCAGTCGGGGCGAACCCTGCGTGCCCGAGGTACGTGCTCACCGAGGCAAGCTCGGGACCCGTGACCACCCGCTGGGCGCCGCGGGCGGCGAACGGTCCGGCGGGGGAGTAGAGGAACGACCCCGCGGTGTAGTCGCGATACCCCGGGATCACGTAGTCGACGAGGAGCCGCCACGTGCCGGCCGGCGCGCCGTCGTCTGCCACGGCGGCGACGAGCCCGACAGTGACGTCGCCGTGCAGCACGAGGGCGCACAGCGTGTTCGCCGCGCCCACCGTCGCGAGCGTCGCGGGCAGGTCACGGGCCACGGGGAAGAACTCCGCGACGTCGTCTCCGTGGTGCGCCAGGAATCGGCTGACGAACGGGTCGCCCGGCCCGGCACCGACCCACTCGAACGCGCTGCCGCGGCGCCGCTGGCGGACCAGGGAGACGGCGAACCAGGCGTTGATGACGCACAGCGCGGCGTTCATCGCGACCATGGGCCAGACGCCGATGATCGCGTTGAACGCCACCAGCGCGAGGGACGCCGCGAGGTTGAGCACCCGGAGCCGCAGCATGCGCGACTGCAGCACCGAGTAGACGAGCAGCGCTGATCCGGCCCATCCGAGGGCGTCGACGAGATTCACGTCGTGAGCGTAGCGAGCCGCGAGGCGTCAGGCAGCGACGCCGACCCGCCCGAGCACCTCGGCGACCAGGGCGTCGAGGTCGTCGACGAGCGCGACCGCACCGGCCTGGGCCAGCTCGCCGTCCGCGGCGTACCCCCACGTCACGCCGATGCACTCGATGTCGTTCTCGGCTGCGCCCTGCACGTCGTGCGCGCGGTCGCCGACCATGACGACGCGCGTGTCGTCCGAACGGCGCGCGAGTCCCAGCCCTGCGAGCGCGTCGGCGATGACCATCGCCTTCGTCGAGGTGCGCTCGTCGAGCGGTGCGCCGTACACGGCGTCGACGAGGCCGGTCAGTCCGAAGTGGTCGCAGATCGGGCGCGCGTAGACGACGGGCTTCGACGTGGCGACCACCAGCGTGCAGCCGGCCGACCGCAGCCGGGCCAGGGCGTCGGGGACCCCGTCGAACACGGAGTTGTCGAACATGCCGCCGGCCTCGAAGACCGTCCGGTAGGCACGCACCATCTCGGTGAGCCGCTCGACGGGGACGCCGTGCCGGGGGAAGGAGTCCGTGATCGGCGGTCCGACGAACGAGCGGAGGGTCGCCGCGTCCGGCACGGGCAGGCCCAGTGTCCGGTAGGCCTCCGCGGCCGAGGACACGATGCCAGGCGCGGCGTCCATGAGCGTCCCGTCGAGGTCGAGCAGGACGAGGGAGGTGGGGGCCGGGTTCACCCCCTGATTGTGCCGCCCCGGAGCCACTACCCCGGAACCGGGTGCCGCGACCGGGACGTGCGGCCAGCGACGCGCGCGTGCGCGGCGCCTACGCTGCGGGCATGGCGATGACCGAGGCGGCACCCGGACAACGGCTCCCCGACGACCGCGAGATCCTCGACTGGGAGCTGTTCGGTCAGGCGACCCGTGCGCTCGCCCGGGCCGTCGTCGCCTCCGGGTTCGAGCCGGACATCGTCGTGGCCGTGGCCCGCGGCGGCCTGCTGCCCGGCGGTGCGCTGTCGTACGCGCTCGGCACGAAGGCGGTCGGCACGCTCAACGTCGAGTTCTACACCGGCATCGACACCCGGCTCCCGGGGCCCGTCGTCCTCCCGCCGCTGCTCGACACCGACGCGTTCCACGGCCTGCGGGCACTCATCGTCGACGACGTCGCTGACACGGGGGAGACCCTGGCCCTCGTCCGCGAGCTCATGGCGTCGCACTGTGCCGAGGCACGGACGGCCGTGCTCTACGCGAAGCCGCACTCGATCGTCACACCCGACTACGTGTGGCGACGCACCGACCGGTGGATCACGTTCCCGTGGTCCGCGCTGCCGCCGGTCGACCGACCCGCGAGCGCAGCGGCTAGCATGAACGGCACAGGCGTCGACCCGGCCATCACCGGCGAGCCTCCGGAAGAACAGCTCTCCGCAGGGGGAGCCCAGTAGAACCGGACGGGCAGGCCCGTCACAGCCGTCAAGGAGCGGCCGTGCGCGCGGTACCGGGTCACCGGCCGGACGTGCGGCAAGCGGGGTGGTACCGCGGTGGCGGACCGGTTCGAGCCGGGCGCCGTCGTCCTCGTGCAGGTGATGACGAGTGAACGACCGACCGACCCCTGGAGCCCGAGCGATGGCCTATCCGCTGCACCGTCACGACGACGGCGTCCCCGCCAGCCCCGACCTGCCTGCCCTCGAGAACGCGGTGCTCGCGTACTGGGACACCGACCACACGTTCCAGGCATCGATCGACCAGCGCCCCGCGGGCGACGAGGGTGCGAACGAGTTCGTCTTCTACGACGGCCCCCCGTTCGCCAACGGCCTCCCGCACTACGGCCACCTGCTCACGGGCTACGCGAAGGACCTCGTCGGGCGCTACCAGACGCAGCGCGGCCGCCGCGTCGAGCGCCGGTTCGGCTGGGACACCCACGGGCTGCCGGCCGAGCTCGAGGCCGAGCGGATCCTCGGCATCACCGACAAGTCGCAGATCGACGAGATGGGCATCGCGGAGTTCAACGACGCCTGCCGCACGTCGGTCCTGCGGTACACGAAGGAGTGGCAGGAGTACGTCACGCGGCAGGCGCGCTGGGTGGACTTCGACCACGACTACAAGACGCTCGACCTGACCTACATGGAGTCGGTCATCTGGGCGTTCAGGCAGCTCTACGACAAGGGCCTCGCCTACGAGGGCTACCGCGTCCTGCCGTACTGCTGGCGCGACGAGACGCCGCTGTCGAACCACGAGCTGCGCATGGACGACGACGTCTACCAGTCGCGTCAGGACCCGGCTCTCACGGTCGGCGTCCGCCTGGAGACCGGCGAGCTCGCGCTGCTGTGGACGACGACGCCCTGGACGCTCCCGAGCAACCTCGCGCTCGCGGTCGGCCCCGACATCGACTACGTCGTCGTCGTGCCCGCCGAGGGTCTGCTGGCCGGGGAGCGCGTCGTGCTCGCGCAGTCCCGGCTCGCGTCGTACGCCAAGGAGCTCGGCGAGGACCCTGCCGTCGTCGAGCGGCTCGTCGGGACCGACCTCGCCGGGCGGTCGTACACGCCGCCGTTCGCGTACTTCGCCGGTCGCCCGAACGCGCACCGGGTGCTCGTCGCGGACTTCGTCACGACCGAGGACGGCACGGGGATCGTGCACCTCGCGCCCGCGTTCGGCGAGGACGACATGGTGGTGTGCGACGCCGCCGGCATCACCCCGGTCGTGCCCATCAGCTCCAAGGGCCGGTTCACGAGCGAGGTCCCCGACTACGAGGCCCTGCTCGTCTTCGATGCCAACGCGCCGATCATCGCCGACCTGAAGGCCGGCACCGGGCCGCTCGCGGCCGTCGACGCGGCGCGCCGGGCCGTCGTGCTGCGCCACGAGACGTACCAGCACTCCTACCCGCACTGCTGGCGTTGCCGGAACCCCTTGATCTACAAGGCCGTGTCCAGCTGGTTCGTGCGCGTGACGCAGTTCCGTGACCGCATGGTCGAGCTCAACCAGGAGATCGCCTGGGTCCCCGAGCACATCCAGGACGGGCAGTTCGGCAAGTGGCTCGCCGGGGCGCGCGACTGGTCGATCTCGCGGAACCGCTACTGGGGCACGCCGATCCCCGTGTGGACGAGCGACGACCCCGCGTACCCGCGCACCGACGTGTACGGCTCGCTCGCCGAGCTCGAGGCCGACTTCGGGGTGCCGGTCACGGACCTGCACCGCCCGTTCATCGACGACCTGACGCGGCCGAACCCCGACGACCCGACCGGTCGGTCGACCATGCGCCGCATCCCCGACATCCTCGACGTCTGGTTCGACTCGGGGTCGATGCCGTACGCCCAGGTCCACTACCCGTTCGAGAACGTCGACTGGTTCACGAACCACTACCCGGGCGACTTCATCACGGAGTACATCGGGCAGACGCGCGGCTGGTTCTACCTGCTCCACGTGCTCGCCACGGCCCTGTTCGACCGGCCCGCGTTCCGGACGTCGGTGTCCCACGGCATCGTGCTCGGCTCGGACGGCCGCAAGATGAGCAAGTCCCTGCGCAACTACCCGGACGTGTACGAGGTCTTCGACCGCGACGGCTCGGACGCGATGCGCTGGTTCCTCATGGCGAGCCCGATCCTGCGCGGCGGCAACCTCGTCGTCACGGAGGAGGGCATCCGGTCGGAGGTCCGCCAGGTGCTGCTCCCGCTGTGGAGCACGTGGTACTTCTTCGCGCTCTACGCGGGCGCCGCGAACGGCGGCGAGGGCCTCGAGGCGCGGCGCGTCACGGCCGAGGACCACGCGGGCCTCGCGACGATGGACCGTTACCTGCTCGCCCGCACCCGGGACCTGGTCACGCGGGTCACGGCGCAGCTCGACGCGTACGACGTGCCGGGCGCGTGCGAGTCCGTCCGCGAGCATCTCGACGTCCTGACCAACTGGTACGTGCGGACGTCGCGCGAGCGGTTCTGGGCGGAGGAGGCCGGTGCGTTCAACACCCTGTGGACCGCGCTCGAGACCCTCACGCGACTGATGGCTCCGCTCGCCCCTCTGCTGTCGGAGGAGATCTGGCGCGGCCTCACGGGCGGTCGCAGCGTGCACCTCACCGACTGGCCCGACCTGACCCCGGGGTCGGCGGACGACGTCGCGCTCGTGGCCGACGACGAGCTCGTGGCCGCGGTCGACCGCACGCGCGAGATCGTCTCGGCGACGCTCGGTCTGCGCAAGGCGCACTCCCTGCGCGTCCGCCAGCCGCTGCGCGAGCTGCGGGTGGCGGTGGCCGATCCGGCGCTGATCACGCCGTTCGTCGGTCTCGTCGCCGCCGAGCTCAACGTCAAGCGCGTCACGCTCCTCTCGCTCGAGGATGCCGCCGCAGGCGACGTCGGGGTGACCACGCAGCTGAGCGTCAACGCGCGAGCCGCCGGTCCGCGCCTCGGCCGAGGGGTCCAGGACGCCATCCGGGCCGCCAAGGCGGGGGACTGGTCGCAGGACGCGGCCGGGGTCGTCGTGGTGCACACGCCGGCGGGCGACGTCCCGCTCGTCGCCGGCGAGTACGAGCTCGCGACGGTGGCCGAGGCGGGAGCCGGCGCGCCCGGCGCCGCCGAGCTCGCGGCCGCGGTCCTGCCGTCGGGCGGGTTCGTCGTGCTCGACCTCGTGCTCGACGACGCGCTGCGCGCCGAGGGATATGCGCGGGACGCCGTGCGCGTCGTGCAGGACGCACGCAAGGCCGCCGGGCTGCAGGTCAGCGACCGGATCCGCCTCACGCTCGAGGTGCCCGGCGCGGAGGTCGACGCGGTGCGGGCGCACCAGGAGTTCATCGCGACCGAGACGCTCGCGACCGAGGTCATCATCACGGCCTCGGACGCGCGCGAGCTCGCCGTCCGAGTGGAGAAGGCATGAACGCGTCATTCCGGGACAGCGGTGCGGACAACGTCCGCCGGGAGGCCGCCCGTGCAGCGAGGTCGGCCGCCGACGAGGTGTACGCCGCGATCCTCGAGCGCGCACCCGAGAACGACATCGACCCGACGCTGGACCGGGTGCTCGCCGTGTGCGAGCTGCTCGGTGACCCGCAGCGCGCCTTCCGGGTCGTGCACATCACGGGCACGAACGGCAAGACGTCGACGTCGCGCATGGTCGAGCGCCTGCTGCGCGAGCACGGGCTGCGCACGGGCCGGTTCACGAGCCCGCACCTGACACGCGTGACCGAGCGGATCGCGATCGACGGCGAGCCGATCAGCGACGAGCGGTTCGTCGAGGTGTGGCAGGACGTCGCGCCGTACGTGCACATGGTCGACGTGCGCTCGCTCGAGCAGGGCGGGGCCCGGCTGAGCTTCTTCGAGGTCTTCACGGTGATGGCGTTCGCGGCGTTCGCGGACGCGCCCGTCGAGGTCGCGGTGATCGAGGTCGGCATGGGCGGCCGTTGGGACGCGACGAACGTGGCCGACGGCGACGTCGCAGTGATCCTGCCGATCGCGCTCGACCACGAGCGCTACCTCGGGCACACGCTCGTCGAGATCGCCAGCGAGAAGGCCGGGATCATCAAGGACGGCGCGACCGTGGTGCTCGCGCCGCAGCACGACGACGTCGAGGGCGTGCTGCTCCAGGTCGCCGCCGAGCACGGGGCCCGCGTCGTGCGTGACGGCGTGGACCTCGCGGTCGTCGACCGGCAGATCGCCGTCGGCGGTCAGCTGCTCACGCTGCGGGGCATGGGCGGGGTCTACACCGATGTGTTCCTTCCCCTGTACGGCGAGCACCAGGCGCACAACGCGCTCGCGGCCCTCGCTGCGGTCGAGTCCCTGGTCAACGGTGGCGCGGCGCTCGACGGCGACGTCATGGGTGCGGCCTTCGCCGACGTCGACTCCCCGGGTCGGCTCGAGGTCGTCCGCACGAGCCCGACCGTGCTCGTCGACGCGGCGCACAACCCGGCCGGTGTCGCGGCGCTCGTCGAGGCCGTCGAGGAGGCGTTCGAGTTCACGCGGCTCGTCGGCGTCGTCGGCGTGCTGAACGACAAGGACCCGGAGAACATCCTCGCGGGGCTCGAGCCGCTGCTGGCCGAGGTCGTCATCACGCACGTGTCGAGCCCGCGCTCGATGGACGTCCACGACCTCGCCGAGATCGCGATCGATGTCTTCGGCGAGGACCGCGTGCACGTCGAGGAGCGGCTCGATGCCGCGATCGACCTGGCTGTCGCGCGGGCCGAGAGCGAGGAGGACTACGGCTCCGGCGTCCTCGTGACCGGGTCGGTCGTGCTCGTGGCCGAGGCGCGGATCCTGCTCGGCAGGCCGTGAGGCTGGTGCGGCGGCCCTGCACGAACGTGCAGGG
>NZ_DASUIR010000170.1:0-13510 GCF_036279715.1 Cellulomonas sp. | reverse complement strand
TGCCGGGGTGCTCAGGCGGTACATCACCGTCGCACCCTCGCGATACGAGCTCACGATGCCCGCCCGACGCAGCACCGCCAACTGCTGGGACAAGTTCGACGCCTCGAGGTCGATCTCCGCCAGCAGCTCACGGACCGGCCGTGACGTCGTCACCGGCCTCCAGGAACTCCACCGCGGTCATCAGCCCGCGGTGCGCACGAGCCAGGTCCTTGGAAGCGTCCTCGTAGATGACGACCGCCACGCACTGGCGAACGGGTGTCGTGATGCTCATGAGATGCCTCCAACGTGCCGAGTCGCCCGTGTGGTGACCCCGTCGTGGTGGGAACCCGAGCGCATGGTGTTCGCTTCCACCCCGCCGTGCGCGCGCTAGCTCCTCAGCTGGACCCGGGCATCGACTGCCCGATCCCGGCCCCACCCGCCCCCGCGATGCCAGGATGGCAACAACGGCGCGATCCGCGCCCACTTTGAGCAACTCAGCTGGCAGCCCAGAACGGGACGTACCTGCGGTTGCGATACCCCGCAGCTGACCAGCCGAGAACTGCGCCGGTGCGTCGTCCACGCTCCACGGGTGCTCACGGCGTACCTCGTGCCGGTCGGTGGGCCGGCGCACCAGCGCGCCTACCCACGCCGTGTCGCCGGCCACCACCTCGGCCAGGAAGCGGGCCGATGCGTCGTCGTCGGGGGCGAAGTGCGCAGGCGTGTACATGAGCGCCGTCGTCGGCCCCGGGCGTGACGGCGCGACCGTCACTCACCCCACCGCGAGGTCAGGGCCGCCTGTTCCAGCGTCGTCGCATGACCGTCCTGGTCTCGCTCGCGCACCAGCTCGCCGGCGATGGTGTAGCGCGGGGCGTTGTGGGGGCTGCGCGCGGCGTGTCGGACGATCTCGTCGACCAGCGAGGTGACCATCTGCAGGCGGGGGTAGCCGGAGTGGAGGGCGTCCGCCTGGGTGTCCGTGACGAACTCTGAGCCGGCGCCGAAGTCCAGTGCGACGCCCTTGCGTGTGAGGTACGCGAGGGTGCCCCGACGTTCGGCGATGCCCGACGACGAGTGCAAAGCGATGGCCTCCCACACCAGGTCGACGCGGCGCGTGTCGACCCCGTTGTCGGTGAGGAAGGCCGCGCCGAGGTCGGCACCGTCGACCTCGAACCGCTGGTTGCCGCTGGCGGCCGGTGACGTGCCGAGGTCATGCAGGACGCAGGCGAAGAACAGCAGGTCAGCGTCGAAGTCCACCGAGGGTCGGAGCCCCTCGTGCACGGCGAGAAGCTCGGCAAAGAGGTAGCTGCGGATGCTGTGGTTGGCCACAGACTCGGTCTCGCAGGCGCGGACGTACTCAACCGTGCGGACGGCCAGAGGAGTGGTAGGGAGAGCGGGAATCGTGTTCATGGCACGACCGTAGGCAGCGCGCCCGGTCTCCGGGAGTGGCACCGATGCCCACTCTCGATAGGATTGCGCCATGCCTCCGTTCCACCGACCGCACCGGGTCGCGGTGCTCGCCCTGCCGGGCGTCCTCGCGCTGGACTACGGCATCCCGGTCCACACCTTCGGCAACTGGACCGACGGCCCGTACGCGGTGACCGTGTGCACCGAGACACCTGGACCCGTGCCCGTCGCCGACGCTCCGGCGCTGCTCATCGAGCGCGGCCTCGACGTCCTCGCGCGCGCTGACACGATCGTCGTACCCGGTCAGGCGCGCCCGGTCCCACCGTCCCCGCAGGTGCGCGAGGCGCTGGCGACGGCTGCTGCGCGTGGTGCCCGTGTCGTCTCCATCTGCACGGGCGCGTTTGTGCTCGCCGCCGCGGGGCTGCTGGACGGGCGTCGCGCGACCACCCACTGGCAGCACGCGGCCGCCCTGGCACGCGACTACCCCGCGGTGACCGTGGAACCGGACCTGCTCTACGTGGACGATGGTGCTGTCCTCACGTCGGCAGGGGTCGCCGCCGGGATCGACCTGTGCCTGCACATCATTCGCACCGACCTCGGCGCGGTGGCGGCGAACAACCGCGCGCGGGCGATCGTCGCCGCTCCGCACCGCACCGGCGGGCAAGCCCAGTTCATCGATCGCCCGGCACTCCCGCGGCGCCCCGGCCCGCTCGACGGTGTACGTGCGTGGGCGATCCTTCACCTCGACGAACCACTCACCGTCGACCAGCTGGCGCGCGAGGCGTGCCTGTCCCGTCGGACGCTGATGCGCCGGTTCCACGACGAGACCGGACAACCGCCGATGAAGTGGCTTCTCACCGCCCGCATCGACCGCGCACGCGAGCTGCTCGAGGTTTCCGACGCGCCCATGGAGGTCGTGGCCCGCTTGTCCGGTCTGGGCACCCCCGCGAACCTGCGGGTCCTGTTCAGGCGCGCTGTCGGGGTGGCGCCGAGTGCGTATCGCCAGCAGTTCCAGCGCGGGGCGGGATGACGCAGACACCGTCGACGCAGAGCCCGGCGTCGACGTCACCGACCGCCTCGAGATGACCGAGACCGGGAAGCCCCACCGTCGCCCGATGGACCCCGGCGGCGTCAGGCTCGTGCGGTGCGCCACTCATCGGGACTGCTCGACCACGCGCGACTCCACCGCGGACGCCTCCACCACGGCGTCCCGGGCGGCACGCTCGAGCGCCGTGGCGAAGACCTCCGGGCTCTGCGCGCCGGACACCGCATACCGGCCGCCGATGACGAAGAACGGCACGCCGCTGATCCCGATCTCCTGCGCGAGGGCGATGTCGTCCTGGACCGCGTCCGCGTACGTGCCGTCGGTGAGCACCTGGCGCATCGTCCCCTCGTCGAGGCCGACCTCGGCACCCAACGTCACGAGCTCGTCGACGTGCCCGACGTGACGACCCTCTTCGAAGTAGGCGCGGAACAACCGCTCGACGAGCTGCAGCTGCTTGCCCTCGGCCTTGGCGTGGTGCATCGCCTGGTGGGCGAGCAGCGTCTTGGTGTGGCGCACGGCATCGAAGTCGTAGCTCAGTCCCTCGGCGGCCGCCAGCTCGGCCATCCGGCCCAGCATCTGCGCAACCTTCACCGCTGGCATGCCCTTGTGCGACGCCAGGAAGTCGACCTCGCTGCCCTCGAAGTCCACAGGGGTGTCCGGCGAGAGCTCGAAGGAGTGGTACTCGACGGTCACCTCGCCGCCGAAGTCCCGCACCGCGCTCTCGAACCGCCTCTTCCCCACGAAGCACCACGGGCAGGCGACGTCGGACCACACATGCACGTCGACGGGGCTGGTCTCGGTCGCGGGGCGGGTCTCAGCTGTGTCCACCGAAGCTCCAACCGGCGCGGTGGCGCGGGCATTCCGGGAGCACCTCCGTCCATCGACCACTGCTGGACCGCACGTGCGCCAACCTCTCGGTACCCTGGGCGCCGTGACCGACTCCCTGCCTCCGTGCCCGACGTGCTCGAGCGAGTACACCTACGAGATGGGCGCACTGCTCGTGTGCCCCGAGTGCGCGCACGAGTGGGAACCCACCTCTGCGGACGAGGCCTCCGAGCCCGACAGCACGGAGACCGTCGTCACGGACGCCGTCGGCAACGTCCTGGCTGACGGCGACACGGTGACCGTCATCAAGGACCTCAAGGTCAAGGGAAGCCCCACCGCCATCAAGGTGGGCACCAAGGTCCGCAACATCCGCCTGATCGACGGCGTGGACGGCCACGACATCGACTGCAAGGTGGACGGGTTCGGGGCGATGCAGCTCAAGTCCTCCGTGGTGAAGAAGGTCTGACGCCGCGTTCTCGGCGGACCCGAGCCCGTCTCGCGGCTGTGCTCGTCGACGACACGCCTCGCGGTCGACCGGTCGAAACGGCGGGCCGCCCTGTGGCGCGACGAAGACCGCACAGACGCTCCCCGGATCGAGATCAGCGTCTACCACCTGATCCCCACCATGGCCCTGCTGACCGGCTCCTCGCAGACGCACTGGACCTGCCCGAAGCGGAGGTCGTGCGCGCGCTGACGACCTAACCGGCCCACATCAGCGGGAGAGTTCCGGTGATCGACTGGATGGCCGGCCGGTCTGCGGCCGCGGCGTTTGGGCGCTCGAGGTGAAGCGGCTCACCACCTACGTGTCGAGGAAGTCCCATTCGCTCCCGAGGACCCAACGCAGCGCGGAGAGTTTGCCGTTGAGCATGCCGAGCTCGAAGTCCGTGTAGGGCCCGAGCTCACCGGGCTGCACATAGGTTTCCTCGACGCGCTTCCGTCCCGAGCCAGCGATCGCAAGCAGCCGCTCGACTGCGGCCCGGTCGCCAGCGTCCTGCAACCGGTACTCGTGCTGGAGCGAGCGGTGGTACCAGATGCGATCGAACATCTGCTTCTCGGCATCCACGATTTCGTCCAGCCGCCGTGGCTCCTCGACGAAGTAGGTGTCAGCGAACAGCTCCTCTATCTCGTGCTCGAAGTACGCGAGGAGGAGATGGTTGAGCCCGTCGACGCCGAGCGCGTACACCGACCCCTCTCGCGCGAAGATTGCGGCGATGTCCGGATGGGGCTGGCGCTGGTCCCCACCCTGCAGCGAGAAGTCATCGCTGTTCGAAGTGACGAACGCATGCGGCTCGCGCGCAAGGTCAGCGCCGTCGATAGCGGTTGCGTACAGCTCGATGAGCAACGCGTCTGCAACGCTGTTGCGCGACCGGTGAAACGGCGCCTGCTTCGCAAGGCCGCGTTCGACCACAGCACGGCGGTTCGCATCGGTCGGTGTCACGACCCGCCCGGCGCGCAGCAGCGCGAGCACCTCGTCGAAGTTGCGGGTCGTCATCGCGCCGATCAGCGGCACATGGCGGGCGAGATCCTCGATGACATTGAACGCATGCTCATTGCCCGTGCCCCCGTAGTCGTCCAAGTCCTGTCTGATGAGCTTGAACCGCTGGGCAACGCTAGCCGTCATCGAGGCCTCGATCCGCTCCCGGTTTCGCTCGAACTCATCGACTACGAGCGAGGGCACGATCAACTCGACCTCACCTTGATGGATGAGGACGCGGAGGGCGACGATCCACCGCTGCCCGTCACGCCGCTTGGACACGTCAAGCCACGTCGACGTGTCAACGAGCAGGTGCAGCATGCGTCCCAAGGTATCGGCCACCGAGTTCCACCCCTTCCTCGCGGACGCGGCTTCGTCGGCCAACGTGTCGGCGTCCCGCGTCTGCGGGTCCAGCAGCCCTGCTAGACCGACTGCTGGCACGCGTGCATCAACCGCCCCTGGGCACCCTCGGTGCGTACGCCATATGGACGTCATTGCACGGCGCCCGGCGTCAGCTCCTGGTCCAACGTCCGCCTGGAACCGGCGCCGTACGCGCCCGTCCGGCGGCAAGCCATGTTGACCATCCGTTGACCACAACGCCAGAGGCCCTCCCTCCCCGAAGGGAGAGAGGGCCTCTGACCTGCTGTCCTACTAGTAGCGGGGGGATCACCGGATCCTGCGACCGACCTCTGAGGCGTCGCGCATCGCCGCAGGTCAGCGGCACGTGCATGGGCATCTGCACACCTCTTGAGCGGCTCACCCCACGATCGAAGCACACGGGCGGACACGACGTGATCGCCGATCACCTGTCCCTCGCCCCAGCACTTGGGCCTCTGTCAGCCCCAGGCGACTCAGTTCGCGATCGCCCGCTCCCTAGGGTGGGTCGGTCGTCGAAGACCGATCGCGGGTCACCCAACAGTGCGCATTCCACGACTGACGCGCACGACCTGCACGGTGATGATGGCGAACACACCGGCCACCAGTGCGAACAAGAACCTGACCAGCACTTCTCCGGTGCCATCGAGCGGGCGAGCCTCGGCGGGAACGTACGGCGATCTGGCCTCGGTCACCTCAAACTGCGCCTCACTGGTCACGGGAGCTCCCTGGGGGTCGAAGTAGTACTTGGCCGTCACGGTGACGCGGCCGATCTCCGAGGCGACGTAGCTGACTTGAGCAACACCGTCCTTACCCGTCAGCACCTTGCCGAGGAGGATCTTGTTGCCTTCACCGGCGAACATCGGCGTGCTCGCGTAGAAGTACACCGACGCGTCGGCAACGGCCTGGTCGGCGGAAGTGACCGTCGCCGTGACGTCCACTTCCGGGCCGGCCGACGCTGCCGTCACGGCGATCTGTGCCGGGTCCGTGACCGCCCCTTCAGCGGACGCCGGCTGCGCGCGCCCGATACCAACCGCGAACAACCCGATCAACAACAGGCCGCCTGCCACCACGGCAGCCTTGTGCCCACGAGGCGCAGGTTCGGGTGCGGCGTCGCTTTGCGCGGTCAGCCCGTCATCATCCGAGAGCTCCTGGATCTCGTCGACTGCCAGCAGCGGGACGACCCGGAAGAGAAGCATGAGCAGCAGCGGTATTGCCGCGGCGCCTGCCAACGTGACGGCGATCGAAACCCAGGTGAAATGGAAGTAGTTGTCGAAGGACATGGTCAGTCGGTCGTAGCCCGCAGTCTCGACCACCATGATCAAGCGCTTGATCCACATGGCTATCACCACCAGCACCGACGCGACGACCATGCCTGAGATGGTGCGGGTTCTCGGCAGAGAAACCAGCAGTATCGGAACGATCGTTCCCGCGCCGAGGAAGAGCCAGAACCACGCAGCTGCGTGACCCAACATCATCTCATGCACGATCTCGACCGGTCCCTGTTCCCCGACATAGGCGCCGGGGAGGAGGTCGGCGAAGGTCAGGTAGATGTACAGCGCCCCGAGGGTGGCCATGATGTAACCGAGGCGAACGAAGTGCTTCGCGTTGATCAGGGCTTCGAGGTGGTATCCCTTGCGGAACCCAGCGATGACCAGGATCGCCAGGGCCACACCCGAATACAGTGCCGCAATGACGAAGTAGGGTGCCCAGATGCTTTCGTGCCATCCGGGCCGACTGACCAGGGTGAATGCCCACGCCAGTACGGAGTGGACAGACACGGCCAAGGGGATGATGAGGATTGCCATGGCCACCATCGCCCTATGGAGCACACCGCGCTGACTCGCCGAGCCCATCCAGCCCAGCGACACGCGCTTGTAGAGCCACCGCCGGGAGCGGCCGAGGTCATCCGGGTGCGTGCCGAGCAGGATGGCGGCGTCCGGGATGAGGGGCAGGACGAAGAACACCAGCGTGGCGATCGTGTAGGTGATGATCGCGACGAAGTCCCAGAACACAGGCGATGCCGGGTTGGCGTGCGTGATCATCCCCAGGACACGGTCCGGTCGCCCCAGGTGCGGGAACACGAAGGCCGCCCCGATGAGCACGGTGACGAGCGCCATTCCCTCGGACATGCGCGCCAGTGGGGTGCGCCAGGACGCGCCGGTGAGCAGAAGGATCGCCGAGACCACGGCGCCGCCGTAGGAGAACCCGATGAAGGTCACGACGTTGGCGATGTAGATCGCCCAGAAGGATGAGTCGGAGTAGCCCGCCACCCCCATCCCTTGCTGCAGTTGCACGACCCAGGCGAAGACGCCGAACCCTACGATGATCGAGAGAAGCGCGATGGCGACCCAGAACTTCACGCTGGCTCCGCGCAGAGAGCGCAGGGCACTGTCGATGACAGTCGATTCTTCAGTGAACCTGCTCATGACACACCCTCCGAGGGTCCACCGATTGGCTGGCCATGTCCTGGGATGTAGAACGTGCGGGGGCTGGTACCCAGCTCTTCCTTGAAACGGACCGCGTTGCCCTCTTTCAGGAAGGCCGAGAGTCGTACCGTCGTCTGGCCATTGACGGCGACGTCGGTCACCAGGTCCCCGATGTAGTGCACGCCATTGGGACACGCCTCGACGCAGGCAGGAAGCTCCTTCGCATAGGGCATGCGGTCGGCGCACAGGACGCACTTGCCGACGGTTCCGATCTGGTTCGACGGGAACTCCGGGGTGTTCAGAGACTGAGTCGGCATCTTGTTGGTCGGCGCGGGAGACTCCCAGTTGAAGTACCTGGCCTCGTAGGGACAGGCAGCCATGCAGGCGCGGGACCCGACGCAGGTCTCCTGGTCGACGAGCACGATGCCCTGCGGGTTCGTGAACGTGGCGCTGACCGGGCACACGGCTTGGCACGGCGGGTTCTCGCACATCTGGCAGGGCACCGGCATGTAGTGCTCCCCGCCGTGCTCATCCGGCCAAGACAGGACGCGCATCCAGGTCTGCTCGGGAGGGAGGCCGTGACGGGTCTGGCAGGAGCTCACGCATTTGCGCTCGCCGGTGCACTTGCGAAGGTCGACGACCCGGCACCACTGGTGCTCCAGGCTCGGGTCCATGATCGCCTCGGCCGCGGCCGCCTCGTCGCGGAAGGCGATCAGGCCCAGGGCGCCGCCGGCGGAAGCCACGCCCGCCGCGCCAAGGCTAAGGAGCAGGTTGCGCCGCGACAGGTTGCCCCGGTCGACGCCACTGTCGATCGTCGGGGTGAGTCCCAGATCGGCCCGTGGGCCGATCGCCAGGCCCTCGCTTGGCTTCCGCTTGTGGATCTGCATCACGCACACTCCAGAGAAGAGAATTGGTTCCACCGTCTCGGTCCCTGACGTCGGGGTGCGCGGCGGACGGCCGGGCTGTTGGCGGGGGCCGGCCGGCCCCCGCCAACGAGTGGGCGCTACTCGGTGACGGTGATCGTCGCCTTCATGCTCTCCATGCCGGGTGCGGAATCGGTCAGCTCGAAGGTGCCCGCCTGCGTGGGAATGACGGACAGGCTCGTGGTGACACCGGCCTCGACGTCAGCCGGCTTGGCCAGGCCGCCGGTGCTCCAGCCCCCGGTGCCGGTGACCTGCCATAGGGCTGCGGTCTTCAGGAAGTCCGCCATCTCGTACACGTGCATCGTGCTGCCCGCGTTGACGAACGTGATCGTGGCGGGGACGCCGACCTTGAGCGCGGTGTCCGTCGGCTCGAAGAAGTGCGCTTCCTCGGTGTCGCCCATCGTGATGGTCACGGCCGTGGCCGTGGCGTCCCAGGTGGGGATGGCCGCGGCGAGCATGTCGGCCGCTCCCTCAGGCTCGCCGACGGTGCTCAACTTCTCGATTGTCGGTTTCGGCGTGGTCGGGACGGCACCAGTGACGGTGACCGCGCCGGTCATGCCGTCAACGGGCGTGCCGTTCGCGGCGAGTCCGGTCATGTCGTACGTGCCGGGCATCACGGGAACGAGGAACAGCTCGACGGTCTGTCCGGCCTTGACGAAGATCTCCTTGAAGAGGATGAGCTTGATCTCAGCGCCGGACTCGGTCTTGCGTACCGCGGAGCTGCGGAAGAAGTCCTTCATCCCGACGCCCAGGTCAACCGAATCGTTGTTGGTGATCGAGATCTGGTAGGGCTCGCCCGCCACCAGGTCGAGGTTGCTCGGGTTGATGGCCCCGCCACCGAGGGTGATCTCGGGCTTCTTGGCGGAGTCCCAGTTCGCGGCCTCCTTGAAGTCGCCCGGATTGGCAACCCACTCGTCGGCGGCGAGCGCCGACGTGGCTGCCGGCGCTGCTTCGGTCGACGCCGCAGCGGCGCCCGCCTTCACCTCACCGGACGCGGTGCTCCCGCAGCCGCTGAGCACCAGAAGTGCCGCCGATGCCAGTGCGACGACCCCGAGGGCGCCACCCTTCCTATTGCTCGGCACAATCGCCACAGCGTCCTCCATCACTCGGTTGCCTCGAGACGTTCGAAACGTCCCGTTGCCGGATCGCACGCAATGGCAGAGCCCCTGGCGCGATTCCGATCTGCATCGATTCTCTTCAGGGAAGCAGCGCTGCACATCGGCGCTTTACGCAGAGTCGCTCAGCATTTCCACCGTTCGCACCATAGGTGTTATTGCCTAGCAAGCCACGGACCTGTGGCCACGTGATCGCGTGCGGAAGGGCGTATCTTCAAAGTCCGGCAGCATCGACGCAAGATGCGGGAGCCGCGCGAGACGGGTGAATAGGTGAACACAGTCATGGTGCGTGAAGACCACGTAGCGGTGCTCATCGTCGATGACCACCCGCTGTTCCGGGCCGGGATCCGCGACCGGATCCAGACCGCCGACGACTCCATCGTGGTGGTCGGCGAAGCCGGGAGCGGGCAGGAAGCCTGCGACCAGATCCGAGCGTTGCGGCCAGCGGTCGTGCTGATGGACATCGCCATGCCGGGCATGAACGGGATCGAGGCGACTCGGATCATCGCAGGGTCATGGCCAGAGGTCGCCGTGATCATCCTGTCCGTCTACGACGACGACCAGTACGTCCAGGCCGCCCTGAAGGCCGGCGCCAGCGGCTACCTCCTCAAGACCGTCGAAGCTGCCGAACTTCGGGAATCGATCGTGCGGGTGGCACGAGGCGGATCCGCCCTGTCGCCCTCCGTCATGCGGACGGTCCTCGGCCACCTGTCAGGGACCCAGCCACGACCGCTCAGGCTCAGCGAGCGCGAACGGCAGGTGCTGGAACTGGCTGCTCAAGGCGCCACCAACAAGATCATCGCCAAGCATCTCGTGCTCAGTACCCGCACGGTCGAAGCGCACATGCGCAACATCTTCGACAAGCTCCACGTCACGTCCAGGACTGAGGCTGTCACTCTCGCCCTGCGGATGCACTCGATCCGACTCCCCGATGCCTCGTAGCACTCCGCTCAAGCCGCGGCACTGGCGAACCTCCACGGCTGTCGGCTGGGTCGGGCGGCTGCAGCTACCCATACGAGATCCCCGGTTCTGGGTGATCCAGATGCTCGTGCTGGGCATCGACACCACGCACCTGCTCCTGGAGCGTGAGCCGCTGCTGCTGGCCGAGTCCCAGTTCTACCTGCTCTCGGTGTCGATCCTCCTGGCGCCCGTGGTGTACGCCGGCATGAGCTTCGGGGTGAGGGGGGCTCTCCCGACGACGATCTGGGCACTGGTGCTGTCGGCACCGGAGATCTACGGACACAGCGCAGAAACTCGCGTCGGGATCTTGGTCCAGTTCGCCATCGTGCTCATGATCGCGTTCATCGTCGGTCTGCGCGTGGATCGGGAGCGGGCAGCGGCCGGGGCCACGGAACGGGCCAACGCCCGGCTGTCCCGACTCAATGCGACCGCGTCGGCAGTGGCCCACTCACTCGACCTCGGCCAGGTGGTGCACGAGACGTTGCGTGCCAAGCTCGATCGCACAACACGTCAGGTCGCATGGATCGAGCTACTGCCGGGACGAGACTCACCGGGCGTCACAGTGATCGATGCGAGCCAAGTCGAGGTGCCCACAGAGCTCAACCAGGTTCAGAGCGGACTCACCCTCGCAGCCTGTTTCAGCGGCCAAGTACAGCGGGAATCCGGTCCGGGGACTGTCGCCCGCACTGCTGTCGTCCCGCTGACCTCCGACGGGGACGTCGTCGGAGCCCTCGGCGTGACGTACCTGGACGAGGCGATCCCGCCTGACGAGTACCGCGTGCTTGAGGCAATCGGCAACCAGCTGGGCACGGCGATGAGCAACATCCGTCACCACGCGAGCACGCGCGAGGGGCTCGAAGCCCTGTCGATCGCCAATGAGAACCTCGAGATCTACATCGAGCTGGCCACCGAGGCGCAGGAGGAAGAGCGGAAGCGCCTGTCGCGCGAGCTGCATGACGACACCATGCAGTCACTCGTCCTGACGCTGGCGCAGATCGACACGGCAACGGCCGCGGAACTGCCCACCGATGCGCGTACTCGTCTTGCCGCAGCGCAGGGGATCCTCACCGAGACCCTGGACAACGTCCGTCGGTACTGCCGGGACCTGCGCCCCTCCCTGATCGACGACCTGGGCCTGGTCGACGCCGTCGACTGGCTCGTCGGCGACCTCCGGGCGCGGGCAGGTCTGACCATCGATCTGGTCGTCCATGGTGCCCGCAGCCGCCTCAGTGGCCGGGACGAGCTCCTCGTCTTTCGAATCGTGCAGGAAGCGCTGCACAACGTGGAACGCCACGCCCATGCATCTCGGGTCCAGGTCACGATCCACTTCGGCGGCGGCCAGATCGTTGTCGAGGTTGCGGACAACGGCCGCGGTTCAGTTCCGGTCAGTCGGACCGGTCAGAAGAAGGTGGACTACGGACTAGGGCTTCGCGGCATGCAAGAGCGGACCAAGCTGCTCAGAGGAAGCCTGGTGATCGACAGCAAGCGCGGGCAAGGAACCAGGGTGCAGCTTTCCGCCCCCCTCGCGCTCACTCACATGAGCGCGCATGCCGGTGAGTCCGAGGCGAGCCGGTCGACATGAGCACGCACACTCGTGAACGGCCCAGACACACACATGTGTTGCGTCTGTCGACGCCCAGAATCGAGCCTCCAACCTCCCCAGGCGACTCAGTTCGCGTCGGGACGCGTCAACGGGCGGCCGCGCACGGGGCAGCACCACTCAATGGGGCGCTCCCGGGTGAAGGGCGAGTGTCGGTAGCCGCGCCTTACTCCCGGCCCTCCTCCAGCGGGACGAGCATCGTCCGGAACGGGCCCCGGGAACCGTGGAGTTCCCAGATGCGCTCGGCCACGCCGTCGATACCGTTCTCGAGCTGAAGCTTCGGGATGCCTCCGGGGATCACGAGCTGGACGACACGGACACCCTCGTCCTCAAGTGCGTCGTGGAGCATCTCGCCATACGCGCTTTCGGCAGGGAACGCGATCGACGTGCCCGCGAAGTCGCTTCGCGCCTTCACGGACGTGCCGCCGTTGATCAGGATGATGCTGCCGTCGCCCGCCGTCCGCATCGCGGGCAGCACTGATCGAACCGCGTGGATGAGCCCCAGGGCCGAGAACCGTAGCGCCTCCAGCGCCAGCTCGGGCGTCATCTCGAGCACCGGCTTGAGGTACTCCCGAGAGGGCAGAGGGCTGTACTGCAGCACGGCGATTGGGCCCAGCTCGGCCACAGCACGCGCGAGGGCGACCTCGAGGGAGGCGGGGTTCAGTACATCCGCCGCGTAACCGCGCGCGATTGCGCCGCCGTCCTGGAGCTGGGCCGCCAACTCGTCCAGCTTCGCCTGATCCCGAGAGATGAGCGCGATCGAGAAGCCCTCGGCACCGAACTTGCGCGCGACCGCGGCTCCGAGGCCCGGTCCGGCTCCGATGATCGCGATGGTGGGCATGGCCGTCCCTTTCCGAAGAGTGTGTCTGGTCGACGATAGCCCGAGCCCCGTGGAGCATGCCGCGAATCACACGCACGACCGTCAACGAGGAACGCCGGTGGCTCTGGGGTCGAGCGCCGCGGTTGGTCGGCGGGTGGGGCGCGACAATGTGGCCCTCCCCTGCGCTGCCGTACACGTGCAGCGTCTCCCAGCGATGGTGTCAGCGCCAGGCGAGGTGGGCGTCGGCGGGGAAGTTCTTGCCTACATCTGGTGATCTGCCGTCCGCCACCCGCTGTTGTGACGTCCTGCGCAGCCCGTCAGCGGGCGCCCATAGAAGTCCGCTGACGGGTCCGCTTGCCCGCTCCGCGTGGCAGGCGGCAAGCCATGTTGACCATCCGTTGACCACAACGCCAGAGGCCCTCCCTCCCCGAAGGGAGAAAGGGCCTCTGACCTGCTGTCTTACTAGTAGCGGGGGTAGGATTTGAACCTACGACCTCTGGGTTATGAGCCCAGCGAGCTACCGAGCTGCTCCACCCCGCGCCGGTTCCACCACTCTACGGCACG
>NZ_DASUIR010000169.1:0-18468 GCF_036279715.1 Cellulomonas sp. | reverse complement strand
TGAGCAGGACGGGCGCCGTGTCGAGCAGGAGATACGTCATCGTGAGCTGGGTGCCGAAGTACACGATGTTGCCGACCGCGTAGACGACGACGATGACGAGCAGCGCGATGACCGACGTGTCCCGGTTGACCAGCAGGCGTCGCCACCACGGATGGGCGTAGTCGGCGTAGGTACGGGTCATGCGACGTCCCTCGATTCGACGAGCTTGCGGTTGCGCCGGGCTGTGAGCAGGCGATCGAGCACGATGGCACTGAGGATGAGCGCGCCCACGAGAGCCTGTTGCCAGAAGTCAGGGATGCCGAGGATCGGCAGCGCCCGGTTGATGGTGATGAGCAGGACCGCGCCGATGGCCGCGCCCCACACGGTGCCGCTGCCCCCGAAGATGGCCACGCCGCCGATGACGACGGCGGCCACAGCCTGGAGCTCGATACCGGTGCCCGCATCGGAGCTCACGGTTCCGTAGCGGGCAGCGAAGACGACCCCGGCCAGCCCGGCCAGCGCCCCGCTGAGGATGAATGCCGCGATGACCCGGCGGCGGACCCGGAGCCCGTAGAGGACGGCTGCCTCCGGGTCGGAGCCGATCGCGTACAGCTCGCGGCCGCCCCGGGCGGTGCGCAGGTAGTACCCGACGGCCACGAGCACGACGACGGCCACGAGGAAGAGCACCGGGATGCTCAGGACCTGCTGGGTGCCGAGCTCGAGGAACCCGCTGGGCATGTCGGAGGCATTGATCCGCTTGCTGCCTGCCCAGGTCAGGACGATCCCTCGGTAGATGTAGAGCGTCCCGAGCGTGATGACCAGAGCGGGCACCTTGCCGAAGCCGACGAGCAGGCCGTTGAGCAGCCCCAGGAAGGCGCCGGCGAGCAGACCAGCGGCGACGACGACGAGGATCGGGAGCCCCGGATGGTCGATGAAGAGTCGTCCGGTGAGATACGCCGTGAGGCCGAGGGTCGAGCCGACGGACAGGTCGACGCTGCGGGTGATGATCACGACCGCCTCGCCCACGGCCAGCAGGAGCAGGATCGACGGGGTGAGCAGCAGGTCGCGCCAGCTGTTGCCGCTGAACAGGAAGCTCGGAGTCTTGACGGTGGCCGCGGCGATCACCAGGAGGAGCACGAGCAGGATCGAGACCTCCCGCGACCTCACCAGGGTGCTGATGAGGCGGCGCGCTGACGTCGCCCTGCTCGGCTCGACGAGCAGCACACGTGCGTGTTCGGCGTGCGTGGCGGTGTCGCTCACGACGGCACCCCCACGGACTGCGTCGCCGCGAGCATGACGGCCTCGGGCGTGGCGTCCCCGCGGGGGATGTCGGCCGTGAGTCGGCCCTCGCACACCACGAGGACCCGGTCGGCCATGCCGAGCACCTCGGGGAGCTCGGACGAGATCATGAGGATGGCCAGGCCGCCGACCGCGAGCTCGGACAGCAGCCGGTGGACCTCAGCCTTGGTCCCGACGTCGATGCCGCGGGTCGGCTCGTCGATGATGAGGAGGCTCGGGTGCGTCGCCAGCCACTTCGCGATCACGAGCTTCTGCTGGTTCCCCCCGCTCATCGTCTGAGCGAGCATGTCGAGCGACGCCGTCTTGACCTCGAGCTTGGCCGCCCACTCGCTCGCGGCCACGTTCTCGGCGCGGGCAGTGAGGATGCCTGCCTTGGTCAGCGTGGACCGGATGACACCGGACACGTTGCGGGCCACCGTGGACTCTGGGACCAGGCCCTGGCGGCGGCGGTCTTCCGGGATGAAGGCGACGCCGGCCTGGATCGCCGAGCGCGGGCTGTTCGCGGGGATCGGCTTGCCGTGGAGGGTCACGGTCCCTGAGTCGTACCGGTCGACTCCGAAGATGGCGCGGGCGATCTCACTTCGCCCGGCCCCGACCAGCCCGGCGAGCCCGACGATCTCGCCGGCGCAGACGTCGAAGGTCACGTCGTGGAAGACCCCGGCGGACGTGAGGCCCTCGACATGAAGGACGTTCGCCCCGAGCTCCGCCGGCACCTTTGGGAACAGGTCGGAGACCTCGCGCCCGACCATGAGGGCCACGATCTCGTCGATGCTGGTGTCGGCAACCTTCGCGGTCGCGATGTAGTCACCGTCGCGCATCACGGTGATCGTGTCGCACAGGTCGAAGACCTCGTCGAACCGGTGGGAGATGAACACGAGCGCCCGACCCTCGTCCCGGAGCCGACGCGCCACCGTGAACAGCCGCTCGACCTCGACCCCGCTGAGCGCTGCGGTCGGCTCGTCCATGATGAGCAGGCGAGCATCCAGCGAGATGGCCTTGGCGATCTCGATGATCTGCTGGTCGGCTATCGAGAGCCCCAGGGCCTGCCTCCGCGGGTCGATGTGGACCCCGAGGCCCGTGAAGAGGTTCGCCGCCTCGGCGTACATCGCGGAGCGGTCGATGCGGCGGCCGCGGCCCAGGATCTGGCGACCCATGAAGATGTTCTCGGTGACCGACAGGTCAGGGAACAGGGTGGGCTCCTGGTAGATCACCGCGATCCCGGCCGCCTTCGACTCGGCTGTCGAGCCGAAGTCGACGACCTCGCCACCCAGGCGCATCTCCCCGCCGTCGCGCCGGTACACCCCGGCGGCGATCTTGACGAGAGTCGACTTGCCCGCCCCGTTCTCGCCCACGAGCGCGTGGATCGACCCGGGATGCGCCTGGAGGTTCCCTGAGCGCAGAGCGACGACCTGGCCGAAGGACTTGGAGACCGCCGTCATGTCCAGCGTCGCGGTGCTGTGCTGTATCGCCATTGAGCTGACCCTTGCGTCGTTGAAAGGTTTCAATCGCGCAACAGTAACCAGTCAGCTGAGAGACGTCAAGAGGCGAGGCGACATCCCGCCGAGCGGCGGACCCGATCCCGACTCAGACCCGCGGAGCGACGACCATGGCGGGCACAGGCCCGCACGACTGCCGGACGATGAGCTCGGTAGGCAGCGTGACGTGGGTCATGTCGAGCTCGCCTCCGGAGAGAAGCTCCAGCAGCATCCGCACGGCGTGGCGACCCATCTCCTGGATCGGCTGCGCGATGGTCGTGAGCTGCGGCGAGACGAGCGCGGACTCGGGCACGTTGTCGAAACCGATGACCGAGACGTCGCCCGGGACGTCGAGGCCGAGGCGCTGGGCGACCTGCATCGTGCGGATCGCGGACAGGTCGTTGGCCGCGAAGACGGCCGTGGGACGCTCGGGGAGCGTGAGCAGCGCGTGCGCGGGCTCTTCAGCGGACTCGGGCCGGTAGCCGCCGACGCGGATGAGCTCGGGGTCGATCGCGATGCCCGCGGCTGTCAGGGCCGCGCGGTAGCCCTCCTCGCGGAGCCGTGCGGACTCGAGGTCGGGCCGACCACCGAGGAACCCGATGCGGCGGTGGCCGAGGGACAGCAGGTGCTCGGTCGCAACCATCGCGCCCTTGAGGTTGTCCGAGTCGACCGTCGGCATGCCGGAGCGGCCCGTGTGGGGGTCGACGGCGACGACGGGGGTGCCGTACTGCGCGTCGACGACCGTCGGGGTGACGAGCACCGCACCGTCGATCAGGGTGCCGGACAGCCGCGACAGGTACCGACGCTCCCAGCCGACGAGCTCCTCGGCAGGTCCGCCGGCCGAGTACGCGAGCAGCTCGTACCCCGCGCCGCGGATCGCCTGGGCGGCACCCTTGAGCAGCTCGGCGCTGAACGGCTCGAAGTCGGCGACAAGGATGCCGATGACGTTGGTGTGGTGGCTCCGCAGGCTCCGAGCGACGAGGCTCGACTCGTACCCGAGGGTCTCGATCACGGCGCGAACTTTGGCGCCCGTGGCCGCAGCGACGCCGTACCGCTCGTTGATGACCTTCGAGACGGTCGCGACCGACACGCCCGCCTCGCGGGCGACGTCGGTGATCGTCACTCTGTGTTGAGGATCCACGCGGAGACTGTATCGCGTGTAAAACGTTATCGAAATCGTTTGACACGCGAGGGCGGGCACGCACGACGACGGCCCACCTCGTCGGCGTGCACAGCGACGTTCAAGCGTAGAAGACGCGCTCCACGACGGCCCGCGCTCGCCTGGCGGTGCGCAGGTAGTGCTCCTCGAGCTCGCCGCCCGATCCCGGCGGGTAGCCGACCACGCGAGCGATCCCCGCGAGGGCCTGGCGATCGTGCGGGAGGACGTCGGCGTGCGCTCCCCCGGTCCTCCCGGTCCAGAGCACGATCGCATCGCGCAGCCGCGATGCGAGCTCCCAGGCGGCGGTCAGGGCCTCGGCGTCGGCCGCGTCGAGCAGGCCCGCGGCGGCCGCGGCGGAGAGCGCCTCGAGCGTCGCGGTCGTCCGCAGCCCCGGGACCTCGTACGCGTGCTGCAGCTGGAGCAGCTGGGCCGTCCACTCGACGTCCGAGAC
Source organism: Cellulomonas sp. (assembly GCF_036279715.1). Classification (GTDB taxonomy): domain Bacteria; phylum Actinomycetota; class Actinomycetes; order Actinomycetales; family Cellulomonadaceae; genus Cellulomonas_A. Next base: position 14,105 of record NZ_DASUIR010000169.1, on the reverse strand, counting down.
GCCGCCCCGGCCGAGCTTGAGGTGCCGCGCGGGGTCGACACCGCGGGGCAGCCGCTCGGCCTCGACGCGCGCCTTGATCCGCCGGACCTCCCGCACGACGGCGTGGTCGAGCCCGCCCACCGGGTAGCGCAGCGGCGCGACGAGGTCGGCGAAGGCGGCACCGAGCGCCTGGTCGCCCGCGACGGGCCGGGCCCGCAGCAGCGCCTGGCTCTCCCACGGGGACGACCATCGCCCGTAGTACTCGCGGTAGGAGTCGAACGAGCGCACGAGGGGTCCGTTGCGTCCCTCGGGTCGCAGGTCGGCGTCCACCTCGAGAGCCGGCTCGGGCCCGACCTCGCCGAGCAGCTGACGCAGCAGGCTCGCGACCGCGAGAGCGAACTCCTGAGCCTGCGTCGGGTCGGCGCCGGCGACAGGGTCGTGGACGAACAGCACGTCGGCATCCGACGCGTACCCGAGCTCACGCCCGCCGAGCCTGCCCATCGCGACAATGAGCAGCCGCGTGGGGTCCGCGTCCAGGCCGCGGTCGTTCCGGACCTCCTCGGTCGCGATCCGCAGTCCCCCCGCGAGGACGACGTCGGCCGCCATCGACAGGCTCAGCGCCGCGCTCGTGCCCGTCACCACGCCGAGCACGTCAGCCACCGCGGTCCGCGCGAGCTCGCGGCGACGCAGCGCCCGCAGGGTCGTCGCGGCCCCGACCTGCTCGGTCGCACGGGTCAGCACGGCGTCGGCCTCGGCCGTCAGCCGCTCCTGCGAGCGCGGCAGCAGGTCGTCGTCGGCCGCGAGCCACGTCACGGACTCGGGAGACCGCGTGAGGGCGTCCGCGGCGTACTTGGAGGTCGACAGCACGCGCGCGAGGCGCTGGGCGGCCGTGCCCGAGTCGCGCAGCAGCTTGAGGTACCAGTGCGTCGTGCCCAGCTCGTCGGACAGCCGCCGGAACGCGAGCAGGCCCGAGTCGGGGTCGGCGCCGTCCGCGAACCAGCCGATCATCACGGGGAGCAGCTGCCGTTGGATCGACGCACGACGCGACACGCCCTCGGTGAGCGCCGCGATGTGACGCATCGCCCCCGCCGGGTCGCGGTAGCCGATCGCCGCGAGCCGGGCCCGCGCCGCGTCCGGCGCGAGGCTGGCCTCCTCGGTCGAGAGCTGCGCGGTCGCGGGCAGCAACGGTCGGTAGAAGAGCTCCTCATGGAGGTGGCGGACGTCGCGGCGCACGGCCCGCCAGCGGTCCTCGAGGCCCGCGGCGCCGTCGGCGCGCATGCCGACCGAGCGCGCGAGCCGACGCAGGTCCGCCTCGGCGGTCGGCATGAGGTGGGTGCGGCGCAGCCGGTAGAGCTGGATGCGGTGCTCGAGCGCGCGCAGGAACCGGTAGCAGACAGCGAGCTGTGCGGCGCTGTCGCGGCCGACGTAGCCGCCCGCGGCGAGGGCCGCGAGGGCCGTCAGGGTGTTGGGGCTGCGGATCGCCTCGTCCGCGCGTCCGTGCACGAGCTGGAGCAGCTGCACCGTGAACTCGACGTCACGCAGCCCGCCGATGCCGAGCTTGAGCTGGCGGTCCGCCTCCGCCGCAGGCACGTGCTCCTCGACGCGCCGGCGCATCGCCTGCGAGTCCTCGACGAAGTTCTCACGCTGGACCGCGGACCACACGAGCGGGTTCACGGTCGCGACGTACTCGGTGCCCAGCGCCTCGTCGCCCGCGAGGTGACGCGCCTTGAGCAGGGCCTGGAACTCCCACGTCTTGGCCCACCGCTCGTAGTACGCGCGGTGGCTCGCGAGCGTTCGCACGAGCGGGCCGTTCTTGCCCTCGGGTCGCAGCGCGGCGTCGACCGGCCAGAGCGCAGGCTCCCTGGACGCGGTCGAGCACGCACGGGCCAGGCCCGCGGCCAGGCGCGCGGCGACCGCGAGGGCGTCCGCCTCATCGACACCGTCCACCGGCTCGGCGACATAGATGACGTCCACGTCGCTCACGTAGTTGAGCTCACGGCCGCCGCACTTGCCCATGCCGATGACGGCGATCCGCACACCCAGGCCGTGGTCGTCGAGATCGGCGCGCGCGATCGCGAGCGACGCCTCGAGCGCTGCGGCGGCGAGGTCGGCGAGCGCCGCAGCGACGCCCGGGAGCCGCGACAGCGGATCGACCGACGTGAGGTCGCTCGCGGAGATGCGCAGCAGCCGCCGCTGGTACGCGCGCCGCATCGCGTCGACGGAGGCCGCTCCGGCGGCGCTCGCGACCGGCACGGCCGCCTCGGGGTCGGCGCCGACGGCCTCGAGCAGCTCGGCACGCACCGCGTCGGGATGCACCCCGGTCGCTGGGGCGTCGTCCGCCAGCACGGCGAGGTGGTCGGGGTGCGAGGCCAGGTTGTCGCCGAGCGCGACCGATGCTCCGATCACTGCGAGCAGCCGGTCACGACCGGGACCCGGCTCGGCGAGCAGCCCCCGCAGCACCGCGAGGTTCGCCGGGTCGGAGCCCGCCGCACCCGCGATCTTGACCAGAGCGAGCAGCGCCTGGTCCGGGTCGGCGACGTCCGACAGCGGCCCGAGCAACGTCTCGACCGGGTCGTCGCACGCGACCGCGAGTGGTCCGTCGAGGAACATGCGCGCGGCCCGCGCGGCGTCGGCGAAGCCCGCGCGGGTCAGTCGACCCGCGAACGTGTTACCTCGTCCAGCCCCTTCGGTGCCCGTGCTCACATGCGCCACGGTACCGACCCGCGACAGCTCACAGGACCGGCAGGAACCGCTCGAGCTCGTACGGCGTCACCTGGGCCCGGTACTGCTCCCACTCCTGGCGCTTGTTGCGCAGCACGTAGTCGAAGACGTGCTCCCCGAGCGTCTCGGCCACGAGCTCGGACGTCTCCATCACCGTGATGGCCTCGCCGAGCGACCGCGGCAGCGGCTCGATCCCGAGCGCACGACGCTCGGACTCGGTGAGCTCCCACACGTCGTCCTCGGCGCCCTCGGGCAGCTCGTAGCCCTGCTCGATGCCCTTGAGACCGGCGGCGAGCAGCACCGCGAACGCCAGGTACGGGTTGGTCGCGGAGTCCACCGCGCGGTACTCGATGCGGCTCGAGTTCCCCTTGCCGGGCTTGTACATGGGGATGCGCACGAGCGCCGAACGGTTGTTGTGCCCCCAGCAGATGAAGCTCGGCGCCTCAGCGCCGCCCCAGAGCCGCTTGTAGGAGTTGACGAACTGGTTGGTCACCGCGGTGATCTCGGCCGCGTGGACGAGCAGGCCCGCGATGAAGCTGCGCGCGACCTTGGAGAGCTCGAGCGGCGCTCCGGCCTCGTGGAACGCGTTCCGGTCACCCTCGAACAGGGACAGGTGCGTGTGCATGCCCGAGCCGGGCTGGTCAGCAAGCGGCTTCGGCATGAACGACGCGAACACGCCCTGCTCGAGCGCGACCTCCTTGACAACCGTGCGGAAGGTCATGATGTTGTCGGCCGTGGTCAGCGCGTCGGCGTACCGCAGGTCGATCTCGTTCTGCCCAGGACCCGCCTCGTGGTGAGAGAACTCGACCGAGATCCCCATCGACTCGAGCATCGTGATCGCGGCGCGCCGGAAGTCGTGCGCGGTCCCGCGCGGCACGTGGTCGAAGTAGCCGCCCGAGTCAACCGGGACGAGCGGAACATGCGGGTCCGCCGGGGACTCGAAGAGGTAGAACTCGACCTCGGGGTGCGTGTAGAAGGTGAAGCCCTGGTCGCTGCCCTTGGCGAGCGCGCGCTTGAGCACGTTGCGGGAGTCCGCGAGCGACGGCTCCCCGTCGGGCGTGAGGATGTCGCAGAACATCCGCGCGGTGCCGTGGTGCTCACCGCGCCACGGCAGGATCTGGAACGTCGTCGGGTCGGGCCGGGCGATCATGTCCGCCTCGTAGACCCGCGTGAATCCCTGGATCGAGCTGCCGTCGAACCCGATGCCCTCGGCGAAGGCCGACTCGAGCTCGGCGGGGGCAATCGCGACCGACTTCAGGATCCCGAGCACATCGGTGAACCAGAGACGGATGAAGCGGATGTCCCGCTCCTCGACCGTGCGGAGCACGAACTCCTGCTGCCTGTCCATGGCGTACATCCTGCCTGATGGACGCCGTGACCGGACCACTTCGTGGCAGGCGACTCCGGCGAGTCGTCCCCCGCCCGCTCCCCCGCCCCGCCGACCCCGGCGCACCGCCGCACCCACGCGCCGTGACCATGTGGCCTGGCGCAATAGGCTCGGGGCATGGCGCAGCTACGCATCGCGCTGGCGCAGATCGACACGTGCGTCGGCGACCTCGAGGCCAACACCCGTGCGGTCGTGGAGTGGGCACGACGCGCGGCCGACGCCGGCGCCGACCTCGTCGTGTTCCCGGAGATGACGGTGACGGGGTACCCCATCGAGGACCTCGCGCTGCGCGCATCCTTCCGCCGAGGCGCCGAGGCGGCACTGGTCCGGACCGCCGGCGAGCTCGTCGCGGCCGGGCTCGGCGACCTCGCGGTGCTCGTCGGCACCGTCGGGGAGAAGACCAGCCAGGAGCACGCAGGAGCCCCGGCACGGCCCACGAACCAGGCGGTCCTGCTCCAGCACGGTGTCGTCCAGGCTCGTTACGACAAGCACCACCTGCCGAACTACGGCGTGTTCGACGAGTTCCGCATCTTCACGCCCGGGGACACCGCGTGCGTCCTGGACGTCCGCGGACGTCGTGTCGGCGTCGTCATCTGCGAGGACATCTGGCAGGACGGCGGGCCGGTCTCGCAGCTTGCCGCGGACGGCGTCGACCTGCTCGTCGTGCTCAACGGCTCGCCGTTCGAGGAGGGCAAGGGGCACCTGCGGACCGACCTGGCCGCGCGCCGGGCCCGTGAGGTCCGTGCGCCGCTCGCCTACGTCAACATGGTCGGCGGGCAGGACGACCTCGTGTTCGACGGCGGCTCGTTCGTCGTGGCCGACGACGGCACGGTCGTCGCACGGGCGCCTCAGTTCGTCGAGCACCTGCTCGTGTGGGAGCTCCCTGCCGAGGGCGAGCCGTCGCGCCCCGCCGAGATCGCCCCGGCCCTCGACCCCGACGAGGAGATCTACCGCGCGATCGTCACCGGGCTCACGGGCTACGCCCGCAAGAACGGGTTCACGTCGGTCGTGCTCGGGCTGTCGGGAGGCATCGACTCCGCCCTCGTCGCCGCGATCAGCGCGGACGCGCTCGGCGGCCAGAACGTCGTCGGCGTCTCGCTGCCGTCGCGCTACTCCTCGGTCCACTCGAAGGACGACGCGGCGGACCTCGCGCAGCGGATCGGCGCGGACTACCGGGTGCAGCCGATCGGCCCGATGGTCGACGCGTTCGAGGGTCAGCTCGGGCTCGAGGGCGTCGCGGCCGAGAATCTCCAGGCCCGCGTGCGCGGGGTGATCCTCATGGGGCTCTCGAACTCCGAGGGGCACCTCGTGCTCGCGACGGGCAACAAGAGCGAGCTCGCCGTGGGCTACTCGACGATCTACGGCGACGCGGTCGGTGGCTACGCGCCGCTCAAGGACGTCGACAAGTCGCGGGTCTGGGCGCTGTCACGCTGGCGCAACCGGGCCGCCGTCGACGCCGGGCAGGTCCCCCCGATCCCGGAGAGCTCCATCACGAAGCCGCCGTCGGCCGAGCTGCGACCCGGCCAGGTCGACCAGGACTCCCTGCCGCCCTACGACCTGCTCGACGAGGTGCTGGACGCCTACGTCGAGAACGCCGAGGGGCGCGCCGAGCTGCTCGCGCGCGGGTTCGACCCCGCCGTCGTGGACAAGGTGCTCTCGCTCGTCGACCGTGCCGAGTGGAAGCGTCGGCAGTACCCGGTCGGCCCCAAGGTCACCGCCCTCGCGTTCGGCCGCGACCGTAGGCTGCCGATCACGACGCGTTGGCGCGAACCGTGAACCGACCCGCCCCCCAGACCCTGCGTGACCCCGAGCACGGACCAGGAGCAGCCCCGATGACCGACACCACGAAGCGCGTGCGCGTGCACCACCTGCGCGAGGCCAAGCAGCGCGGCGAGAAGCTGACGATGCTCACTGCGTACGACGCGCCGACCGCGCGCATCTTCGACGAGGCCGGGATCGACATGCTGCTGGTCGGTGACTCGATCGGCAACACGATGCTCGGGCACGCCACGACCATCCCGGTCACGGTCGACGAGCTCATCCCTGCGGTGCGGGCCGTGAGCCGCAGCGCCCATCGCGCGCTCGTCGTCGCCGACTTCCCGTTCGGCTCGTACGAGTCCGGCCCGGCACAGGCTCTCGCGACGGGCGTGCGCTTCCTCAAGGAGGCCGGTGCGCATGCGGTCAAGCTCGAGGGCGGCCGCCGGATCGCCGCCCAGGTCCGGGCCCTGACGGACGCCGGCATCCCGGTCGTCGGGCACCTCGGCTTCACGCCGCAGTCGGAGAACATCCTCGGCGGAAAGCGCGTGCAGGGCCGAGGCTCCCAGGCCGCCGAGGCGCTGAGCGCGGACGCGATCGCTCTCCAGGAGGCGGGCGCGGTCGCTGTCGTGCTCGAGATGGTGCCGAGCGACGTCGCCGCCCGGATCACCGAGATCCTGCGGATCCCCACGATCGGCATCGGTGCCGGCTCGGAGGTGGACGGCCAGGTGCTCGTGTGGCTCGACATGGCGGGCATGGGCGACTGGTCGCCGCGGTTCGCCAAGCAGTACGCGCAGGTCGGCCGGGTGCTGGGCGACGCGGCGCGCGCCTACGCCGACGACGTGCGGGCCGGGACGTTCCCCGACGCCGAGCACTCGTTCCTGACCTGAGCCCGGCTGCTGCTCAGCGCTCCTCCTCTTCCTCCTCGGCCTTCCACTTCTGGGCGCGCGCGGCGGCCGTCTCGAGCGCCTTCTGGGCGGCCTCCCGCGTCGGGTACGGCCCCATCCTGTTGGACCAGTCGGAGACCCTGCCCTCTTCGACCTGGTGCGTGGCGACGTTGTAGTAGAACTGCTGACCACTGCCCGTCATGGGTCCTCCTTCGCGCCCTGAGGGCCGACGGCGGCCCTCGTCCGTAGACTGCCAGGTATGTCGTCCGTGCACGCGCCGAGAGGTGCGCTCGTCCCCGGGACCGTGAGCCCCCAGCGATCGGTCCCTTCCTCGATCCCCCGCCCGGAGTACGTCGGGCGGCCCGCACCGGCACGCCACACGGGCACCGACGTCGTCGCTCCCGAGACGATCGAGCGGATCCGCGTCGCCGCGCGCATCGCCGCACGCGCGCTCGAGGAGGTCGGGCGGGGCATCGTCCCCGGCGTCACCACCGACGAGCTCGACCGCATCGGCCACGAGTACCTCGTCGACCACCACGCCTACCCGTCGACGCTCGGCTACCGCGGGTTCCCGAAGTCGCTGTGCACGTCGGTCAACGAGGTGGTGTGCCACGGCATCCCCGACACGACCGTCCTGCAGGACGGCGACATCGTCAACATCGACATCACCGCCTACATCGGCGGCGTGCACGGCGACACCAACGCGACGTTCGCCGTCGGGACCGTCGACGAGGAGTCGGCGCTGCTCATCGAGCGCACGCGCGAGTCCCTGGCGCGGGCCATCAAGGCGGTCAAGCCCGGCCGTGAGATCAACGTCATCGGACGGGTGATCGAGAAGTACGCGCAGCGCTTCGGCTACGGAGTCGTGCGCGACTACACGGGCCACGGGGTCGGCGAGACGTTCCACACCGGCCTGGTGATCCCGCACTACGATGCCGCGCCGCACTACGCGACAGTCATCGAACCCGGCATGGTCTTCACGATCGAGCCGATGTTGAACCTGGGTACGCCCGACTGCGTCAGCTGGGACGACGGCTGGACCGTCCTCACGGCCGACGGCCGTCGCAGCGCCCAGTTCGAGCACACCCTCGTCGTGACCGACACCGGAGCGGAGATCCTCACCCTGCCATGAGCGACCACAAGCACGGCTCCAAGAAGCGCGCCCCCACAGCCTTCGGCATCGACATCGGCGGCAGCGGCATCAAGGGCGCGCCGGTCAACCTCGAGACCGGCGAGTTCAGCGCCGATCGCGTGCGGATCCCGACGCCGCAGCCGGCGACCCCCGACGCGGTCGCCCAGACCGTCGCCCAGGTGATCGAGGCGTTCCACCTGCCCGCCGAGCTGCACGTCGGGGTCACGTTCCCCGCCGTGATCCTGCACGGTGTCGCGCAGTCCGCCGCGAACGTCGACCCGTCGTGGATCGGCACCAACGTCGAGACGGCCGTGGCGCGCGCGACCGGTCGCTCGGTCGTGGCCGTGAACGACGCAGACGCGGCCGGCTACGCCGAGACCCTGTACGGCGCCGCACGGGACAACGCAGGCGTCGTGATCGTCGTGACGCTCGGCACCGGGATCGGCTCCGCGATCATCGTCGACGGCGTCCTCGTGCCGAACACCGAGCTCGGTCACCTGGAGATCGACGGGCACGACGCCGAGAGCAAGGCGGCCGACAGCGCGCGCGAGCGCGAGGGGCTGGACTGGGCGCAGTGGTCGGCGCGCCTGCAGCGGTACTTCAAGACCGTCGAGAACCTGTTCTGGCCCGACCTCATCGTCGTCGGCGGCGGTGTGAGCAAGCATCACGCGAGCTTCCTGCCGCTCCTCGACCTGCGGACGAAAATCGTGCCGGCCGAGCTGCGCAACGCCGCCGGGATCGTGGGAGCAGCGGCGCTCGCGTCCCGCACCAAGCGGACCGACTGACGTCGCCCCCGGAGCGGTGTCGCACGAGGACGGGACGGCGACCGTGGGCAGACAGCTGACGCAGGTCGCGCCCGGCGTCTGGACGGCGACGGCCGAGATCTGGACGAGCCTGACGACCCTGGTGGTGGCCGACGACGGCGCATGCCTGATCGTCGACCCCGGGATCACCGTCGCGGAGGTCGAGTCGCTGGCCGCCGAGATCCACGCCCGCGGCTGGCGCGTCGAGGCCGCGTTCGCCACGCACCCCCACTGGGACCACGTGCTGTGGTCCGCACAGCTCGGCGACGTGCCGCGCTTTGCGACGCCGGCCGCAGTGACGGCCCAGGCACGATCGCGCGACGCGGACCTGTCGAAGGCCGACGCGACGGCACCCGGGCACGACCGCGACCTGTTCGGCCGGCTCACCGCTCTGCCCGACGACGCCGTCGCTGTGCCGTGGTCCGGTCCCCGCGCGTTGGTCGTCGACCACCGGGCGCACGCGCCCGGCCACGCCGCGCTCGTGCTCCCCGACTCCGGTGTGCTGGTCGCGGGCGACATGCTCTCGGACGTCGAGATCCCGCTGCTGGACGTCGACGCGGCCGACCCCGCCGGCGACTACCGCGACGGGCTCCACCGTCTCGAGGCGGCTGTGACCCGGCATGCCCTCACCACGGTCATCCCCGGGCACGGCCATGTCGGCGGCCCGCGTGAGCTCGCCCGGCGGTTCGTGGTGGACCGGGTGTACCTCGGCGCCCTCCGCGCGGGCCTCGACGCCGCCGACCCCCGCCTTGCCGACCCGTGGCTCGGCGAGGCCCACGAGCAGCAGCTCCGAGCGGTCTCGCCGGATTGATGGACCGGCCATGGGCCGCCGGGCTACCGTCGATCCATGGGACTCGTCGTGGGCCAGCTGTCCGTCGACTGCGGGGAGCCGGCCGCGCTCGCGCAGTGGTGGGCGCAGGTCCTCGGCTGGCACGTCGTGGGATCTGCCGCTGACGACGAGGACAACGACGCGCTCGCGGACGAGGACGAGGTCGGCATCGAACCCGACGACGGGTCGCCCCTCGGCGTGCTGTTCTTGCGCGTGCCGGAGGCCAAGTCGGTCAAGAACCGCCTGCACCTCGACCTGCGACCCCAGGACGGCTCCGACCAGGAGACGGAGCTCGCGCGGCTGATCGAGCTAGGCGCCCGTCCGGTCGACATCGGGCAGGGCCTCGACGTGACCTGGTACGTCCTGGTCGATCCTGAGGGCAACGAGTTCTGCCTGCTCCGCTCGACGCCGTCGCAGCTCGCCGAGGCGCTCGCCGACGTGCTGGATTGACCGGCCGTCGGCCGTTCCCGGTCGGCAGGTGCGTGGCGCGGATGAGCTGGCCGATACGCCGGGTTCTGTCGCGCCGCATTCCTGACCTGCAACAACGAAGACAAATGCTCCCCTGACCTGGACAAACACCGTTGGTGACTGTTTGCACGAGATGGTCGCTTGCGGGCGTCTTGCGGACTTCCTGCGGACTGGCTGCGGATCACGCTCGGGTGTCACACCGCCCGCACCACGGTCACCAGAACGGCCCCGACCGACGCCGGAAGGTCGACTCAGGCACTTGAGCCGCGCGAAGTCGAGGTCGTCCGCGCGCTGACGACCTAACCGGCGCACGGCACTGCGCGCCTTGTGTAGCCGGGGCGACAAGGTCGCGCGGTGCACCGTGCACTGGCTGATGCGTCAGCACGGGCTCCCCGGGATCTCCCGGGCAACTTGGGGCGGGCGCCCCTCGGAGACCGATGCGGAGCTCAGCCCGGCAGGCGTCCCAGCCCGTCGGCCACGGGGATCGCTGCCAGCAGTAGCTGCGTGTAGTCGTTCTGCGGCTGGTTCCAGACGTCCTCGGTCGGCCCCTGCTCGACGATCCGTCCGGACTTCATGACGGCGATGTGGTCGGCGACGAGGCGCACGATCGACAGGTCGTGGCTGATGAACAGCACCGAGGTGTGGGAGCGGAGGGCGACGTCTCGCACGAGGCGCGCGACCTTGGCCTGCAGCGAGGCATCGAGGGAGGCGATCGGCTCGTCGCCGATCAACAGTTGCGGCCCGACGGCCATGGCCCGGGCGATGGCGATCCGCTGGCGTTGCCCGCCGCTGAACTGATGCGGGTACAGGGCGGCAGCCGAGGGGTCGATCTCCACCTCGCTCAGGAGCTCCGCGACGGACCGCGCGTCGACGGGGTTCGCGGCGCGCGCGTCCTCGAGCTGGCTGCCGATGGGCCGACGGGGGTTGAGCGATGCATTCGGGTTCTGGAAGACCATCTGGATCGGCAGCAGGGAGGCCGGTCGTCTGCGCAGGCTGAGCGGGACGATGGGTGTCCCGCCGAAGGTCGCCGTGCCGGTCTGGAGGCGTTCGAGGCCGCAGATCGCGCGCGCGAGCGTGGACTTGCCGCACCCCGACTCGCCGACCAGTCCGACCACTTCGCCGGGTGCCACGCGCAGATCCACGTGGTCCACCGCCTGCACGTCACGGTGGCCGTGCCGCTGGTAGCGGATCGACACGTCGGTCAGGACGAGCTCAGCGGCCATCGGTCTCTCCTGTCGCGTGGACCGGACCACGTCGGTCGTCGTCCGGACGCGGCACCCGGTTGGGGAGCGAGTCGATGAGCTCGCGGGTGTAGGGGTGCTGGGGTCGGGTGAGGACGTCGAACCGGCTGCCGGTCTCCACGACGCGGCCGCGGCGCATGACCGTGACGGTGTCCGCGACGGCGGACAGCACCGCAAGGTCGTGCGTGATGAGGAGTGTGGCGAGGCCGAGATCGTCGGAGAGCCCCCGCAGCAGCCGCAGGATCTCTGCCTGGACCGTGACGTCGAGCGCGGTCGTCGGCTCGTCGGCGATGAGGATGCTGGGTTCACACATCAGGGCCGAGGCGATGGCGACCCGCTGGAGCTGGCCTCCGCTGAACTGGTGCGGGTATCGCCGCAGGGCGTCCTCGGGGTCCGGCACCTGCACGCGGTCGAGGAGGGCGAGGGCCCGCTCGCGTGCCTCCCGTCGAGACAGGCTCAGGTGGTGCCGGGCGTGGTCGGTCAGCTGGGTGCCGATGCTCAGGAGGGGATGGAACGCCGACGTCGGGTCCTGGAAGACCATCGCGATCTCCTTGCCCCGCAGGCGGTTCATGGCTCGCGCCGGTAGCCCGAGAAGGTTCTGGCCGTGATGCTCGATCACCCCCGACACCTGCGCCTCGGACGGCTGCAGGCCGGCCACCGTCAGAGCGGTGATGCTCTTGCCCGAGCCCGACTCCCCCGCCAGACCCGTGATAGCCCCGGTCGGGACGTGCAGATCGACGCCCTTGAGGATCGGGACGCCCCGGATGTTCATCGTCAGGTTCGCGATGCGCAAGCCACCCGGCGGTGCGGCGCTCACAGCGACCGCCCCCTGACCATGCGCTGCGACTGCGGGTCGAGTGAGTCACGCAGCGCGTCGCCGACGAAGTTCACGGCGACCACGATGCTGAAGATCGCCAAGCCGGCGGAGGTCGCGATCCACCACGACGAGAACTGCTGCATCCCGTCGGCGACGATGGACCCCCACTCCGGCGTCGGTGGCACGTTCCCGAGCCCGAGGAAGGACAGCCCGGAGAGCGTGAGGATCGCCGTGCCGAGGTCGAGGGTGCCCAGGACCAGGACGGGCGCGACGACGTTCGGGAGGATGTCGCGCCGCAGGGAGGTGAACGGGCCGAACCCGAGGAGCCGGCCGGCCACCACGTAGTCGTAGTTCTTCGCGCCGAGCACGAGGGACCGGGTCACGCGCGCGTAGGCGGGCCAGCTCACGAGCAGCATCGCGATGACGGCGTTGAAGAGGCTCGGGCCGAGCGCCGCCGCGATCACCATGGCGAGGATGATCGTCGGGAACGCGAAGACGACGTCGGCGATGCGCATGACGACCTCGTCCACGACGCGGCCGAGGTAGCCCGCGGCGGCGCCGAGGATCCCTCCGACCAGCATCGAGAGCAGTACGAGCGCCACGGCGACCGGGATCGAGATCCGTGCGCCCGCGACGACCCTCGAGAAGACGTCGCGGCCGAGGGCGTCGGTGCCGAACCAGTGCCCGGCCCCGGGCGCTGCCAACCGGTCGCTGCTCTGACCGAGCGGGTCGTGCGTCTGGACCAGGGGCGCGAACACGATCACGAGGACCCACGCGGTGATGACGGCCAGGCCGATGATGGTCAGCGGGGAGCGCCAGGGCGATTCGGCCCCGCGGTGCGCGCGGAGGGACGACGTCCGTCCGTTCCGGGGCGCCGGTGTCAGCGTGGTCATGGCGTCCGCACCCTCGGGTCGATGAGGGCCGTCGCGATGTCGACCAGGAGGTTGATCGTGATGTAGGCCGCTCCGACCAGGAGGCCGACGCCCATGATGGCCTGCAGGTCGAGCTTCGTTGCGGCGAGGTAGGCGTACTGGCCGAGGCCGTGCCAGGCGAAGACCTGTTCGATCAGGACGGCGCCCGACAGTAGCGAGGCGGTGACCAGGCCGACGAGGGTGAGGATGGGCACCAGCGCTCCGGTCAGGATGTAGCGGAACGTCACCGTGGCCGGGCTGAGCCCCTTGGCGCGCGCGGCGCGCACGTAGGGCTGGTTCAGGACGTCGAGCACCGCGGAGCGGGTGAAGCGGACGAGCAGACCCACGGCATAGAGCGTCAGCACCAGCGCCGGGAGCACGAGATGCGCGAGCGCGTTGGCGAAGATGGCCCGCTGACCGGCCAGGACCGCATCGATCGTGTAGAACCCGGTCACGTGGGGTGGCGGGGTCAGCTGGGGGTCGAGGCGGCCAGAACCGGGAAGCAGCTGGAGCTTGAAGAAGAAGACGTAGAACACGATCAGCGCGAGCCAGAACGTCGGTGTCGAGATCCCCACCACGCTGACCAGGCGGATCAACTGGTCGGTGAGACGTCGGTGCCGCAGCGCGGCGAGGAGGCCGAGGCCGACGCCGATGGCCACGGCCAGGACGAGGACGACGCTCGCCAGCTCGGCCGTCGCCGGGAACGCCGCGGCGAGATCCTGCGCGACGGGCTTGCGGGTCTGCGCCGACATCCCCAGGTTGCCGTGCAGCAGCCGGCCGAGGTAGCCCAGGTACTGCGCGATCAGCGGCTTGTCGAGACCCATGTCGAGCCGGTATTGGGCGACGATCTTGGGATCCGCGGCGGCCTGGTCGCCTAGGACGGCGGCCAGCGGATCGGCCGGCACCAGGTTCGTCAGCACGAAGGTGACGACTGTCACGCCCCACAACAGCAGGACGCTGAGACCGGCGCGCATCGCGATGAAGCGCGCCAGTGGGGGGACGCGGAGCCGTGGTCCCCCGTCGTCCGACCGCCCGCGGTCCGGCGCTGCCGGCCGGACCTGCGCACTGGTCGTCATGCGATTCCTCCCGGCGATCGTCGGTGCAGCGGGCCGCCCCGCCCGCGGCGGTGCCGTCAACGGCCGGAACGGCATCTCGCGGACTGGCGACGTGCCGTC
>NZ_DASUIR010000168.1:0-13215 GCF_036279715.1 Cellulomonas sp. | reverse complement strand
CACCCCGCGAACGCCGGGTAGTGCCCCGACCCACCGCCGAGGACGACGGCCACCTGACCCCGGGGCGATTCGGTCGACCGCACGACGCCCCCGTGCACCTGTTCGACGTACCGCGGGTTCGCGAGCGCAAAGCCGTGCAGGGCGTCGGCCGGGAAGTCGTTCGGGGCGTTGAGCAGGCGGGTCATGCGATCTCCTCGGTGCGACGACGCTGTCTCTATCGCGGAGCCTATAGGATGTTGGAAGCACGATCAACTGTCCACGAAGTTGGGTAACATCTCCCGCATGAACGATTCCGTGCAGCTGGGGCGCGCTCCCTCGTCCGTCCAGGTCGAGCGCCGAGTGCTTCGAGACGGGGTCTTTGACCGGCTCGTGGAGATGCTGCTGAGCGATTCGCTCGCCCCTGGCGCGAACCTCAACATCGAAGGCCTCGCCCGCCAGCTCGGCGTCTCGCCCACCCCGGTTCGCGAAGCGCTCGCGCAGCTCGAGCACACCGGCCTGGTCTCGCGTGTGGCCCTGCGCGGCTACCGCGTGTCAGCTCCGCTCACACTGGATGAGATCGGCCAGCTGAACGACGCCCGGATGATCGTCGAGCTCGGAGCGCTCGACATCGCACTCCGGCGGCGCGACACCCTCGCGCCGTTGCTCGATGCAGCGCAGCGGCGGCATCTCGATGTCGTGGCCGCGATCGCGGACTCGCCGGCTCCCGAGCACGAGGCGGAGCGGATCGCCGCCTACCGCCGTTTCTACGACGCCGACTGGGCGTTTCATCTCACGATCATGGAGCACGCAAAGAACCGGTACCTCCTTCAGATGGCCGACGTGCTGGGATCGCACATCCATCGCCTGCGCCAGTCGGTCGAGCTGGGCTTGCGCGACATGAATGAAGCGACCACGGAGCACGGGCGAATCCTTCGCGCCCTGCAGCTCGACGATCCCGCCATGACCATGCAGGCCATGCGTGAACACCTCGCGGCAGTCCGGTCACGCTCGCTCGCGGACGGTGCGGCCGAGCAGAGGCGGCATTCGACGAGCGAGAACGCTTAGCCCGGCGCCGCTCACCGGGTGCGGCCGCTCATTGCCCCAGGCCAGCGGCCGCCTGCGTACGGACGACGTGCGCGAGGTGCTCCACACCGGTGCGCGGGCTCGACAGCACTCGCACACCGGTCTCCGCTTCGAGGCGCGGGACCAGCCGCTGCATCGACGCCTGCGCGAGCACGATCACGTCGACCTCGGCAGCCAGGCTCGACGCCTGCATGGCCACCATGTCGTCGTGCCGCTCACGGTCGCCGGCCATGAGCACGTCGAACGCTCCCGGGCACAGCCTCTGGACGATCAGCGGGGTTCGACCGACGGCGGCGGCCTTGCCGGCGATCAGCTCGCCCGTCGGGCCGAGCGTGGTGGGCACAGTCGCCAGGACACCGATCCGGTCGAAGCGCGCGGCGTCGAGCGCCATGGCCTCGTCGATCTTGATCACAGGGACACGGACGGCGCGGCCGGCCGCGTCAAGCGTCGGCCCGAGGGACGAGCACGCGGAGAAGATGACGTCCGCACCAGCGGCCTCAGCCGCCCGCGCGAGGAGCACCATCCGCTCCTCGCTCCGGGCTGAGATGCCCTGTTCCCGCACGACGGTGGCGAGCACGTCGGAGTCGACGAAGTGCAGGATCTCGACACCCGGGATCAGCTCGTTGATCAGATCGGTGATCACCGGTTCGACGGTCACGAACACGAAGCTCGTGTGCAGCACTGCCACCTTCGTCATCTCGGGTCCTTTCGTCGTGCACGTCAGGTGTCGAGCGCGATCACGATCGGCGATGCCTCGCTGGACGGGTCAGTGCAACCCGTCCAGCGAGGCATGCGCACATCGCGATCAGGGAATCAACGCCACCTCAGGATCCCGGCGCTCCACCTGGACCTCGGCATCGAGAAGGTCGTCGGCCCGCGTCTTGAGCCACTTCGTGCCGTACATGAGCAGCGCGGCCAGGAACGGGAGGACCCCGAGCGCGTACACACCGGCCGAGCCGGTCGGCGAGTTGGCGAGCACGTTGACCTGGGTGCGCAGGATCGGCGCCACGAAACCGCCGAGGTTGCCGAGCGAGTTGATCAGGCCGATGCCCGCGGCGGCGGCGGTTCCGGTGAGGAATGCCGTCGGGTACGACCACGTGATCGGACCGACCGCGAGGAAGCTGGAGACCGCCAGCGTGATGAGGACGATGCCGATGACCGGCAGGTGGTTGGTCCCGGCCCAGGCCGATCCGAAGATGCACAGCCCAGTCGAGACGAACAGCCAGATGCCGAGGTTGCGGCGGCGCGTCATCGTGGTGGCCTTGCGACCGATGAAGTACGTGCTGAAGATCGCAAAGAACCACGGGATGGCGACGAGCAGGCCGACCTTCAGCCCGACCTTCTGGCCGGTCAGCTCAGCAACCTGCTGCGGAAGGAAGAACGTGACGCCGTACACGGCGATCTGCAGGCAGAAGTACACGACCGTGAAGTACCACACGCGCCCGTTGCGCAGTGCGGCCCACACGCCGCTCGGGCCGCTCTCGACCCGCACCGTGTCCTCGAGTGCCATGACGTCCAGAAGCGCCGTCTTCTCGGCTGGAGTCAGGAACTTCGCGTCCTGAGGCCCGTTGATGAGGAAGAAGAAGGCAGCGGCGCCCGCGAGCACGGCGAGCAGACCCTCCGTGAGGAACATGAGCTGCCAGCCGGCGATTCCCGGCATCTTCTCGCCCAGGTTGATGAGCATGCCTGACAGGGGGGCGCCCACCATCTGCGAAAGGGGCTGAGCAAGGTAGAAGATCGCGAAGATCTGGACCCGGACCTTGTTGGGGAACCACGCGGCGAGGAACATGATCACGCCCGGGAAGAGCCCGGCCTCTGTCACACCCAGCAGGAAGCGCAAGAAGATGAAGGACCGCTCGCCCTGCACGAACATGAAGCACGCGGCGACGATGCCCCAGGTGATGGCGATGCGTGCGAGCCAGAACTTGGCACCCACACGCTTGAGCATCAGGTTGCTGGGGATCTCGAAGATCGCGTAGCCGATGAAGAAGATCCCTGCACCCAGAGCGAACGCGCCGGCGGAGACGGCGCGATCGGTCCCCAGGCCTGCCTGCGCGAAGCCCACATTTGTCCGGTCGAGGAACGCGATCACATAGAGGATGACGAGCATGGGCAGAAGGCGTGCCACTGCTTTTCGTATCGCCGATTTCAGGACCGGCGACTCCAACAAGTCGTTGCTGGTGACGGAAGACATCAACACTCCTCTTTGAGCATCTTGTATGAATCCGGGGCAAAGCACTTCGGGGAGATCGGTGCTACGTGCCGCTCAGGTCATGAGGACGAGATAGACGCCGATGATGCAGATGATGATTCCGGCCGCGAGATAGAGGTAGCGCGTTCGGTCCAGCTTGGCTCGCCTGACAATTGCCATGGGCACAGTCCTCTCTTCAGGCTTGTCTTCACATGAGACAGTGCTGGTCGTGCGTTCGGGCGCTGGCGCTCTCCACATTGAGAGACGTTGTCGCCACACGGCGGACGGACCCGCGGAGGTCGCGCCGTCGCTGCTCGCTCACCCTGTGCCGGACCGCCCGGAGGGGACGGCACAGGGAGAAGAACCTCGAGGAGGCCTGCCTTCCGGCTACTCGCCCCGGGGTGCCGGGCCGAGCTCGCGCAGCAGGTCTCCCATGCGCGAGTACGCCTTGTTGCGGTACGCGATGAGCTTCGCCTTGGTCTCGTCGTCGAAGTCTCCGGTCAGGCCCCTGCCGTTCTTGGTGCCCTTGCGGTCCGCTGCGACGGCATCCGTGAGCAGCTGCGGGGTGGCGAGCCGGGGCCCGTACGCGTCCTCGAACGTCGTGAAGCAGTTCTTGTAGACATCGAGCCCGGCCTGGTCGGCGATGGCGAACGGTCCGAAGAACCCGAGCCGGAAGCCGAAGGTGGTGCGGACGATCGTGTCCACGTCCTCGACGGTGGCGACGCCTTCTTCGACGATGGCGGTCGCCTCCTTCAGAAGGACGTACTGGAGCCGGTTGAGCACCATCCCGGGAGTGTCGGCGACCTGCGCACCCTGGCGGCCGGCGCGCGCGAGCAGGTCCTTGACCGCATCGACGACCTCGGGCGTCGTCGCTTCGCCCGCCACGAGCTCGACACCCGGGATGAACGGGGCCGGGTTGGAGAAGTGCACGGTCAGGAATCGTTCCGGGTGCTTCACCGCGGGCGCCAGCACGCTGACGGGGATGGTCGAGGTGTTGGTGCCGATGATCGCGTCGGGTCGCGCGTGCTCGGAGATGGTGGCGAGCACGCTCTGCTTGACCTCGAGCACCTCGAAGACGGCCTCCTCGATGAAGTCCGCCTCCGCCACCGCCTCCTCGATCGGCTTGCCCGCGCTCAGGTTCGCCCGGATGACCTCGGTGCTGCCGGGCTTGTACAAGCCTTGGTCCTCGAACTCCTGCGCCTCCTGGAGAAGTCGCTCGAGTCCCTTGAGCGCGGCGGCGACATCGACGTCGGCGATCTGGACGGTGAATCCTGACAGTGCGAGGCTCTGGGCGATGCCGCCGCCCATGTATCCGGCGCCCACGACTGTCACGCTGTTGATGGTCTTGCTCATGGCTACGACTCCACTCAATTTCTTGGCGGTGCGTTGGGTTCTTGCGACGGCCCTGCGAAGATCGGGACCCCAGCCGTCAGGCGAGGGCCGACGTCAGCACCTGCTTGATGTAGTCGCGGTTCTCGGCGCAGACGCCGAGCGAGTCGCTGCCGTAGTGCTCGCAGCAGAACGGCCCTGAGTAGCCCAGCTCGAGGGCGCGGCGGATGACGTTGCGGTAGTTGATGATCCCGGTCTTGAGCGGCATCGGCGCTGACGCGTACGAGCCGGTCTGCGGGTCCTCGTCGCGGAAGTAGTTCTTGATGTGCCAGAAGTTCGCGTAGGGCAGGACCTTCTCGAACATCTCCATGAAGCCCGGCATCGGGCGGTGCAGCCGGATGAGGTTGCCGATGTCGGGGTTCAGGCCGACCGCCGGGTGATTCACGTCGGTGACGAACGAGACCGCCTCGTCCGCGGTTCCGACGTAGGTGTCCTCGTACATCTCCAGGCTGAGCTGGATGCCGTTCTTCTCGGCGTGGATGCCGAGCTCGCGGATGCGCTCGACGGCGAGCGGGCGCAGCGCCGGGTCGTCCTTGTGCCCGTCGGCGAGCCAGAACCACAGCGCCTTCTGCTGCGCGGGCGTGACGGCCTGCATGAAGCCGGTGTTGACCACCGTCGCCCCGAACTCCGGCGCCAGGTCGATCAGGCGGTGCGCCGTGGCGAGGTTGTGCTCGCCGTTCTTGACGTCGACGACGCTGTTGCGGGTCATCGAGATCGACGAGACCGCCAGGCCCTCGTCGTCGAGGGCCGTGCGGAACTCCTTGATCCGCACCTCGGACAGTGCGCCGAGGGGCACCCAGGCGTCGGTCGGATCGATGAAGTCGAATCCCAGCTGGCGGACCTGGCGCATCTGCCCGGCCCACACCGACACCGGCGCGTCCCCGATCGGGGTCCCGTCCGGTGCCGCGCTCCCGAACGACAGCATGTTGCAGGCAATGGGCCAGTCCTGTGCAGTGAACATCGTTGTTCCTTTGGTCCTCGTCGATCCGATTCCTATAGGCTATACCCTGTAGTCCTTGCGAACAAGCGGCTCCGTCGGCAGGTAGCTGACCGTTGGAGAGCCGGGTCTAGCCGGCCTGGGCGCCGCTCGACGGTGCGACGACGGTGATCACGGCCGAGTCGTCGCTCGCCCCGAGACCCCGGGCCTCCCCCAGCAGGAACAGCTGCTCGGCAGCCGCTGCGACCGGGGTCGCCAGGTGCACGGCCTTCGCAGCGCCGGTCACGATGCCCATGTCCTTCACAAAGATGTCGAGGCGGCTGCGCACCTCGGCGCCACCGTCGTCGTACGCCTGGAGCATGCGCGGCCCGCGGTCGCCGAGCATGAACGACTCGGCCGCGCCGGCGCCCAGGGTCTCCAGCGCCGCGGCGGGGTCGAGCCCGAGGGCCCGGGCGAGAGCGAGCGCCTCGGCGCCGGCTGCGATGTGCACACCGCACAGGAGCTGGTTCACCGTCTTCATCGCCTGTCCGTCCCCCGGCCGCGGCCCCATCCGCTTGAGCGTGCCGGCGAGGACCTCGAGCACCGGCAAGACCCTGCCGAAGGCCTCGTCCGTGGCACCGACGGTGATCAGCAGGGTGCCGTTGCCGGCGCGCACGGGTCCGCCGGAGACCGGCGCGTCGACGAGGTGCAGGCCGACCTCCGCGAGCTGGGCGGCGACCTGACGGACCGGCTCGATCCCGACCGTCGACGTCAGCAGGATGACCGCACCGGGCTCGAGGACAGCCGCGACGCCGTCGTCGCCGAACAGTGCGCTGTCCAGCTGTGCATAGTTGCGGACCGCCAGCAGGACGACGTCGGCCCCCCGTGCGGCCTCGCGCGCCGAGGCGGCGGCCTTGACCCCCCGCTCGGACGCCAGGGCGGCCCGCTCGGGGGTGGGGTCGTAGGCGCGCACGACGGCGTGCGGTGCGAGGCAGGTGGCCATCGGCAGCCCCATGGCGCCGAGCCCGAGGACGGCGACGGTGGTGGTCGACAGCGCAGCGGGCGTCGAGATGTTGGTCATGGTTCCTCCGTGGTTCGGGTCTTCCGGCGTGCAGGAGAGCGTGTCGACGACGTCCGCGAGCGACTCGTCGCCACCGACGTTCCCGGCGAAGACGATGAACGGGATGCCACGCGCGGGACCGTCGGACGGTTCCCACAGCGAGACGATGCCCGGCAGCATCGGGCCGCGGACCACGGCTCTCCGGATCCCGAGCCCACGGGTCGCGACGTCGGAGGAGGTGATCCCGCCCTTGGCCACGACGAACCGCGGGGGCCGAGCCGCGAGGACGGCCTGAACGACCTCGATGACCGCGGTCGAGACGCGTCGAGCGATGTCTAGCGACGAGGCGCCGTCCGCCCCGGTCACGAGGGTGCGACTCGTGCCGACCACGACATTGCCGCGAGCCAGCCCTTCGACGACGACGCGGACGACGGTCGCGAGGTGGGCGTCGCGGCGGTCGGGGTCGAGGACGTCCGCGACCGAGACCTCGACCTCGGCCGGCGCGCGCCGCTCCCGCAGCACGTCGAGCTGGCGCGTCGTCAGCGCCATGTGCGACCCGACGACGACAAGGCCGCCGGCGGAGAGCCCTCCGCGTCCGTCCGCGTGGATGCGGGCGACGTCCTGCGGGGTGAGCGGGGCGTGCACCTCCTGGCCGATGCGGGCCCGCACGAACGGCGGCCCGACGCGGTAGAGCAGGTCCTTGCCGGCACGTTCGGCGAGGTCGAGCCCGAGGGCCAGGATCCGCAGGTCGTTCTCCTCGACGCAGTCCACGACGACCGGCGCGGCGTCGGTCAAGGTCGACAGAACCTGCGCGACGGCCTCGGGACCGGCCCGCAGGACGTCCAGGGTGAGGGCGACGACGTCAGCCGCGCGGTGCCTGCCCCCGGTCTTCTCCTCGACCCACTCACGAAGGTCGGAGGAGGCGTAGCCGAACGTGGCGTCGTGGGCGAACTCCGTCTCGCCGACGGGGACGAAGCCGCGCGACACCGTCCCCGCGTAGTGCACCCCGCCCACGGTGAGGCGCCCGGCTTCGCCGAACGCGGGGACGATGACGACGGCGTCGACGGTGCGGCCCGCCTGCTCCGCAAGGCACGCCACGATCGTGTCCGTCTCGAGCGGGAAGTGGCCCCGCAGGGTGGAGTCCGACCGCGACACGAAGTCGACCGCAACACCGGTGGCCCGCGAGGCCTGCAGCGCGGCGATGACGACCTCGCGGTTGCGGTCGGCGGCGTCCACAGGGTCGAGGCTCCGCGAGTTCGTCATCACGTAGACCGCGGGCGCGCCGGTCCGCAGGGCCCATGCGAGATCGTCTGCGGACCAGCCGGTCAGGACGGGCAGGTCTGCGACGGACTGCGTTCCCGTCGGGTCGTCATCGAGCACGACCAGCACGCGGCCCGAGGCGGCCACTCGCTCGGCGATGGAGGCGGCCGGCACCCGAGCCGCCGTCGGGTATCCCTGGACGAGCTTGTCGAACGAGATCATGCCCACTCCTGTGTTGTCCGATCGTGCGTGCCGGGTCAGCCGCGTCCCGCTATATCGCTGGCGCGCCGCCTCAGTGCATGTACTTGCCGCCGTCGACCTGGTAGGTCGCGCCGGTGATGTAGCCCGCCTCCTCGGACAGGAGGAACGAGACGAGCGCGGCGATGTCCTCGGGTCGGCCGACGCGTCCCATCGGGATGTCGGCGGCCATGCCTGCCTTGCGTTCGTCGGTGAGCCGGCCACCCATGATGTCGGTGTCGATCGGCCCCGGGGCGACCGTGTTGACCGTGATGCCGAACGGGCCGAGCTCGCGCGCCGCGCCGCGGGAAAGCCCGAGCACGGCGGCCTTCGCTGCCGCATAGGCACCCTTCGAGAAGGTGCCCCCGCCGTCGAATGCCGTGATGGAGGAGGTGTTGACGATGCGGCCGACGCCGGTCGTGACCATGCGCCGGGCCGCAGCCTTGAGCATGAGGAACGATCCGGTCGCGTTCACCGCGAGCACCCGGTTCCACTCCTCGAGCGAGAGGTCGAGAAGGGGCGTGGGGCAAGGGATGCCGGCGAGGTTCACCAGGCCCACGACGGCCGGCAGCTGGGCATCGATGATCGCGAACGCCGCGTCGACTGATTCGGCCGAGCTGATGTCTGTGGGGATGGCGACCACGTCGTCGACGCCTTCTGCCTCGAGCTGCTTCGCGAACTCGTTGATCCCGAGCTCGTCGATGTCGATCAGGGCAAGGCTCCAGCCCTCCGATGCGAGCCTTCGGGCCACGACTCGCCCGATGCCGCGCGGGGCACCGACCCCGGTGACGATGGCGGTCCGTTCGGTGGGGAACTCAGCAGACATTCGTGCATCTCGATTCGTTGCGTCGAGGCTCAGGCGCGGCTCGGTCTCGCCCGTCATCCTTGACAGTGGCGGCTCTCACGACGAACTCCGTCGCCGGAGATCTTCGATGCTATAGGATCTATGCCGACAGAGCAACGAGGTGCGCAGAGCGCACTTATGCCCGGCGGGCATGATTGCTCACTAGGCATGCATCGGCTATGGTCTGCCGCATGGACGTAGACACGGCGGGCTCGGGGCGGCGCGAGCGCAAGAAGTTGACGACGCGGCAGCAGCTCGCGCGGGCGGCGCTCCGTCTGGCTGTCGAGCGGGGACCAGCCAACGTCCGCCGCGAGGAGGTCGCCGACGCTGCCGACGTGTCGCTGCGGACGTTCAACAACTACTTCTCCTCGAAGGAGGAGGCGATCGTGTCGCTCGCGGTGGATCGTGCCGCGACCATCGCACCCGCACTGCTCGCGCGGCCCTCAGAGGAGTCCCTCGCCGACGCGCTCACTGCCGCCTTCGTCGCGCAGTACACCGGCCGAGCAGAAGCCGACGAGGAGTGGACCGCGCAGATTCGAGTCATCGTGAGAACCCCGGCCTTGCGAGGGGCATACCTCGCAGCGCTGGAGGGCATCGAGGACTCTGTCTCGAGAGCCATCGCGGCACGAGCCGGAGCCGATCACGAGCGTGACCTGCGTCCCAGGGTGCTCGCGGCAGCCGCATGCAGCGCCGAACGTGTGGCCATCGACTGCTGGCTCGACTCGGATGGGGCGATCGCACTGCTCGACGTCCTACGGCAAGCCCTCTCCGTAGTCCTGCCGTCTCCGCGTGCCGAGGGATCCGGCTTCCCGGACCTGACGACCACCGGAGGTGTGCAATGACGACCGAACACTCTCGGACCCTCGTCTTTCGCGACGTGCGGGTCTTTGACGGCGCAGAAGTTCTCCCGCGCCAGGATGTGATCACCCAGGACGGGATCGTCGTCCAGGTGCGCCCCACCGGTTCGCAGATCCCCGAGGGCGACATTGTCGACGGGACCGGTCGCACGCTGCTGCCGGGCCTGGTCGACGCCCATCTTCATCTCCCACCATCTCCCGAGGCGGCGCTGCGTCAGCTCCTGGAGCTGGGCGTGACGACTGTGTTCGACATGTTCAGCGGCGGGGAGGTTCTCGACTCGATCAACCGCATCGCGGCCACCGACCCGCCTCATCTTGCCTCTCCCTTCACCTCCGGCACCGGCGCCACCGCGCCCGGCAGCGCCCTCGAGAAGATGACCCGACAACCGCTCCCGACCGTCAGCCATCCGCGCGACGCTGCTGCGTGGGTCGATGCACGACTTCGCGAAGGCTCCGACTACGTCAAGATCATCTACGACGATCGTGAGGGTGGTCGCCTGGACCTCAGCACGCTGAAGGCGCTGATCGAGGCCGCCCACCACCGAGGCGCTCGTGCCGTCGTCCACGCGATCACGGAGCAGACGGCTCGCGAGGCCATCACCGCCGGCGCCGACGGACTTGCGCATCTGTTCATCGGACCCGATGTCAGCCCGGACTTCGGTGCGTGTGCCGCCGACCACGACGTCTTCGTCATACCAACCCTCGGCGTTCTGCGCGGCATGTGCGGCGAGCGGCCGAACCTCGCTCTTGCCGCAGACCCGAGACTCGCGCGCTACGTCGACGTGCGACCCCCGGTCCCCGTGCGACCGGCAGACGCGACCCGCAGTCACCTGTACAGCGCGGCCACCGCCGCGCTCGCGCAGCTTGTCACCGCTCACGTCCGTGTTCTTGCCGGCACCGACACGGGGATCCCGACCGCTGCTCTCGGAGTCTTCGCCTAGGGGCGACCCTGCACGGCGAGCTTGACGACCTGGTCAGGGCAGGACTCAGTCCCGTGCAGGCGTTGATCGCCGCGACATCTGCCCCGGCCGAGGCCTTCGGGCTTGCGGATCGCGGCTTCATCCGACCTGGCATGCGCGCCGACCTCCTTCTCGTCGATGGCGACCCGACGTGTCTGATCACCGCGACGCGCGACATCGTCGGGGTCTGGAAGCAGGGTTGCGCCCGATCCGAGACTCGGGTACGTGGCGGCGGTCGAGGCTGTAGTGGTGCGCTCCCCCCGTCTTGACCTCAGGGTGGGCGGTGCCGGGTCAGGGGACGAGAACCACGGTGCCGCGCTTGTGCCGGGAGTCGATGAGCCGGTGGGCCTCCGCGGCGTCGGCCAGAGGGTAGGTGCGGTCCACGACGGGCCGGATGCGGCCCTCCACCGCCAGTCCGATCAGGACCGTCATGTCGGCCGCCTTGTCCGTCTGGGGCCGCAGGCCGGTGAAGGCGAGCCGCACGCGCCGCCTGGTCCCTCTCGTCAGCAGGCTCTGCACCGCCGCGACCGGGCTGGGCGCCGTCGTCAGGTACACGCCGCCGGGGCGAAGCGCCCGCCGGCAGCGCCGGAAGGAGCTGGTCGCCACCGTGTCGAAGACGACGTCGTACGCGCCGCGTGCAGCCGTGAAGTCCTCGGCCGTGTAGTCGATCACCTCGGCGGCCCCGAGCGATCGCACCAGCTCGGTGCTGCGGCCGCTGCACACCCCCACCACCTCGGCGCCGAGGTCCGCCGCGAGCTGCACCGCGCTGGCCCCCACGCACCCGGACGCGCCGTTGATGAGCACGCGCTGACCGGGCAACAGCCGGGCCTGGTCCCGCAGGAACGGGAGCGCAGTGAGGCCGCCCTCGGTGACCCCGACCGCGTCGGGCAGCGTGAGCCCGTCCGCTACCCGGGCGATGCCCACGGCCTGCAGACAGACGTACTCGGCGTACGCCCCCATCCGGGCGCCGGTCGCGCCGACGACCCGCTCGCCCACGGCGACAGCTGTGACGCCCTGCCCGAGCGCGACGACGACGCCGGCCACCTCGCTGCCCAGGATCAGGTTCCTGGGGTGCAGCAGCCCGCCCGCGAGGCGCGCGATGGCCGGCCGCGCAGCGCGCAGGGCGGCGTCGGCGGCGCTCGCGGCGACCGCTCCGACGCGTACGAGCACTTCGCCGGGCCGCGGGGCGGGTACGGGCACCTGCTCGGGGTGCAGCACCTCGGGCGGGCCGTAGCGGCGGTGCACGGAGGCCGTCATCGTGGGCGGGAGGGGTTCGGTGGTCATGGCGGGCTCCTTGGTGAGGGTGTGCGGGATCACGGCCGCGAGGTGCTCCTCGCGTGCCGGGCGCCTGCGGAGGTGGTTCGGGTGGATGCAGTCAGGCGGGTGCGGTCAGTGCTCGCCGACCTCGGGGTAGGTGAAGGCCTGGTCGAGCCCGACGCCGAAGACGCGGGCGATCTGGAACGCCACCTCGAGCGACGGGGAGTACCTGCCCTGCTCGATGGCGATGACGGTCTGGCGGGTGACGCCGATGCGGCGGGCCAGCTCGGCCTGGGTCATGTCGCCGTGCGCTGCTCGCAGGTCGCGGACGGAGTTTGTGATCCGGGTGGGCTTGACCACGTCAGAAGCCCCGGCGGTACATCACGAGCTTGACCGCGGTGCCGACCACAGCGGCGAGCGCGGACACCGCGTAGATGGAGTTCGCGATCCAGAAGTAGTCGGCCTCGATCAGGGCCAGGGCGAGTGGCAGGAGCACCCCGAAGCCCACAACCATGCCCGTCACGTAGTCCCCGGACCGGGCGATCTCCTTGTCCCGCACGTCGGCAGTGGTGCCGTCGCCCGGCCGGACGATCTCCACCACGGTGCGCCCGACGATGGTGACGGCGATCGAGATGCCGAGGGACCACAGCAGCGGTGCGACGTAGTCGGCATCGGCCAGCGCACCCCCGCCCGCACGGCCGAGGACCACGGCGACGTAGCCGGCGAACGTCGCGACAACGGCGACGAGGTAGACCCAGGCGCCTCTCTCCTCGTACGACACCGCGACCGCCCCATCCCTCAAGTCGAGAATCTTTGACATCTCGAAGGTACGGCGGGCGTGCATGGATGTCAAGAATTTGTGACATCTCCCTGCGAGTCGACACCAGTCATCCGTGAGGTCCACGGCCGGTCCGGTCCGGTCCGGTCCCCTCGTTGCCCACGCGGGGCACTGGAAGCCGGTCGGCCACCCAAGCAAGGAGCGGTGCGAGCCCGGTGCCGGCACATCCCGGAGGTCGATCTCGAAGTCGTTCTCGAAGCACGTTGGAAGTTCCCGACAAGCACGCCCAGCTGGCCCGGTGGGTGCGGACGACGTGCTGGCGCTTGCGTCGCAATCCTGCGCCGGGGCGGTCTCGGGGGTTGGCGAAACGCCGGGGGCTGCGGCTCAGCCCGTGTTCTGCAGGCC
>NZ_DASUIR010000167.1:0-44489 GCF_036279715.1 Cellulomonas sp. | reverse complement strand
CAAGCAGCGCACGACGATCGCGGCGATCATCGCCGCCAACGGGCTGGACGCGCGCGGGTTCATCCGCGTCGGCCAGCAGCTGACCATCCCGGGCACCGCAGCCGCCCCCACGACCGTGAAGCCGGCAGCCGCCGCGACGCTGGTGACCACGACGACGACGACCACCCACACCGTCGCCTCGGGCGAGACCGTCTCCGGCATCGCGAAGAAGCTCGGCACGACGGCTCAGGCGATCGTCGCAGCGAACGGGCTCAACGCCCGCGCATTCGTCCGCATCGGCCAGCAGCTGACCATCCCGGTCACTGCCACGGCCGCCGCGACGGCGACCGTGCAGCTCGTGAGCAACACGTTCGCGGGCCGCACGTACTCCGACTCCGTCGTCGCCGCCGCGAACGTCAACCAGAGCACGCTCCTGAGCTCGTCGGTGCCCACCAAGACCCAGATGCAGGCGAAGATCGTGGCCACGGCGCGCCAGATGGGCGTCGACCCGTCGCTCGCGCAGGCCATCGCCTTCCAGGAGTCCGGGTTCAAGCACACCGTCGTCTCCCCCGCCAACGCCATCGGCGTGATGCAGGTCATCCCGAGCTCGGGCGAGTGGGCGTCGCAGCTCGTCGGCCGCACGCTCAACCTGCTCAACCCCGACGACAACGTCATTGCGGGAATCGCGATCCTGCGCTCGCTCGTCAAGACGAGCCCTGACGTGTCGACGGCCATCGCGGGCTACTACCAGGGCGCAGCCTCGGTCCGGCGCAACGGCATGTTCGCCGACACCCGCCGCTATGTCGCGAACGTCCAGACCCACATGACTCGCTTCAGCTGACGGGCACGTCCCCCGGTCGGAGCAACGGCGACCGTAGACTGCCGCCCGTGGGAACAACCGTCACCGATCCGCTTGTCGGCCGCCTGGTCGACGGGCGGTACGAGGTCATGTCCCGCATCGCGCGTGGCGGGATGGCCACGGTGTACCTCGCCATCGACCGTCGGCTCGACCGTGAGGTCGCCCTCAAGGTCATGCACCCGCACCTCGCCGCAGGCACGGACGGGTCGGACTTCGTCGCGCGCTTCCGTCGTGAAGCCCGTGCGGCGGCCCGGCTCACGCACCCGGGGCTCGTCGGGGTCTACGACCAGGGGCTCGACGGTGAGACCAGCTACCTCACGATGGAGTACATCGACGGCACCAACCTGCGCCGCCACCTGAGCGAGCAGGGCTCACTGACGGTCGGCGCCGCGCTCGACCTCATCGACCGCGTGCTCGACGCGCTCGCCGTCGCCCACCGCGCGGGTCTCGTGCACCGCGACATCAAGCCCGAGAACGTCCTCATCGCCGCCGACAGCCGGGTCAAGGTCGCGGACTTCGGCCTCGCCCGCGCGGTCACCGAGGTCACCTCGGCGATGACCGGCACGGTCTTCGGGACGGTGGCCTACCTCGCTCCCGAGCTCGTCGCTCGCGGCAGCAGCGACGCGCGCACCGACGTGTACGCAGCCGGCATCCTGCTCTACGAGATGATCACGGGCCGACAGCCGTTCGTCGGCGAGACGCCCATCCAGGTCGCGTTCCAGCACGTCAACACCGACATCCCCGCCGCCTCGGACCTCGTCCACTGGCTCCCCGTCGAGATCGACGAGCTCATCGGCGCCCTCGCGGCGCGGGAGCCCGACGACCGTCCCACCGACGCGTCCGCAGCGCTCGCACTCGTCCGGCGCACCCGCGGGGCCCTCGACCCCGAGACCCTCGCGCGCCGCGCCGATGTCAGCCCCTCGATCTCCCTGCCGCTCGCGACCGACGCCGGCGACGACCTGCCCGACGACGACGTGCCGGGCAGCGCCCTCGTGGGCCCGACGCGTCTCGACGACGACCAGGACCCGCCGCCCACCGGCCCGGACGCTGAGACGACCCGGTTCGCCGTCGTCCCCGCGGGAGGCACCGTAGCGCTGCCGATCGGCACCGGCATCAGCCCCCCCGCGGACAAGCCCACCCCGAGCCGCCGCCGACGCCGCGTCATCTGGGCGAGCGTCGTCGCGCTCCTGCTCGTCGGCCTCGGCGGGGGCGCCTGGTGGTACGTCACCGAGGGCCCCGGCGCCTACACGACGGTCCCCCAGGTGGCCGGCGAGGCCCAGGACGTCGCCACGACCATCCTGACCGCCCACGGGTTGACCGCGGACCCGGTCCAGGCGTTCGACCACACCGTCGCGTCGGGCTTCGTCGTCGGCACGACCCCCGCCGAGGGCTCCCACATCCGCAAGGACGGGACCGTCACGGTGACCGTCTCGAAGGGCCAGGACCTCGTCGCCGTGCCCGACAAGCTCGTCGGCGCGATGCAGGCCGACGCCGAGGCCGCGCTGACCGCAGCCGGGCTCACGGCCACGTACGTCGAGGGCAAGCACTACTCCGACACCGCCCAGCTCGGTGCCGTCATCGAATCGTCCGCGAAGCCCGGCGACCAGGTCGAGCGCTCGTCCGAGGTGCAGCTGACGGTCTCGGACGGTCCCGCTCCCGTGACGATCGTCTCGGTCGTCGGGGCGACGCAAGACGAGGCGAGCAAGCAGCTGGAGAGCATCGGCCTCAAGGTCGCCTTGGCCCCAGCGTTCTCGGACACGGTCGCTCAGGGACGCGTCATCAGCCAGGACCCGCTCCCCCAGGCCGAGGGCCATCACCGCGGCGACACGGTCACGCTGACGATCTCGCAGGGGCCGGAACTGTTCGATGTGCCCGACGTGAACCGCCAGGGCATCGCGGCCGCGACGAAGACGCTCGAAGACGCGGGGTTCAAGGTCAAGACGCAGAGGGCCACCGCCTACTTCGGTCTGGGCTTCGTCGTCGGCCAGGACCCGCCGGGAGGCGTCAAGGTCGCACCCAAGGGCGCAACCATCACGCTGACGATCACCTGACTGGCATTCGACGTCTCGTCTCCTGACATGACAAGGGGCGCACCCGACTGGGTGCGCCCGTCGTCATGCAGCCTCAGGACCTGCGCAGCAGCTCCACGACCTGGAACGCCAGCTCAAGCGACTGCTGGTGGTTCAGCCGCGGGTCGACGAGCGTCTCGTAGCGGCGGGCCAGCCCGGCGTCGTCGATCTCCTCGGCGCCGCCCAGCACCTCGGTGACGTCGTCACCCGTGAGCTCGATGTGCAGCCCGCCGGGAACGGTCCCGAGCGCGCGGTGCACCTCGAAGAACCCGGCGACCTCGTCCATCACGTCGGAGAAGCGGCGGGTCTTGTACCCGGAGGCCGACGTGATGCCGTTGCCGTGCATCGGGTCGCACACCCACGTGACGGGACGTCCGTCGGCGGTGACCTTCTCCACGAGCGCGGGCAGCCGCTCCCGGATCTTGCCGGCACCCATGCGCGTGATGAACGTGATGCGTCCCGGCTCGGCGGTCGGGTTGAGCTTGTCGATGAGCGCGAGCGCATCGTCGGCGGTCGACGTCGGGCCGAGCTTGATGCCGATCGGGTTGTGCACGCGCGAGAAGTAGTCGACGTGCGCGCCGTCGAGCTCGCGCGTGCGCTCACCGATCCACAGGAAGTGGGCCGAGCAGTCGTACGGCAGGCCGGTGCGCGAGTCGATGCGCGTGAGCGGCCGCTCGTAGTCGAGCAGCAGCCCCTCGTGGCTCGAGTAGAAGTCGACGGTGCGCAGGGCGTCGAAGTCGGCGCCGCACGCCGCCATGAAGCGGATCGCGCGGTCGATCTCGGCGGCGATCTCCTCATAGCGCGAGTACGCCGGGTTCGCCATGAACCCCTTGTTCCACTCGTGCGCCCGCAGCAGCGAGGCGAACCCGCCCGTCGTGAACGCCCGGATGAGGTTCAGGGTCGAGGCCGACGTGTGGTAGGCCTCGAGCAGCCGCCGGGGGTCCGGTGTGCGGTCCTCGGGGGTGAACTCGAAGCCGTTGATGATGTCGCCGCGGAACGCCGGCAGCGTCACCCCGTCGCGCGTCTCCTCGTCCGAGCTGCGCGGCTTGGCGTACTGCCCGGCCATGCGACCCATCTTGATGACGGGAAGGCTCGCGCCATAGGTGAGCACGACCGCCATCTGCAGGATCGTCTTGATCTTGTTGCGGATGTTGTCGGCCGTCGCCTCCGCGAAGGTCTCGGCGCAGTCGCCGCCCTGCAGCAGGAAGGCCTCCCCGCGCCCCGCGGCGGCGAGCTGAGCCCGCAGCGCGTCCGCCTCCCCTGCGAACACGAGCGGCGGGACCAGGGCGAGCTTGCGGGTGACGGCCTCGAGCTCGGCGAGGTCAGGCCAGCGCGGCTGCTGGCGCGCCGACATCGTGCGCCAGTGGTCCAGGCCGGCGAGGATCTGCGGGTCCGCCTCGACGCTCATGAGTGCGCCGCGGGGACCAGGTCCTGGCCGATGTCGGCGAGGAGCTCGCCGAACCACGGCACGGAGGTGTCGAACGCCTTGCCGCCCGCGATGCGCGGGAACGCGATGGCCTTGAGGCGGTCGCCGTCCTCCTCGTCGTGCCCGATCACGCCGGACTCGCCCCTGAACGCCGACTCGACCGCGAAGTCGGTCATCGACTTGATGAGGCGGAGGTCCTCGACGTTGGCCGCCGCGGCGCGCGAGTAGTAGCCCGACTTCTGGACCATCGTCTTCTCGGCACCGAGCAGCTTCGAGAACTGCTTCGCGAACCACTGACCGGGGTTGATCGTGTCGAGCCGGACGTGGCCGAACGCGTCGCGCAGCACCTCGGTGCCCGCCGCCTCGAGCTGCGCGACGATCTCGTGCATGCCGGCGCCCTCGGACAGGAAGATGTTGACGTTGCCGACCTCGTCCATGACGGCGCGCAGGCGCTTGGCCTCGGCCTCGATGTCGAGCGCGAGCTCGGGCACGAACACCGCGTGGATGTCCCAGCGCTCCCGCGACAGGCCGATGCTCGGCACCCACTCCTGCGTGTCGAGCCACGTGCGGTACGACGCAGCGGTCGCCGCGGTGAGCCAGCCGCAGTGGCGGCCCATGACCTCGTGGACGATGAGCATGCGCGGCCCTGACCGGTGCTCACCGATGATGTTCGCGGCGAACCCGGCGGCCTCCTCGGCCGCGGTCCAGGCTCCGAGCGACTGCTTGATCGGGATGATGTCGTTGTCGATCGTCTTGGGCAGGCCGACCACCGTGAGGTGGTAGCCGTGCTCCTCGAGGTACGCGGCGAGGTCGGCAGCCGTCGTGTTGGTGTCGTCGCCGCCGATCGTGTGGAGCACGTCGACGCCGTCGGCCTTGAGCTGCTCCGCGGCGACCTGCAGCGGGTCCTGGCCCTCCTTGACGAGGCCGCGCTTGACGCAGTCGGCCGCGTTGGTGAGCTTGACGCGCGAGTTGCCGATCGGCGAGCCGCCGAACCGGTGCAGGATGCCGGCCTTCGCGCGCGCCTCGGCGTCGACGACGATCTTTGTGCCGGTCAGGAGCCCGTGGTAGCCGTGCTGGTAGGCGATGATCTCGATCTCCGGCGCGAGCTCGGTGTAGCGCTCGATGAGGCCACCGACGGCGGAGGACAGGCACGGGGCGAAGCCGCCTGCGGTCAGGAGCGCGACGCGACGAACCGACATGAGATGCACCTCTCGTTGAACGGACACCGGAGCCCACATCGTCGGGCGTCGCGACGACGAGTCGTCGGGCCCTAGGTCCGGGGAAGGCGGTGCCGACCGGAGACCGGCGGCGGGTTCATCCTACCGACGGTGCCGCGTCGTCCTCGGGCGGTACCGGCACGTGGACGTCCGGGACCGGTCGGCCACCGGGTGCCGTCGCAGCCGCGTCCTGCGCGGGGGCCTTCGCCGCGGGGTGCCCGGTCGCGATGCGCGCCTTCTGCGTCGCGGCATAGACGTCGACGTACTCCTGGCCCGACAGGCTCATGAGCGAGTACATGATCTCGTCGGTCACCGACCGCAGGATGAAGCGGTCGTTCTCCATGCCCTTGTAGCGGCTGAAGTCGAGCGGCTCGCCGACGACGACGCCGATGCGCACCGGCCGCGGGATCGTTCGACCGATCGGCTGCGCGACGTCGGTCCCGATCATCGCGATCGGGATCACGGGCACGCCCGACTCCAGCGCGAGCCGTGCGACGCCCGTCTTGCCGCGGTACAGGCGACCGTCGGGGCTGCGGGTGCCCTCGGGATAGATCCCGAACAACCCGCCCGCCTCGAGCCGCAGGAGGCCGGTGTGGAGCGCCGCCTCCGACGCCTTGCCGCCGCTGCGATCGACAGGGATCGTGCCGACCCCGCGGAAGAACCCCGCCTTGAGCCGGCCCTTGATCCCGGTTCCCGTGAAGTACTCGGACTTGCCGATGAACACGATCTCCCGGTCCAGGACGAGCGGCAGGACGAACGAGTCGATGACCGCGAGGTGGTTGCTCGCGAGGATCGCGCCGCCGGTCGTGGGCACGTTCTCGATGCCGCGCACCCACGGGCGGAAAAGCAGGTGCAGCAGCGGACCCACAAGGACCCGCTTCATCAGCCAGTAGAACAACCTGCCACCTCTCGACCGAGCCCGGGATCGTCCCGCGAGCCTCACCATGCACTGGTCCGACTCTAGAGTGCTGCCATGCCACCACGCGCGGACGAGCCCCGCGACGACGCCGACGAGCCTGCCGCCGACGACGGCCTCGACGCGGGCACCGACGACTCGTCGACCGGCGCGCCGGGGATGCCGGGCCCCGCTGACGACGTCCCCGAGCCGACCGAGGCCGAACGCTGGGACGCGATCGTGGCCCAGCTCGCCGACCTCGACGGACCGGTGCCCGACGCGCCGACCCCGCACGACGACGACACCCGCGCCGTGACGTACCCCGTCGCGCCCTGGGTGTCCGACCCTCGCGTGATCCGGCCCGCGGGCGGCCCCGGCGCGACCCCACCGGAGCTGACCGGGCGGGACTGGGACGGCACGAGCCAGATCGACGACGCCGAGGCTGCCGCCGACGCCGAGGAGCACTTCGAGCCGACAGATCCCGGGCCGGTCCTCGGCGGCGACCCGCTGCTGACGATGGCGTGGTTCGCGGCCGCCGGCATGCCGGTCTTCTTCTTCATCCTGCTCATCGCCTGGCGGGACGCCCCGACGGTGCTCATCGAGGCCGCCGGTGTCGTGTTCGCCCTCGGGGTCGCGGTGCTCGTCTGGCGCATGCCGAACCACCGGCGCGACGACTCCGACGACGACCACGGCGCAGTGGTCTGACCTGCAGCCTGCTGACTGCGGGTCACGCGCGGACTAGAGCCGGGCGAGGTCGGCTGCGCCGACGATCCCCGCGTCGTTGCCCATCGCCGCCAGCTCGATGCGCGCCACGGGCCGGTGGCCCAGCGCCGGGAGCTGGTCGGTGAACCCTCGCCGCGCCGGTTCGAGCAGCAGGTCGCCGGCTGCTCCGACACCGCCGCCGATGACGATGAGCGCGGGGTCGAGCAGCGCAGCGACCGACGCCGAGCCCTCCCCGATCCACCGGCCGAGGTCGGCGAGCAGCTCGACGGCCAGCGGGTCGCCGCCCTGCGCCGCGATGGTGATGTGCGGACCGACGAGGCCCTCGGCGTCGCCACCGGCCAGCTCGAGGAGTCGCGCGCCCCGGTCCGGACGCGACACGAGTGCCGCCTTGGCGTTGCGCACGAGCGCGCTGCCCGACGCGTACTGCTCCCAGCAGCCCTCGTGGCCGCAGCCGCAGAAGTGCCCGCCGGGGACGACCCGCATGTGGCCGACCTCCGCGGCGACGCCCCAGGCACCGCGCACGAGCTTGCCGTCGACGATCACGGCGCCACCCAGACCCGTGCCGATCGTGAGCAGCAGCATGTCGTCGACGTCCTTGCCGACGCCGAAGCGGAACTCCGCCCAGCCGGCAGCGTTCGCGTCGTTCTCGACGACGATGCGCACGTCGGTGCCGAACTCCGCCGCAACCCGGTCACGGAGGGGGTGGTCACGCCACGGCAGGTTGGGGGTGAACAGCACGGTCGCCTGGTCCGAGCTGACGAACCCGGGCGCGGCGAGCCCGATGGCGCCGATCTCGTGCTGGTCGGCGAGCTCGCGACACGCAGCGATGACCTCGCGGTCCACGCTGTCCGAGTCCTCGGCGGACGTCCTGCGCAGCGTCTGCGCCAGGATCTTCCCGTCCTCGTCGACGACGCCGGCCGCGATCTTGGTCCCGCCGATGTCCACTCCGATGGCGTGCATGTCCGTCCCTACGTGCTCGTCGTGCGGCCGGTCGGGGTCGTCTCGCGACCTGTCGATCGTGCCCTGCCATGGATGCGCGTCCACGCTAGCGCCCCGCGGCGTGGTACTGCCTCAGGGCCGACGAACGGACCGCCGGCGAACAATACTCACCCTTGAAACGTACTGGTTAGTACCAAAGTCCCGGTAAGGTGTCCCTTACAACTCTTCGGCCACTGTCACTGGAGCCAGCATGGACGAGTTTGTTTCCCCCGCGCTCACCGAGCCGGACCCCACCGAGAACCTCAACGACCTGCTCGCGGCCCGCGTCGCTGCGACACCGGATCGCACGGTGGTGGAACGTCGGCTCGTGCCGGACGGCCCCTGGATCCCGCTGACAGCGCGCGAGTTCGACGCCGAGGTGGTCGGACTCGCCAAGGGCCTCGTCGCCCGCGGTGTCGAGCCGGGCGACCGCGTCGGGATCCTCTCGCGCACGCGATACGAGTGGACGCTGCTCGACTGGGCCTGCTGGGCAGCCGGCGCCGTGCCCGTCCCGCTTTACGAGACGTCGTCGGCCGAGCAGGTGCTGTGGATCCTCACCGACTCCGAGGTGTCGCTGCTCGTCGCGGAGTCCGCCGCGCACGCGGCCACCGTCGCCGAGGTGCGGGTCGACGCGCCCAGCGTCCGCGAGGTGCTCGTCATCGACGACGGCGCGATCGCGATGCTGGTCGAGGGCGGCCGGGACGTCCCCGACGCCGAGATCGCCCGCCGCCGCCGCCTCGCCCGGCTCGACGACCTCGCGACCATCATCTACACCTCGGGGACCACGGGGCGCCCCAAGGGCGCCGAGCTCACGCACGGCAACTTCTCGGTGCTGACCCGCAACGCGGTCGGTCGCCTGGGTGAGGTCGTCAACTCCCCCGGTTCGCGCACCCTCCTGTTCATGCCGCTCGCGCACGTGTTCGCGCGGTTCGTCGAGGTCCTGTGCATCCCGGGCGGCGCTGTCCTGGGCCACACGTCCGACACGAAGAACCTGGTCGCCGACCTCGGGTCGTTCAAGCCGACGTTCATCCTGTCGGTGCCGCGCGTCTTCGAGAAGGTCTACAACTCCGCCGAGCAGAAGGCGGCCTCGAGCCCCGCGAAGCTGAAGATCTTCCGGTGGGCCGCGGCGACCGCGATCACGTACTCGCGCGCGCTCGACACCGCCGGCGGCCCGCCGACGTGGCTGCGACTGCAGCACCGACTCGCCGACCGCCTCGTCTACGGCAAGCTCCGCGCGGCGCTCGGTGGTCGTGCGGAGTGGGCGATCTCGGGCGGTGCACCCCTCGGCGAGCGGCTCGGGCACTTCTACCGCGGGCTGGGACTGCACGTGCTCGAGGGCTACGGGCTGACCGAGACGACGGCACCGGCCACGGTCAACCTGCCGGCGTCGACCAAGATCGGCACCGTCGGCCCACCCCTGCCGGGGCACGCGGTCCGCATCGCCGAGGACGGCGAGATCGAGCTCAAGGGCCCGAACGTGTTCCGCGGCTACCACCGCAACGAGGCGGCCACCGCGGAGGCCTTCCACGACGGCTGGTTCCGCACCGGCGACCTCGGCTCGCTCGACGAGCAGGGCTTCCTGCGCATCACGGGCCGCAAGAAGGAGATCATCGTCACCGCGGCGGGCAAGAACGTGGCGCCCGCGGTGCTCGAGGACCGCCTGCGCAGCCACCCGCTCATCAGCCAGGTCGTCGTCGTGGGTGACGCACGGCCGTTCATCGGCGCCCTCGTGACCCTCGACCCCGAGGGCCTGCCCGGCTGGCTCGCGACGCACGGTCACGCGCACCTGACGCTCGAGGAGGCCAGGACGAGCCCGACCGTGCTCGAGTCGATCGAGAAGGCGGTCGAGCGCGCGAACCGCGCGGTCTCGCGCGCCGAGTCGATCCGAAAGTTCCGCATCCTCCCCGGTGACCTCACCATCGCCAACGGCTACCTGACGCCGAAGCTGAGCATCCGGCGCACCGAGGTCATCAAGGACTTCGCAGCCGAGATCGACGCGCTCTACGAGACGAGCGACGCGCACAGCGACTGACGACCGCTCCTGCCGACGAACGACTCCCGACGAACGGCTCGCTGGTCGACCGACCGGCAACGAGCCGTCGGTCAACCCGTTGCGGCTCGGGCGCCCCCTCCGGCGCGCTCGAGCCGCAACGGCGGGACGAGACCCGACGCGGCGAGCACACCGATCGCGCCCCGCTCCGCCACGTCGAGGTCGAACGCGGCCGAGGTGGCAGGTGCGGCAGCCCCCGCGCGCACCGGAACGGTCAGGAAGGTCACCACGCAGTCGGCGCACGCGGCGCCCCGGACCGTGCAGCTGTCGCAGTCGATGATCATGAGCGGCACGCTAGCCGCGGCCGCCGACACACCGGGTCAGAGGCGGGTCAGCCGTGCGAGCAGGGTCTCGGCCGGGACCGCCCAGGCGCCGCCCGCCTGCACGTCGGAGACGACCTGCTGGTCGCTCGTCACGACGACCACGACGCGACCGGGCGGCTCCGCGCGCACGAGCCGACGGATGAGGTCGTCGGCGATCTCCCCGACGGAGAACAGCACCCGGACCCCCCGTGCGTAGCCTCCGGTCCGCCGCGGCCCTTCCTGGCCGTCGAAGCAGCAGGTGACCTCGACACCGGTGCGCCCGGCGAGGTTCGCGAGCGCGCCGACGAGCCGGTGACGCTGGTCGGCGAGCGACAGCTCCCCGTAGGCACGCTTCGAGACGTTGTACCCGTCGACGACGAGGTGCGCGTGCGGCAGCGCGAGCAGGTCGTCGAGCAGCGCCGGGTCGGTCGCTGAGCGCCCCCGCGAGGTCCGGCGCGGCGCGGGCCCGGTGTCACCCGCGGGTGCCACGAGATCAGCCGGACCCAGCCCGACCGGCGGGAGCGCGAGCTCGTCACGCAGCGCGTCCGCAGCGTCGACGATGGTGTCGAGCAGCAGGCGCACGCGGGTCTCGGCGAGCCCGCGCGCCGTGCGCGACTCGCCCCGGACGACGAGCCGCTCGGCCTCGGCAGCGCGCTGCACGTCCTGGACGCGGCTCAGCAGGTCTGCTGCCTCGGCCCGCAACCGGTCCGCCTCGACCCGGTCGTCCTGAGCCTCGGCCAGCACCCGGCGAGCCTCGCTGCGCGCCCGGTCGGCGTCCGAGCGCAGGCGCCTCTGCTCGCGGCGCAGGGTCGCGGCGTCGCTGCGGGCCTCCTCGGCCTCGACGAGGGCCACACCGAGCCGTGCCGCGAGCTGCGCTGCGTCGGCCTCGGCGCGGTCGGCTCGCTCGTGTGCGGCGTCCAGGGTGCGCGACGCTGCTCCGTCCCCACCGGCACCCTGCTCCGCGAGGGTCCGGGACGCCGCAGCCAGCAGCCCCTCCCAGCCGTCGGGCCGCAGCAGCCACGCGCCGACGGCGACCTCGGCCGCCGACCCCGCAGCGAGCTCGCCGCGGGCCTGCGCGTCCGCGTCGTCGTCGCGCGGGCCGACGATGCTGTCCGCGAGCGCCGGCCGGGCCTGGCTCCAGACGCGCGCGACCCGGCCACGGAAGCCGTCGTCGAGCGTGAGGGCGGTCCACAGCGGCAGCGCGCCCGCGGTCGCACGTCGACGCGGTGCGAACCGGTGCACCTGGCGCAGCGCGACCGGGACCTCGGCAGGCTCGAGCGACCCGAGGACCTCCGCCGCGGTCCGCAGGATCGCGCCCCGCACCTCGGCGGGCAGCTCGTCGGCACCGCCGACCGTCTGCGCGTCCTTCGTCATGCCGCCCACCCTAGGTGGCGACACGCCACCGGCACCTGGGCAGCGATCGGGGGTGGCGCACCGTGTCGGCCCGTGCGGCTAGCCTCCGGTTCATGTCGTCGTTCCCCCGTCAGCGCAGGCCGATCGGCCTGGCGGACGTGACGCCCCCGACGACGGGTCGCCCGGTCCAGCTCGCGCTCGACGAGCTCGGGACGCCGTTGTCGGACGTCACGTTCGTGGTCGTCGACCTCGAGACCACCGGCGGGACCCCGGGCTTGTGCGCCATCACCGAGATCGGCGCCGTCAAGGTGCGGGGCGGCGAGGTCCTCGGGGAGTTCCAGACGCTCGTCGACCCCGGCGGGCCCGTCCCGGCGTTCATCTCCGTGCTCACGGGCATCACGACCTCGATGGTGATCGGCGCACCCCGCATCGCGGAGGTCCTGCCCAGCTTCCTCGAGTTTGCGCGCGGGTCGGTCCTCGTCGCGCACAACGCCCCCTTCGACATCGGCTTCCTCAAGGCGGCCGCTGCCGAGACGGGCTACCCGTGGCCCGGCAACCAGGTGCTCGACACGGTGCGCCTGGCACGTCGCGTCGTGACCCGCGACGAGGCCCCGAACCACAAGCTCGGCACGCTCGCGGCCCTGTTCCGGGCGACAGTCACACCCGACCACCGCGCACTGTCCGACGCCCGCGCCACCGTCGACGTGCTCCACGCGCTGCTCAGCCGACTCGCGCCGCTCGGCATCACGCACCTCGAGGACCTCGCGTCGGCGACCGACCCGGTCCCCTCCGACGTCCGCCGCAAGCGTCACCTCGCCGACGGTCTGCCCGACGCGCCCGGTGTGTACATGTTCCGCGGACCGCACGACGAGGTCCTGTACGTCGGGACGTCGACGTCGATCCGCACCCGCGTCCGGAGCTACTTCACGGCCGCGGAGAAGCGGGCCCGCATGACCGAGATGGTCCGGATCGCGCACGCCGTCACGCCCGTCGTGTGCGCGACGCCCCTCGAGGCGCAGGTCCGTGAGCTCCGGCTGATCGCGCAGCACTCGCCGCGGTACAACCGGCGCTCGCGCTTCCCCGAGCGCATGCCCTGGGTGCGTCTGACGCACGAGCCGTTCCCCCGGCTTTCCATCGTCCGCGAGGTCCGGGTCGACGGAGGTGAGCGCGGGGCCACGAGCGGCACGGTCTCGGCGCACATCGGGCCGTTCTCCTCACAGGCTGCGGCGCAGTCTGCGATCGACGCCCTGCACGAGACGTTCGCGATCCGCCAGTGCACGCCCCGCCTGCCTCTCGTCGCGACCCCGGGCGCCAGCGCGTGTGCGCTCGCCGAGATGGGACGCTGCGCCGCGCCGTGCACCGGGCACGGGGGCCCGGGCGCCTACGCCGACGTCGTCGACGACGTCCGGGCCGCGATGCTCTCCGACCCGTCGACGGTGGTCGGGGCGCACGCCACCCGGATCGCGACCCTCGTCGCGCAGGAGCGGTTCGAGGAGGCAGGAGCCGTGCGGGACAGGCTGACCGCGTTCCTCCGCGGCGCTGCTCGCGCTCAGCGGCTCGCACCCCTGTCCGCCTGCCCCGAGCTCGTCGCGGCACGGCGGTCCCCCGACGGCGGCTGGGAGGTCGTCCTCATCCGGTACGCGCGCCTCGCGGCAACAGCGCGGGTCGATCGCACCGACGACCCCTGGCCGGTCATCGAGTCGCTGCGCCTGTCGGCCGAGCACGTCGAGCGCCCTGTGGCCCCGGCGCCGGCCGGGCACCCCGAGGAGGCCGACCTCCTGCTCGCGTGGCTCGACTCGCCGGGCGTGCGGCTCGTCGAGGCCCCCGAGGGGTGGGCGTGCCCGGTGCGCAGCGCCCAGTCGTGCGCCGGTGCCGAGGCCACGGCGGCCTCCGTCTCGGCCTACCTTGCCGTGGCGTCCGCCGACGGCGCGGCCGCCCCACCCGTGCACGCAGACGCCGTGGGAGCGGCATGATGGCCGCATGCTGACTGCCATCGTCCTCATCGACACCGACGCCGCCCGTATCCCCGAGGTCGCTGCGGCGATCGCGGAGGTTCCCGGCGTGAGCGAGGTCTACTCCGTGACCGGAGAGGTCGACCTCATCGCGCTCGTGCGGGTGCGCGAGCACGACCAGCTCGCCGACGTCATCGCCGATCACCTGAGCAAGGTCGAGGGGGTGCTCCGGACGCAGACGTACATCGCGTTCCGGACGTACTCCAAGCACGACCTCGACGAGGCGTTCTCGCTCGGTCTCGACGACTGAGCCTCGCCGACTGGCCCTGTGCCGACCGACCCGCCGGCGGCAGACCGGGTCAGGACGCCGCGGAAGCCGCCCTCCACCGCTCGAGGACGTCGAGCGCGGCCCCGGAGTCGACCGACTCGCCCGCGAGCCGCAGACCGGCTCCCAGTCGCTCGACGAGGCTCCCCTGAGCGGTCCCAGGCAGGGTCCCGTCAGCGACCAGCCCCGCGGCAGCGTTCAGCAGCACCGTCTCGCGCGCCGGGACGAGCTCACCTGCCAGCACGGCACGAACGACGCCGGCGTTGAACTCGGACTCGCCTCCACGCAGGTCCGCGATGTCAAGGGCGGTGAGCCCGAGGTCGGCGACCGCATCGAAGCGGTGCTCGACCACGGCACCGTCGCGCACCTCCCAGACGGTCGAGGAGGCCGTGGGGGCGAGCTCGTCGAGGCCGTCGTCGTTGCGGAAGACGAGCGCGCTCGTCCCCCGCCCCGCCAGCACGCCCGCCATGAGGACTGCCATGCGGGCGTCGGCGACGCCGATGGCCGCCGCTGCGGGCGCGGCCGGATTGGTGACGGGGCCGAGGAAGTTGAACGCCGTGGCGATGCCCAGCTCACGGCGCGCGACGGCGGCGTGGCGCATCGCCGGGTGGAACACCTGAGCGAAGCAGAACGTGATGCCGACCTCGGTCGCGAGCTCGGCGACCCGCCCGACGGTGTGGTCGAGCCGGATGCCGAGAGCCTCGAGCACGTCGGCCGACCCGGTGGACGACGACGAGGCTCGCCCGCCGTGCTTGACGACGCGCAGACCCGTGCCGGCGATCACGATCGAGGCCATCGTCGAGACGTTCACCGTGTGGGCGCGGTCCCCACCCGTGCCGACGATGTCGACCGTGCGCCCGGGGACCTGGATCCGCACCGCATGGGCGAGCATCGTGTCGGCGAGGGCCCCGAACTCCGCGGCCGTCTCACCCTTGCTGCGCAGCGCGACGAGGAACCCCGCCACACGCACCGGAGACGCATCCCCGGTCATGATCTCGCCCATCGCCCAGGCAGCCTGCTCGGGCGTGAGGTCCGTCCGCGCGACGAGGGCCGTCAGCACGTCGGACCAGGTCGGCGCGACGCTCATGCCGTCAGCGCACGCGCAGCGATGAGCTCGGCCACGACGCGGGGCAGCCGCACCGGGTCGATGGGACGGCTCACGACCGCGTCCGCCCGCGACCAGGATCCGAGCCACGCGTCCTGCTCCCTCCCGGTCAGC
The DNA here is from genome assembly GCF_036279715.1 of Cellulomonas sp. GTDB lineage: Bacteria > Actinomycetota > Actinomycetes > Actinomycetales > Cellulomonadaceae > Cellulomonas_A. Next base: position 29,142 of record NZ_DASUIR010000167.1, on the reverse strand, counting down.
AGGAGGACCGGCGGGCACTGGTAGATCTCGTCCTTGAGCTGGCGGGCGATGCCCATCCCGCCGACCTTGCCCGCCTCGCCGTCGAGCACGAGCAGGTCGTACCCGCCGAGCTCGACCTGACGGATGACCTCGGCGGCGGTGGCCACCTCGACCCACCGGATGTCCGGTGCACCCCGCCCCAGGCGGCGACCCACGGCGAGCCTGACCTGCTCACGCGTGTCGACGTCGTCGCTGTACAGAAGGATCGTGGGGGCTGCGCCCGGCGCGCCCTCCACGCCGTCCGTGCCCTGCTGATCGTGCTGCTCGGCGGTTCCCATGGTGCATCCTCACTCGTCGTCGACGTGCCTGAAAGGCATCTTGGCACGTCGCGGCAGCCCGGTGCTCCCGCCGTCGATCGAGCGCGTCGGAGCCGCCAGGAACTGACGATGTGACATATCCCGCGAGTGTCATCTAGGCCCAATGTCCCATGCGCGCCTCCGATCGGCCATAATGGCCAGCGTGTCGACCGCAACGGCTGCCCCCCGCACCGCACCACACGTGAGCGTCAACCGGCCCAACCCCGTGTCGGTGGGGACGATCGTGTGGCTCGCGAGCGAGCTCATGTTCTTCGCCGGCCTGTTCGCCATGTACTTCAGCCTCCGCGGCGCGGTGCCGGACGAGTGGGCGGCGCAGACGCCGAAGCTCAACCTCACCTTCGCGGCCATCAACACCACGGTCCTCGTGCTGTCGTCGGTCACGTGCCAGATGGGTGTCTGGGCGGCCGAGCGGTTCCAGCCGTCCCGGACCGGCTCGATCTTCCAGCCCGCGCGCTGGGGCATGAACGAGTGGATCACCCTGACGTACGTCATGGGCGCGGTCTTCGTCGGCGGCCAGATGTACGAGTACGCCGGACTGGTGGGCGAGGGGCTGACCATCTCCTCGAGCCCCTACGGCTCGGTCTTCTACCTCACGACCGGGTTCCACGCACTGCACGTCATCGGCGGTCTCCTGGCGTTCCTGTTCCTGCTCGGCCGCTCGTTCTCGGCCAAGCGGTTCGGCCACCACGAGGCGACGACCGCGATCGTCACGTCGTACTACTGGCACTTCGTCGACGTCGTCTGGATCGCGCTGTTCGCGGTCATCTACCTGCTGCGCTGATCTCCCCCGGGGGACGCCCAGCGTCCCCCCACCGCCCCCACCCCCACGTGCGAGACGAGGAACGATCCGTGAAGGCACTCGCAGCCCGCAGGCACTCCCGGCATGCGCCGGTCGCACTGCTCCTGCTGGCGCTGCTGGTCACCGGCGGCCTGTACGCCGTCCTGGCGCCCACCGCTGCCGATGCCGCCCCCGCGGCGACCAGCACGAACGACGTCGCGACCGGCAAGAAGCTGTTCCAGGCCAACTGCGCGACGTGCCACGGCGCAGCGGCCGAGGGAACGGCCAGCGCGCCGTCGCTCGTCGGTGTCGGGGCTGCGGCGGTGGACTTCCAGGTCGGCACCGGCCGCATGCCCGCACAGATGAGCGGTCCGCAGGTCCAGGTCAAGGCGGTCCAGTTCGACGCGGCGCAGATCGAGCAGCTCGCGGCCTACGTCGCGTCGCTCGGTGCGGGTCCGTCGATCCCCTCGGCCGACGAGGTCGACCCGGCCAAGGGCAACGTCGCCAACGGCATGGCCCTGTTCCGCACGAACTGCGCGATGTGCCACAACGCGGTCGGCGTCGGCGGTCCGCTCTCGCAGGGCAAGTTCGCGCCGACCCTGATGAAGACGACCCCCACGCACATCTTCGAGGCGATGCTGACGGGCCCGCAGTCGATGCCGGTGTTCAACAGCGCGAACCTCTCGGCGCAGGACAAGCGCGACGTCATCGCGTACCTCGACGCACAGAAGCAGGGCTCGCCGGGCGGGTCGACCCTCGGGTCGATCGGGCCTGTGGGTGAGGGCCTGTGGGTGTGGGTCATCGGCATCGGCCTGCTGATCGGCGCGGCCGTCTGGATCGGAGCGAAGTCCTCGTGAGCACGCACGTCAACCCGGGCCACGGGGCCTCGAACGAGGTCGTCCCGGCACGACACTCCGTTCCCGACCGTTTCGAGAACCCGGGTCACCCCGAGCACCACGATCGCCGGTCCGACGTCGACCCCGCCGCGGACAAGCGCGCTGAGCGCCAGGTCGTCGTGCTGCTCACGATCTCGATCCTCGGCACCATCGGGTTCGTCGTCGCGTACTTCGCCGCCCCGCCCGGCCAGACCGTCGCCAGCATGCGGACGTCGAACCTCCTGCTCGGCCTGACGCTGTTCTTCGCGCTCGGGGGTATCGGCATCGCGGCCGTCCACTGGGCCAAGTCGATCATGAACGACCACGAGAAGTCCGAGGAGCGCCACCCGCAGCGCAGCTCCGACGAGACGCGTGCGGCAGCCGTCGAGGTCCTGGCCGAGGGTGCCGCCGACTCCGGCATCGGTCGCCGGGGGATCCTCAAGGGCGCGCTCGTCTCCGCGCTCGCGCTGTTCCCGCTGACGATCGTCCTGCCCCTGATCGGCAACGTCGGCGAGGACTGGGACGTCTCGAAGTACAAGCACACGTGGTGGAAGAAGGGCACGAAGCTCGCCAAGGACCCGTCGGGCCAGCCCATCAAGGCCTCCGACGTGACGATCGGCTCCGTGTTCCATGTCATCCCCGCGGACCTGCATGAGGCCCCCCACCCGCTCGACGAGAAGGCCAAGGCCGTCGTCCTGCTCGTGCGTCTCGACCCGCGCGACCTCAAGGAGGCCGACGACCGCAAGGGCTGGTCGTACGACGGCATCGTCGCGTACTCGAAGATCTGCACCCACGTCGGGTGCCCCGTCGCGCTCTACGAGCAGCAGACGCACCACCTGCTGTGCCCGTGCCACCAGTCCACGTTCGACGTGGCCGACGGCGCCAAGGTGGTCTTCGGGCCCGCCAAGCGGCCCCTGCCGCAGCTGCCCATCGAGGTCGACGCCGAGGGCTACCTCGTCGCGCAGTCCGACTTCCACGAACCTGTCGGACCGAGCTTCTGGGAGCGCCTCAAGTGAGCACGACCACCTCGCGCGGCGCAGGACCCGCAGCGGCGACCGCCGACTACCTCGACCAGCGCACCGGCATCGGGACAGCCGTCAAGGCGTTCGCCCGCAAGATCTTCCCCGACCACTGGTCGTTCCTGCTCGGTGAGATCGCGCTGTTCAGCTTCGTGGTGCTGCTCATCTCCGGCGTCTTCCTCACCGCCTTCTTCGTCCCGAGCATGAACGAGACGACCTACACGGGGCCGTGGGCCGCGATGCAGGGCGTCCAGATGTCCGAGGCGTTCGCCTCGACGCTGCGGCTGTCGTTCGAGGTCCGCGGCGGTCTGCTGATGCGGCAGATCCACCACTGGGCGGCCCTGCTGTTCATGGCGTCGATCGTCACGCACATGATGCGGGTCTTCTTCACCGGAGCGTTCCGCAAGCCCCGCGAGATCAACTGGGTCGTGGGCTTCACGCTCATGATCCTCGGGCTCGCTGCGGGCTTCACCGGCTACTCGCTCCCGGACGACGTGCTGTCCGGCAACGGCCTGCGGATCACCGACGGCGTCGTCCGGTCGATCCCGATCCTCGGCAGCTACATCTCGTACTTCCTGTTCGGTGGGGAGTTCCCCGGCCAGGACCTGATCCCCCGGATGTTCACCGTCCACATCCTCGTCGTGCCCGGGCTGATCCTCGCGCTCATCGGGCTCCACCTGTTCTTCGTGGTCCTGCACAAGCACACGCAGTACCCGGGCTCCGGTCGCACCGACTCCAACGTCGTCGGGTACCCGCTGTTCCCGATCTACACCGCCAAGGCCGGCGGCTTCTTCTTCATCGTGTTCTCGGTCATCGCGCTGATGGCAGCCACGATGACCATCAACCCGGTCTGGAACTACGGACCCTACGATCCGTCCCCCGTGTCGGCGGGTGCGCAGCCGGACTGGTACATGCTGTTCCTCGAGGGCGCGCTCCGCCTCATGCCGGGACAGGCCGAGGTCGTCATCGGCGGTTTCACGCTGTCGCTCAACGTCATCATCCCCGCGATGATCGTGCCGGGCCTGCTCTTCACGGCACTCGTGGCGTACCCGTTCATCGAAGCGGCCGTCACGGGCGACAAGCGCGAGCACCACGTGCTCGACCGCCCCCGCAACATGCCGTTCCGGACCGCCTTCGGCGTCTCGCTGCTGACCGCGTTCGTCGTCCTCATCCTCGCCGGGTCCAACGACCTCATCGCGACGCACTTCCGCCTGTCGATCAACGACATCACGCACGTGTTCCGCGTCCTGCTGTTCGTCGCGCCCGCCTTCGCGTTCTGGGTCACCAAGCGCATCTGCCTCGGCCTGCAGCACAGGGACCGCGAGCTCGTGCTGCACGGGCACGAGACGGGCCGCATCGTGCGGTTCGCCCATGGGGAGTACGTCGAGGTCCACCGCCCCCTCGACGACCACGAGCGGTGGCTCCGGGTCCAGCACGAGGCCCGCCGTCCGCTCGAGATCGAGCCGGCCGAGGACTCCCGCGGGGTTCGTCGCAAGGGGTACCGGGCCGACCGGTTCCGGCAGCGGCTCTCACGCCTCTTCTTCGAGGACCGCGTCGAACCCGTCACGCCCGCAGAGCTGGCCGCCGCGCACGGGCACGACGAGCACGACACACTCAACGCCGCCCCCGCACCGACCGGTGCGCACAGCGCGATCTCCCGCGTCGTCGAGCCGGACGAGCGGAATCTCTGATCCAGGGTCAGAGTTGCAGGTGAGGGACGGCGAGCGCCTGGACGGGCTCGCCGCAGCTCCGTCTCGGCGGAGCACATGAGCTGCCGCGGCGCATGCTGCGGCCCGACAGGAGAGGCATCGCGCCATGACTGACTACACCCTTCCGGACCTGCCGTACGACTACGCGGCACTCGAGCCGCACATCTCCGGCCGCATCATGCAGCTGCACCACGACAAGCACCACGCCGCCTACGTGACGGGAGCCAACACGGCCCTTGCCAAGCTGGCCGAGGCTCGCGAGAGCGGCAACCTGGACGCCGTCAACCTCCACGAGAAGAACCTCGCGTTCAACCTCGGTGGGCACGTCAACCACTCGGTCTTCTGGGCCAACCTGTCCCCCGACGGCGGCGACAAGCCCATCGGTGAGCTCGCGGCCGCGATCGACGAGTTCTTCGGGTCGTTCGAGGCGTTCCAGAAGCACTTCACCGCCGCCGCAGCGGGCGTGCAGGGTTCGGGCTGGTCGATCCTCGCGTGGGACTCCATCGGCGCCCGGCTCGTGGTCGTCCAGCTGTACGACCAGCAGAGCAACATCGCGATGGGGCTCGTCCCGGTCGTCATGCTCGACGTGTGGGAGCACGCGTACTACCTGGACTACCTGAACGTCCGCGCCGACTACATCAAGGCGTGGTGGAACATCGTCAACTGGGCCGACGCGGCCGCACGGTTCACCCGTGCCCGTAGCCAGACGGCGGGCCTGATCGTCCCCTCCTGAGCGCGTCGCTCCGGGTAGCTCCTCCGACGGAGCCTCCGAGCGCCCCGCGGTCTCAACGACGAAGCGCCGGTGACCTCCTCGAGGTCACCGGCGCTTCGTCGTACCAGAGTCGTCCGCGGGTCGTGCGCGGCCAGCGCTCGTGCGGTGCGCGTCCAGCGCTAGTGCGCGTGCTGCCCACGCGAGAACTCGAAGACCCAGCCCACGAGGGCGATCGCTCCCAGGACGGCACCGACGTAGACGAGCCACCAGCCGATCGCGAGCCCGGCGAACAGGATCGCCGCGGCGAGACCGATGGCGAGCGGCCACCAGCTCCACGGGCTGTACACGCCCTGGTCGCCGGCGCCCTGCTCGATCTCCGCATCGGCGTCGTCCTCGGGACGCGCGTCGATCCGACGCGAGAGCAGCCCGAGGTAGCCGCCGATCATCGACACGAGCAGCACCAGGACGAGCAGCGCCAGGGTGCCGATCATCTCCCCGTGGCTCCACAGCCCGTAGATGATCGTCATGATCAGGAAGAACGGGGCGAGAAAGAGGAAGAACCTGGTCTCGACCTTCATCGCTGTGCCTCCGGGTGGGTGTCCGGGCCGCGCTCGATGTCACTCTGGCGGCGGCGGTCTGCGTCCCCGAGGATCTCCTCGAGGAGGCCGGCGTTGGGCTCGGCGCGGTCGAGCGCGGCGACCTCCGGGTGGTGGAGGTCGAACGCCGGCCGCTCCGAGCGGATCCGCGGCAACGACGTGAAGTTGTGTCGCGGCGGCGGGCAGCTCGTGGCCCACTCGAGCGACGCCCCGTAGCCCCAGGGGTCGTCCACGGTGACCTTCGGGGCGTTGCGCGATGTCGTGTACACGTTCCAGAGGAAGACGAGCGTCGAGGCCGCGAGGATCACCGAGCCGACCGTCGACACCTGGTTCATGAGCGTGAACCCGTCCTCCGGGGAGTAGTCGGCGTAGCGCCGGGGCATCCCCCTCACACCGAGCCAGTGCTGGATGAGGAACGTCGTGTGGAACCCGACGAACAGCATCCAGAAGTGGATCTTGCCCAGGCGCTCGTTGAGCATGCGCCCCGTGAACTTCGGCCACCAGAAGTACAGGCCGGCGAACATCATGAAGACGACGGTGCCGAACACGACGTAGTGGAAGTGTGCGACCACGAAGTACGTGTCCGAGACCTGGAAGTTCATCGCGGGGCTCGACAGGATGACCCCCGTCAGCCCACCGAACAGGAAGGTGACGAGGAACCCGAACGTCCACAGCATGGGGGTCTCGAAGGTGAGCTTGCCGCCCCACATCGTGCCGATCCAGTTGAAGAACTTCACCCCGGTCGGCACGGCGATCAGCATCGTCATGAGTGAGAAGAACGGCAGCAGGACCGCGCCGGTGACGTACATGTGGTGGGCCCACACCGTGACGGACAGCGCGGCGATCGAGATGGTCGCGTAGACGAGGCCCTTGTAGCCGAAGAGCGGCTTGCGGCTGAACACCGGGAGGATCTCCGCGACCATGCCGAAGAACGGCAACGCGATGATGTAGACCTCGGGGTGGCCGAAGAACCAGAACAGGTGCTGCCAGAGGATCGCGCCCCCGTTCTCGGGGTTGAACACCTGCGCACCGAGTCGCCGGTCCGCGCCGAGCGCGAAGAGCGCCGACGTGAGCGGCGGGAACGCCATGAGGATCAGGAGGCTCGTGATGAGGACGCCCCACGTGAACACGGGCATCCGGAACATCGTCATGCCGGGCGCGCGCATCGTCACGACCGTCGTGATGAAGTTGACGGCGCCGAGGATCGTCCCGAACCCGGCGAGCGCCAGCCCGAACACCCACAGGTCCCCTCCGAGCCCCGGCGAGTAGACCGCGCTCGACAGCGGGGCGTAGGCGAACCAGCCGAACGACGCGGCGCCCTGGGGGGTCAGGAAGCCCGATGCGGCGATGATCCCGCCGAAGAGGTAGAGCCAGTACGCGAACATGTTGAGGCGGGGGAACGCGACGTCGGGCGCGCCGATCTGCAACGGCATGATGACGTTCGCGAAGCCCGCGAACAGCGGTGTCGCGAAGAGCAGCAGCATGATCGTGCCGTGCATCGTGAAGAGCTGGTTGTACTGCTCCTTCGAGGCCACGATCTGGATGCCCGGCTCGAACAGCTCCGCGCGGATCAGGAGCGCCAGCACGCCGCCGAGGCAGAACCACACGAACGACGTGATCAGGTACATGTACCCGATCGTCTTGTGGTCGGTGGAGGTGATCCAGGAGATCACCGTGCGGCCGAGGTTCTGTCGGTGCGGCGCGATCCCCGGAATCGTCTGAACTGCGGTGGCCATCAGCTTCCACTCCCCTGCGTGCTCGCCTGCGTGGCGCTCTGCAGGTCCTGCAAGCGGCTGAAGTCGAGCCCGAGGGCTCCGGTCTGACCCTTGGCGCGCAGCTCCTGCATGTGGGCGTCGTACTCGGCGCGCGTGACGACCTTGACGTTGAAGAGCATCGCCGAGTGCTCCTCGCCGCACAGCTCGGCGCACTTGCCGCGGTACTCCCCGACCTGCTGCGGGACGATCTGGAACTTGCTCGTGCGTCCCGGGATCACGTCGCGCTTGTAGAGGAACTCCGGGACCCAGAACGAGTGGATGACGTCACGCGAGTTGAGCACGAACTCGACGCGCTCGTTGACCGGCAGGTAAAGCGTGACCTGGTCGGCGAGGACACCGTGGTTGCCGACCGCCTGCGCGTGCTCGCCCGTGTCGTAGACGTCGGAGTCGAGGTAGTTGAAGTCCCAGCTCCACTGCTTGGCCACGACCTGGACCGTGAGGTCGGGCTTGGCGCTCGTGTCGTTGATCGCGGCGGTGTCCCGCGCGGTGTAGTAGAAGAGCACCCCGACCATGAGGATCGGCAGGATGACGTACATGACCTCGAGGGGCACGTGGTAGCGCAGCTGCACCGGGAGCGTGTCGTCGTCCTTGCGCTTGCGGTACACCGCAGCGCACCACAGGATCAGGCCCCACACGATGATGCCGACGATCAGCGCGGCGGTCCACGAGCCGACCCACAGGTGCGCCATGCGCCCGGTCTGGTTCGTGACCTCGGCGCTCGAGCTGCCGGGCAGGAAGCCGCGCTGGGCCGAGGCTGAGCAGCCTGTCAGCGCCACGGCGACGACGGCGACCAGACCGGCCCACTTCAGGGCCGGACGTGGGGACCGGCGGGGTTTCTGCGAGTGCACTGACGACCTCTCACTCACGTCCCGGTGACGTGCCACCCCGTCTGGGCGACCGCGACCCGGGACCTTCGTCCTCATTGCGAGCAGCCTAGCGCGCCGCAGCCGCTCAGACGCGCCCCGGACGCGCTTTGCCGACAAGTTGTCAGGACCGTTGTCGGGACGGCGGAGCCGTTCGGCGTCTTCCGCAGTACGCAGCCAGAGATCTCGCCGACGCGCGACCGCGCTACCGTGCCCGCATGAGCACTCAGGAGCCGTCGTCGGGCGCGCGCTCGAGCGACCACGCAACCTCGGACGCCGCAGGCCCCGCGCGGGTCTTCCTCGACGCCGGCGGCCACGCACCGATCCTGGCGGCCGCACGTCGCGCGTTCGACGAGGCGGTCGACCGCGGCTGGGCCGACCCGCGTCGGCTGCACGCCGAGGGCCGCACGGCTCGCCTGCTCCTCGAGGGCGCGCGGGAGTCGCTCGCAGCGTCCCTCGGGGCACGGACCGAGGAGGTCGACCTCCTGCCGTCGCACACGCTCGCGCTGCACGCCGCCGTCCGGTCCGTCGCTCGCGGCCGACGACGCGCCGGACGGGACGTCGTCGCCAGCGCCGTCGAGCGCGCCGCGATCCTGGCCGCGGCGGACTTCGCCGCCACGCAGCCGTGGGACGGTCGCACAGGTTCCCGAGTCGTCATCGGCGTCGATCGGGTCGGCCGTGTCGACGCCGACGCCTTCGCCGCCGCCGTGCGCGCGCCAGGCGTCGCCCTCGCCGCGCTCCAGCACGCCAACGGCGAGGTCGGGACCCGCCAGCCCGTCGAGGCCGTGCACGACGCGGCATCCCGCGCGGGTGTCCCCCTGCTCGTCGACGTGGGGGCGAGCGCGGGCCATTCCGAGCTCTCCGACGCCTGGGACATCCTCGCGGCCGACGCGGGCGACTGGGGCGGGCTGCCTGGTGTCGCCGTGCTCGCGACCCGCGCCCGGGTGCGGCGGACCCCGGACTGGCCAGAGGACACCGAGCGCTGGTCACCCGGCGGGGTGAGCGTGCCTGCAGCGCTCGCCGCGGCCGTCGCGCTCGAGACGGCCCGGTCTAGTCGCGGGGCCGACGACGCGCACCGCCGGGCACTCGTCGATCGCATCCGCCGTCGCGTGGCCGCTGAGGTCCCCGACGTCGAGGTCGTCGGCGACGCGGTCGACCGCCTCCCGCACGTCGTGACGTTCTCGTGCCTCTACGTCGACGGCGAGGCGGTCGTCACCGAGCTGGACCGGCTCGGCTTCGCGGTCGGTTCCGGTTCGGCCTGCACCTCGAGCACGCTCGAGCCGAGCCACGTGCTCGCAGCGATGGGAGTCCTGACCCACGGCAACGTGCGGCTGTGCCTGCCTCCGGACGTCACGAGCGAGGGAGTCAACCGGTTCCTCGACGTGCTCCCCGGAGCCGTGCTGCGCGTGCGTGACGCGCTCGGGGCCGGGGGGCTGTGATGCCGGACGTCATCGACGCGCGCGGCCTGCTGTGCCCGATCCCGGTGATCAGGCTCGCGCGCGCCGCCGTCGACGCGGCGCCCGGCACGCTGCTGACCGTCTGGGCGACAGACCCGGCCGCGCGGCTCGACGTGCCCGCCTGGGCCCGGATGCGCGGCCACGAGGTCGTCCGGGTCGAGGACCTGCCCGACGGCACCGTCGCGATGGACGTCCGGATCGCCGGTGCTCGCGAACCGGCGAGCTGAGCCTCGCCTCGCCGGTCGTCACGCACGAGGGCCCGGCACCTGTGCGGTGCCGGGCCCTCGTGAGCGGTCACTCGATCAGCTGAACGACCCGCCGCAGGCGCAGGCGCTGCCGGCGTTGGGGTTGTCGATCGTGAAGCCCTGCTTCTCGATGGTGTCCGCGAAGTCGATCGTCGCGCCGTCCAGGTACGGGACGCTCATGCGGTCGACGACGACCTCGACACCGTCGTAGTCCTTGATGGCGTCGCCGTCGAGGACCCGCTCGTCGAAGTAGAGCTGGTAGATCAGGCCCGAACACCCACCGGGCTGGACGGCGACACGGAGACGCAGGTCGTCGCGCCCCTCCTGCTCGAGCAGGCTCCGCACCTTGCCCGCGGCGACGTCGGAGAGGAGGACGCCGTGCGTCGCTGTCTCGGTGGTCTCGCTCATGGTCTCTCCTGTGCCTCGAAGTTCTGTCGAGCGGGTGCGCAGCACCCTGCTTGGCGGCTCAACGCCACCCTACGGCGCGTTGTTCCCTCAGGCTACGCCGCGAGGCCTCAGGCTCTGCCGCGCCCCGCTCGGCTCACCGGGACCACGTCCGAGCGACCCGCTCGGCGCGCAGGCTCAACGTCCCGGGCGGGTCGGCGAGCGCGGCGACCACCTCGTCCGACCCCTCGGCCACCGCGTACGCGGCTGTGAGGCCGGCCGCCGCGAACTCCCGACGGCCCACCGTGACCTGGCCCGCGATGACGATCGTCGGGACCGCGGCGCCCAACGCCCGCTCGGCGACGGCCGCGACCACCTTGCCGTGCAGCGACTGCCAGTCGAAGGTCCCCTCCCCCGTGACCACGAGGTCGACGTCCGCGATCTGCCGTGCCAGGCCCACCGCATCGGCTACGAGGGCCGAACCCGGCACGAGCCGCGCTCCGAGCAGCGTCAGACCGAAGCCGAGGCCGCCCGCCGCACCCGCACCGGGCTGGGCGGCAAGACGGGTCACCGGAGAACCTGAGCGAGCGCCGGCGAGAAGGTCAGGCCGGACGACGTCGGCGAGCGCGCCGACCGCGGCGTGCGCGAAGTGCCCGAGCGCGCGCTCGAGCTCCTGCGCCTGCTCGGGGGTCGCGCCCTTCTGCGGGGCGAAGCCGGCGCTCGCGCCGTGCAGCCCGAGCAGCGGGACGTCCACGTCCGTCGCTCCGACGAGATCGATGTGCCGGAGTCCCGCGCGCACGTCGGTGAGCGCAGCCAGGTCGTCGGAGGTGACACCCCCGAGCCCTCCGCCGCCGCGTGTCAGCACGCCGTCGGGCGCACCGACACCGAGGGCGGCGAGCATGCCGGCACCGCCGTCGTTGGTCGCGGACCCGCCCAGGCCGACGACGACGCGCCGAGCCCCCGTGCCGACGGCCGCGCGGATGAGCTCGCCGACGCCGTACGACGTCGTGCGCGTCGGGTCCCGACGGTCCGGCGGGACGAGCGGGAGCCCGAGGGCGTGCGCCGACTCGACGTACGCGGTGCGCGCGCCGTCGGGCGACTCGACGAGCAGGATCGCCGCGGGGACCCGATCACCGAGCGGTGAGCTCACCGTCACGGCCACGAGCTCGCCGCCGAGGCTCGCGCGCAGGGTGTCGAGAAACCCGGGGCCGCCGTCGGACAACGGGCACGTGCGCAGGTCGTCCCCGGGAGCGGCGCGCAACCAGCCGTCGCGCACGGCCGACGCTGCCTCCCGAGCCGTCAGGGTGCCGCCGAAGCCGTCCGGAGCGATGAGCACGCGCATCGGGTGATCTTGGCACGCCCCGGGGTGGGCACCCGCCCGTCGGCGTCCTGATGACCCGCTCGACAGGCTGTGGAAAGATCACCTCGTGAGCCTCCTGACCCCCGCAGTGCCCGGCTTCGAGGAGCCGGCTCCCTCGGCCCTGCTCCTCCTGGGCCGTGGCATCGACCTTGCCTCCGAGCGTGGCGTGGAGTGCGTCGGCGCGCTGCCGGCAGCCAGCGACCCGGACCTCGTCGAGCGCGCGCGGGTCGCGCGGGCGGCTCTTGGCGACCGGGCGTTCGTGCTCGGTCACCACTACCAGCGTGACGAGGTCATCGCGTTCGCCGACGTCACGGGCGACTCGTTCAAGCTCGCGCGCGAGGCAGCCGCCCGTCCCGACGCCGAGTTCATCCTCTTCTGCGGCGTGCACTTCATGGCCGAGTCGGCCGACATCCTCACGTCCGACGCCCAGCAGGTCCTCCTCCCGGATCTCGCGGCCGGCTGCTCGATGGCCGACATGGCTGCGATCGACCAGGTCGAGGACGCCTGGGACGTGCTGGCCGACGCGGGCGTCGCGGACGACACGGTCCCGGTGACGTACATGAACTCGACCGCCGCGATCAAGGCCTTCACCGGCCGCCATGGCGGGACCGTGTGCACGTCGTCCAACGCGCACACCGCGCTGCGCTGGGCCTTCGACAAGGTCGGCGGCGTGGGCGGCACAGGCAAGGTGCTGTTCATGCCCGACCAGCACCTCGGCCGCAACACCGCGGTCCGCCAGCTCGGGATGTCGCTCGAGGACTGCGTCGTCTTCGACCCGCGCAAGCCCGGCGGCGGGCTGACGGCCCAGCAGCTCAAGGACGCGCGCATGATCCTGTGGCGCGGGCACTGCTCGGTCCACGGCCGGTTCTCGGCGCAGAACGTCGCAGCTGCGCGGGCAGCGATCCCCGGCGTGCAGGTCCTGGTGCACCCCGAGTGCACGCACGAGGTCGTCACCGCGGCGGACATGGTGGGCTCGACCGAGTACATCATCAAGGCGCTCGACGCCGCCGAGCCCGGCTCGTCGTGGGCGATCGGCACGGAGCTCAACCTCGTGCGGCGCCTCGCGGCGACCCACCCCGAGCAGCACGTGCACTACCTCGACTCGACCGTGTGCTTCTGCTCGACCATGAACCGGATCGACCTGCCGCACCTCGTGTGGACCATGGAGTCCCTCGTCGCCGGGCGGGTCGTCAACCGCGTCGTCGTCGACCCGGACGACGCACGCTGGGCACGCGTCGCCCTCGACCAGATGCTCGCCCTCCCCGGCGCGTGATCGGCCCCGACGTGACGACCGGAAGCCCGCTGCGGGTCGGGATCTTCGTCTTCGACGGCGCCGAGGAGCTCGACGTCGTCGGGCCGTACGAGGTCCTCGCGTGGTGGTCCGAGCACTCCGAGCTCCGGCCCCAGGTCGTCACGTTCTCCGTCGACGGCGCGGGGGTGCGCTGCGCGAAGGGCCTCCGCCTCGTGCCTGAGTACTCCGCCGACGAGGTCGGCGCTCTGCACGTGCTCGTGTACCCCGGCGGGCACGGAACCCGGCCTCTCGCCAAGGACGCGGACCACCTCGCCTGGGTGCGCGCGATGGCCGCCTCGACCCCCCTGATGACCAGCGTGTGCACGGGCGCGCTCGTGTACGCCGCCGCGGGTCTGCTGTCGGGCCGACCGGCCACGACGCACCGGGACGCGTTCGACGAGCTCGCCGAGATCGACCCGAGCGTGCTCGCGGACACCGAGGCGCGCTTCGTCGACGACGGCGACATCATCACGTCGGCGGGAGTCTCTGCCGGCATCGACATGGCGTTCCACCTCGTCGAGCGCCTCGAGTCTCCCGAGGCAGCCGAAACCGTGCGGCACGGGATCCAGTACGACCGCACATGAACCGCCTGGTCCGGCTGCTCGTCGTCTGGCTGCGCGCACGTCGTCACCGCGGCCCGGGCACCCCGCTCGACGAGTGGCGCACGCCGCTCCGGGTCACGCCGAACGACCTCGACCTGCTTCGGCACATGAACAACGGGTCGTACCTGACGCTCATGGACATCGGTCGGGTCGACATGCTCGTGCGGACCGGAGCGCAGAGCGCCATCAGCCGACGTCGCTGGTACCCGGTCGTCGTCGGTGAGTCGATCCGCTTCCGGCGCTCGCTCGAGCTGTGGGAGCGCTTCGTGATCGTCACGCGCGTCATCGGGTGGGACGAGCGCGTCTTCTACCTCGAGCAGCGGTTCGAACGCACGCCGAGACCAGGGACGCCCGCGACTACCGCGCCCGAGGTCGTGGCCGAGGCGTGGGTCGCGGCCCGCTTCATCGCGCGGGCCGGCGGCACGGTGGCCTCACCCGACGTCGCCGACGCGTTCGCGGTGGACGTCGTGAGCCCGCCGGTGCCCGACGCCGTCCTGGCGTGGGCGCGAGCGCTCGACCTCGCGCACCGGCCGCGCGACTGATCGCATGGACTTTGCCGGTCAGTTTGCCCGTCATATCGGCGTCGGCGACACCGTCGCCGTCTGTCGTGACCATTTCGCCGCTGGCGGGGTCCATTCCGTGAGAGCGGTGAGCAGATCGTCGGGGTCGTCGCGGACGATCAGCGTCGAGCGGAAGTGCTCCGAGAGGAATCCGCGTTCCGTCATCGTGTCGAGCGCACGTAGCAGCGGCTGCCAGTATCCGTCGATGTCGTAGAGGGCCACCGGTTTGGTGTGAATGCCGAGTTGCTGCCAGGTCCACGCCTCGAAGAGCTCTTCGAGGGTTCCGGCTCCACCGGGGAGCGCCACGAAGGCATCGCCGAGCTCCGCCATGCGCAGCTTCCGCACGTGCATGTCAGGGACGACGTCGAGCCGGGTGAGTCCGTCGTGCGCGATCTCGCCGTCGACGAGCGCCTGCGGCATCACGCCGAGCACCTCGCCACCTGCAGCGATCGCGCTGTCGGCGAGGACTCCCATCAGACCGACCTTGCCGCCGCCGTAGACGAGGCCGATACCCGCAGCGGCGAACGCTCCGGCGAGCTTCGCGACCTTCGCCGCGAACACCGCCGAGTCTCCCTTCGCGGAACCGGTGAACACGGTGACGCGGCCCAGAGGTCGGGCCTCGCGGCGCAGTGCGGGGAACACGTGGTCGCGCAGCAGCGGCGCCACGCGGTCGCTCGGCGCGTGCAGGGGAACCCATTCGAGCTCGGCAATCTCCGCGCGCGGCGCGTCGACGACGACAGCCGGGTGCTCGAAGACGGTCGCCAGCACCCGGCGACCGGGTTCGTTCGCGGCAGGTGCGGCGAACGTGCCGAGGGGGAGCAGCGCGACCGGATCGAGAACCATGCCGAGCTCCTCGGCACACTCCCGCACCGCGGCAGCCGCATCGGACTCACCGGGCTCGGGCTTCCCACCCGGGAACATCAGCCAGGCGGTCCCCTGCTTCCGCACGGTCAGGACACGGTCTGAGCTATCGCGGAACACCACCGCGCTCACTCTGATCGGTTCCGGCACGATCGCTCCTTTCGCTCCGACGCGCGAACGTCTCTGGCATCGCATCATGCGCATCTTCGTCGCCGGAGCCGCCGCGGGCTGGGACGCGACATCACCCACCGACTCGTCGCAACCGGACACACCGTCGCTGCACCGACGCCGTCGCCCGACTCGAACCGGACTGCATCCTCCACGAATGCTTCACACGGCACGAAACTGGGCCACCGACGCTTCCTCGCGCAGAGCATCGCATGGCACATGCCCGACGAACGGAGCGCCGACGCGGTCGCGGAGCTGGAGCAGACAACGCTCGCCTACGGCGCGACCTCTCGCGCCACGCCCTAGGCCCGGCGCCCGAGCCGCTGGAGCAGCAGGGCCTCGGCGAGAACGACCCGCTCGAGGTCGCCCAGATCGACCGACTCGTCGCTGCCGTGCGCCCGGCTGTCGGGGTCCTCGACGCCCGTGACGAGGATCGCCGCGTCGGGGTAGACCTCGAGAAGGTCCGCGATGAACGGGATCGAGCCGCCGATGCCGATGTCGACGGGGTCCGTGCCCCACGCCTCGGTGAACGCCCACCGCGCGGCCACCATCGCCGGCGAGTCGGTCGGCGCCTGGAACGCCTTGCCGAGCTCGCCGTCGCTCACCGTCACGCGCGCACCGAACGGCGCGTGCGCCTCGAGGTGTGCTCGCAGGGCGGTGTGCGCGGCGACTGGATCCTGCCCGGGAGCGATGCGCATCGACAGCCGGGCCGTCGCGCGCGGCGTGATCGTGTTGGACGCGCGGGCCACGCTCGGGGCGTCGAAGCCGATGACGGCGATGGCCGGTCTGGTCCACAACCGGGCGGTGAGCGGCCCGGTGCCTGCCAGGCGCACACCGTCGAGCACACCGGAGTCGGCGCGGAACGCCTCCTCGTCGTAGTCGACCGTGGGGTCGGGCGCACTCACGAGCCCCGCGACGGCCACGTCGCCGGCGTCGTCGTGCAACGTCGCGATCAGGCGCGCGAGCAGCGTCGGCGCGTCGAGGATCGCACCGCCGAACATGCCCGAGTGGATCGCGTGGTCGAGCACGGCGACCTCGACCTCCACATCGACGAGCCCGCGCAGCGACGTCGTCAGGCCGGGGACACCGACCCGCCAGTTGGAGGAGTCGGCGACCACGATGACGTCGGCCGCGAGATCGTCGCGGTAGGTGCGCAGGAAGTCGGTGAACGTCGGCGAGCCGACCTCCTCCTCGCCCTCGACGAACACGGTGACGCCGACCGCGAGCTCGTCGGCGAGCACGCGCAGCGCGCCGACGTGCGCGACGACGCCGGCCTTGTCGTCCGCCGCGCCCCGTCCGTAGAGCCGACCGTCGCGCTCCTCGGGCTCGAAGGCAGGCGAGGACCAGGTGCTGTCGTCGCCGGGTGGCTGGACGTCGTGGTGCGCGTAGAGCAGGACGGTCGGGGCTCCGGCCGGCGCGGGCCGGCGGGCGACGACCGCGGGTGCGCCGGGACGACCGTCCGAGCGCCGGGCCGTCAGGACGCGCACGTCGTCGAACCCTGCGCCGCGCAACAGGTCACCGACGGCGGCGGCACTGGCCGCGACGTGCGCCTGGTCGAAGTCGGCGTTGGAGACGCTGGGGATGCGCACGAGCGCCTCGAGGTCGGTGCGCAGGCGGGGGAACTCGCGGGCCGTCCGCTCCCGGAGGAGCTCGACGGAGGTGGGGGCAGAGGCGGTCGGTGACGTCACGGTGGCCCACCGTACTCGTCTACCCTGGTGGGGTGTTCGGACGCAGCAAGGCCAACCCGTCAGTGACCGCTCCCTCCTCGCGGAGAGGCGCGCAGATCACCCACGGCGCCACCGTCTCCCCGGACAGCACCGGTGCCGGGAAGGGACACCCGACGCCGAAGCGCAAGCAGGCGGAGGCAGCCAACAAGCGCCCGCTCGTCCCCGACGACCGCAAGGGTGCAGCCAAGGCCGCCCGGGTCGCCGCGCGCGCCCAGCGCGACAAGGAGTTCGCCGCGCTGCAGACCGGTGACGAGCGCTACCTGCCGAGCAAGGACCGCGGACCCGTCCGCCGCTACATCCGGGACTACATCGACGCTCGCCGCAACCTCGGCGAGTACTTCCTGCCGGTCGCCATGGTGCTGCTCGTCCTGCAGCTCACGCTCGCCCAGGTCAATGCGACCCTCGCGATCCTCGCGCTCCTCCTCCTGTACGTGTTCGTCCTCGCGATGATGGTCGACGTCCTGTTCATGTGGCGCTCGCTGAAGAAGAAGCTCGTCGCGAAGTTCGGTGCGTCCGCCATCCCGCGCGGGACGACGATGTACGGCGTGCTGCGCGTGTTCCAGCTCCGCCGCTCGCGTCTTCCCAAGGCGCAGGTCAAGCACGGCGAGTACCCCGCCTGAGCCCACGTACGGTAGGTCCATGGTGAACTACCGCTTCCTCGGCAACTCCGGTCTCAAGATCTCCGAGATCACGTACGGCAACTGGCTCACGCACGGCTCGCAGGTCGAGAACGACACCGCGGTCGAGTGCGTGCACGCGGCGCTCGACGTCGGCATCACGACGTTCGACACCGCCGACGTCTACGCCAACACGAAGGCTGAGAGCGTGCTCGGCGAGGCCCTCAAGGGGCAGCGTCGGCAGTCGCTCGAGATCTTCACGAAGGTCTACTGGCCGACAGGTCCGGGCGGCGCCAACGACTCCGGGCTGTCGCGCAAGCACATCCTCGAGTCGATCGACGGCTCCCTCGAACGGTTGCAGACCGACTACGTCGACCTGTACCAGGCCCACCGCTACGACCACTCCACGCCGCTCGAGGAGACGATGCAGGCGTTCGCCGACATCGTGCGCGCGGGCAAGGCGCTCTACATCGGGGTCAGCGAATGGACGGCCGACCAGATCCGGGCGGGCCACGCGCTCGCCGGGGACCTGGGCTTCCAGCTCATCTCCAACCAGCCGCAGTACTCCGCGCTGTGGCGGGTCATCGAGGCCGAGGTCGTGCCTGCCTCGAAGGAGCTCGGTATCTCGCAGATCGTGTGGTCGCCGGTCGCCCAGGGCGTGCTGTCGGGCAAGTACGCCCCCGGAGCTCCCGTGCCCGCAGGCTCGCGGGCCGCTGACGAGAAGGGCGGCGCCCAGATGATCCAGCGCTTCCTCGAGCGCCCCCAGGTGCTGCAGCGGGTCCAGGACCTCCGGCCGATCGCCGACGAGCTCGGGCTCACGCTCGCTCAGCTGGCGGTCGCCTGGGTGCTCCAGAACGACAACGTCGCCGCGGCGCTGATCGGTGCGAGCCGACCGGAGCAGGTGCGAGAGAACGTCAAGGCCTCGGGTGTGACGATCCCCGCCGAGCTGCTCGTCCGCATCGACGAGGTGCTGGGCGACGCGGTCGTGACCGACCCCGCGGAGACGGCCAAGAGCTCCCCCGCAGCCCGCTGAGGACGATGCAGGGCCGCTCCTCCCCGCGGAGGGGTGGCCCTGCCGCTCAGCGTTCTGCGACGTCCACGGGAACCATGAACCGCGGCAGCAGAGGGTGGACGACCGCGCCGATCACGAGCGCGTACGCCAGCGTCGCGAAGCCCGCCGTGCCCCCGAGCAGCCAGCCCGCCGCCACGACGGCGACCTCGATGCTCGTCCGCACGAGCCGAGTCGATCGACCCGTCCGGGCCACGAGCCCGGTCATCAGCCCGTCGCGCGGACCCGGGCCGAACCGCGCCCCGATGTAGAGCGCCGTCGCGAGACCGTTGAGCCCGATGCCGAGCACCACAAACCCGATCGCTGCGAGGCGCGGGAGCGGGTCGGGCAGGAGCGCGAGCAGCGCGAGGAACGGGTCCACGAGCAAGCCGATGACGAGCACGTTTGCGACGGTCCCGGCGCCGGGCCGCTGCCGCAACGGCCACCAGGCGACGAGGACGGCAGCGCTGATCACCAGCGTGACCGTGCCGAACGACAGGCCCGTCCGGCGCGCGACGCCCTGCGAGAGCACGTCCCACGGCATGGTGCCGAGCCCCGCGCGCACGAGGACCGTGACCGAGACGGCGTAGAGCACGAGACCGATCGCCAGCTGGACCGTCCGCCGCGTCATCCGGCGCGACCCAGGAACCGCGACGGTCGGTGTCAGGTCGACCGGGGCGTCAGGGAGGCTCACGGAACGCGCAGGACCAGCGCGGGAGTCGCCTGGGTGCCGTCGTGCAGGAGCCGCGCGGTGTGCACACCCTGGGTCGCGAGCACCCGCCACTGCTCGCCGAGCCACTGCTCGGCGTCGTACTGGTTGGCGAACACGGGGCTCACGGGGCGGTCGAGCTCGTGCCCGGCGATGTCCTCGAACGCCCACTCCCACTGGGGCAGCACGGCCATCACGAGCCCCCGACAGCGCCGCGGACGGCATCGGCCGCGAGCGCACGGTTGATGTGCGCGGCCCAGAACGGGCCGCGGTAGATCAGCCCGGTGTACCCCTGGACGAGGGTCGCACCGTTCGCGAGGTACTCGAGCGCGTCAGCCGGCGTCGAGATCCCGCCGACCCCGATGATGACCGGGTCGGGCCCGAGACGGGTGCGGAGGCGGGCGACGACGTCCAGACCACGCGCGAGGAGCGGCGGTCCGGACAGCCCGCCTTCCCCGAACGGGTGGGCGATCGTCGTGTTGACGGCCACCACGCCGTCGAGGCCGAGCTCGGTCGCGAGGTCCGCGATCGCGTCGACGTCGTCGTCGGACAGGTCCGGCGCGATCTTGACCAGCAGAGGCACGCGCGGTCGCCCGGCAGCCGTCGTCGCCGCGTCGGCCGCCTCGCGCGTGGCCACGAGGATGGGGCGCAGCGCGTCGACGGACTGCAGGTCGCGCAAGCCCGGCGTGTTCGGCGACGACACGTTGACGACGAGGTAGTCGGCGTACGGCGCGAGCCGGCCGGCGCTCAGCGCGTAGTCGGCCGCAGCGTCCTGCGGCGGGGTCACCTTCGTCTTGCCGATGTTGACGCCCACGACGAGGGCGCGGCCGACCGGGGTCGCGCGGAGCGACTTCAGGTGTCCGGCCACGACGGCCGAGCCTTCGTTGTTGAAGCCCATCCGGTTGCGCAGCGCCTGCTGGTCCACGACGCGCCACAGCCGCGGCGCGTCGTTGCCGGGCTGCGCGTACGCCGTGACGGTGCCGACCTCGACGAAGCCGAAGCCCAGCATCGCGAGCCCCTCGACCGCGAGGGCGTTCTTGTCGAACCCGGCCGCGAGGCCGAACGCTCCCGGGAACGTCCGACCGAGCGTGCGCACCTCACCTCCGGCGGGCGCCGCGGCCAGCCGGGCGATCACACCGCGCAGCACGGGGACGCGCCCGACGACACGGATCAGACCGAACGCGAGCTCGTGGGCGCGCTCAGGGCTCAGGCGGAGGAAGACCAGGTTGAACAGGAGGCGATACACGCGGTCCAACCTACTGGTCGACGACGGTCCCCGAGCCACCGTCGGCGCTCCGCGAGCGGGTGTGCCAGAGCCACGCGAGGCCGAGGAACGGCAGGACGAGCGGCACGTAGCCGTAGCCCTGCCCGTAGCCGGACCACACCGTCTTGGCGGGGAAGTCCCCCGCGGCGAGCACCGAGACCGTCCCGACGACGAGCACGCCGACCAGCTCGACGAGCACGGCCGACCACGCGACCGGTCGCCACCGGCCGCCGCCCTTCGCGAGCGCAACCGTCGCGAGGATGTACACGACTGCCGAGAACGCGGACAGCCCGTAGGCGAGCGGCGCCTCCGCGAGCTTGGTCGCGATCTGGTACCCCGCACGCGCGGACGCCGACAGGGCGAAGACCCCGTACACGCCGACGAGGGCGCGGCCCGGTCCGGTCGACGTGCTCGCTGGGCCCGCGGGCGGGACTGATGGGTCGTGCGGTGCGGTCCCGGTCACAAGGATCCCCAGATCTGCAGAAGTCGGTATTCGAGGAAGGCCGTCGTGAAGGCGGCGATGAACAGCAGGACCGAGCTCCACCGGGTGCGCTCCTCGAAGGCCCACATCGCCGCGAACGGAAGGATGAGGAGCTGCACGAGGATGTAGCCGCCGAACAGCGCGCGATCCGGCGAGCCGGTGCCGTTGGCCACGAGAACGATCGCGGCAACCGCCTGGGCGAGCAGCACCGCCTCGACGACGGCCCCGCCCCAGAGCTGACGCAGGATCACCGCGCGGTCGCGGATGACGAACACCAGGGCCCACGCAGCGAGGGCCAGGGAGAGGATGACGACGAGGAGGGCCACCGGTCCGATCACGCTTCGCCACGTTACCGGGCGTCCGCATCCGCGGTGGCCACGCGGTCGGACTACGATCGCCAGGTGCCTCGAGTGACTCTCACCTCCAAGAACCCTGCCAGCCTCGCCGTCGACGCCCTCGTGGTGGCGATCGCCAAGACCGCCGCCGGTCCGCGCCTGCTCGACCCCGACCAGCTCCCCCCGGAGATCGCCGCTGAGATCGCGGCCAGCGCAGGGGCGCTCGGGATCACCGGCGACCAGGACGAGGTCCGCCGCTACCCGACCGCGGGCCGCCTGTCGGCCAAGGTGCTCGTCCTGACGGGCGTCGGTGACCCCACGGCCGTGACGCCCGAGCTGCTGCGTCGGGCGGCGGGTGCCGCAACGCGCGAGCTTGCCGGGACGTCGAGCGTGGCGCTCGCCCTGCCTGCCGGGCACCTGCCAGAGCTGACCGCGGTCGTCGAGGGCGCGCTGCTGGGTGCGTACACGTTCACGCGGTACCGCAGCCCCGACCAGGCGGCCACGTCCGCGCCCGTGCCGTCGATCGAGGTCGTCACGCCCCTCGCCCGCCAGAGCTCGGCAGTGAGCGCTGCCACGCGCGCCGAGGTCGTCGCCGGCGCGGTCCACGCGACGCGTGACCTGGTCAACACCGCTCCGAACGACCTCTATCCCGCGGCGTTCGCCGACGCGGCCAAGGCTGCGGTCAAGGATGCCGGTCTGCGCGCCGGGACCGTCAAGGTCACGGTGCTCGACGAGAAGGCGCTCGTCGCCGGTGGCTACGGCGGCCTCATCGGTGTCGGCCAGGGTTCCGTCCGTGGTCCGCGCCTCGTCAAGGTCGCCTACTCCCCGTCACGTCCGGCCGCAAAGGTCGCGCTCGTGGGCAAGGGCATCACGTTCGACTCAGGCGGCATCTCGATCAAGCCCGCGGCGGGCATGGACGCCATGAAGTCGGACATGTCGGGGGCGGCCGCCGTGCTGCACACCGTCCTGGCCGCTGCGCGCCTGGGGCTGCCGGTCGCCGTGACGGGGTGGCTGTGCCTCGCCGAGAACATGCCGTCGGGCACCGCCCAGCGGCCGTCCGACGTCATCACGATCCGCGGCGGCAAGACCGTCGAGGTCCTCAACACCGACGCCGAGGGTCGGCTCGTGCTCGCTGACGGGCTCGTGGCCGCGATCGAGGAGAAGCCCGACGTCGTCCTCGACATCGCGACCCTCACCGGCGCACAGACCGTCGCACTGGGCAACCAGGTCTCGGCCGTGATGGGGACAGACGGTGCGCGCGCCGAGATCGTCGCGTCCGCCGAGGCCTCGGGCGAGCTGTTCTGGCCGATGCCGCTGCCCGCCGACCTCAAGGGCGGCCTGAAGTCGAAGGTCGCGGACCTGGCGAACATCGGCGAGCGGTTCGGCGGCATGCTGCTCGCCGGCCTGTTCCTCCAGGAGTTCGTCGGCACGACCCCGTGGGCGCACCTCGACATCGCTGGTCCGGCGTTCAACGAGAAGACCGCCCACGGCTACACGCCCGTCGGCGGTACCGGCGTCGGTGTCCGGACGATGCTCGCGTTCCTCGAGGCCCGCGCAGCCCAGCGGTAGCCAGTCCGGATGCGGTCGCCCGGCCGGGCGCAGGCTGTGCGGCCGGGCGCGGTTCGTCCGGCCAGGTCAGGTTCGCGTCGCCCAGAACGCGACCGCGGACGCCGCTGCCACGTTGAGGGAGTCGACGCCGCCGGCCATCGGGATGCGTACGACCAGGTCGGCCGCCTCGACCGCACCGCGCGACAGCCCGTCGCCCTCGGTGCCGAGCATCAGCGCGAGGCGCTCCCGCGGCGCCGCGACGAGGTCGTCGAGGGACACGGCATCGTCGGCGAGGGCGAGCGCCGCGACGGTGAACCCCGCCGCACGCAGGTCCTCGAGGCCGCCCGGCCACGTCTCGAGCCGGGTCCACGGCACCTGGAACACCGTGCCCATCGAGACGCGCACCGAGCGGCGGTACAGCGGATCGGCGCAGCGCGGGGTCACGAGCACCGCGTCGACACCGAGCCCAGCCGCGCTGCGGAAGATCGCGCCGACGTTCGTGTGGTCGACGATGTCCTCGAGGATCGCGACACGTCGCGCTCCCGTGCCTCCGCGGGCCGCTGCGAGCAGGTCATGGACCGACGCCAGCGCCGGGCGATGCATCGACGCGAGCGCCCCACGGTGCACGTGGAAGCCGGTGATCGCCGCGAGGACGTCCGGCTCCGCCACGTAGACGGGCACCGTGGTGCCGTCGTCGGGCAGCGACGCGAGCGTCGTGACGAGGTCGGGCAGCCAGCGCGGCGAGAGCAGGACCGACCGAGGTCGATGACCAGCGCCGAGCGCCCGCCGCAGCACGGTCGAGCTCTCCGCGATGTACAGGCCCTTCGAGGGCTCGTGGCGCGAGCGCAGGGCGACGTCCGTGAGCGAGACGTAGTCGGCGAGCCGCTCGTCGGTCGGGTCGGTGATCGGGTGGATGTCAGGGGCCGGCACGGGCCCCATCATCTCGCGGTCCGATGCCCGGTCAGGACCTCGCGAGCAGCCGCGTGGTGCGCAGAGCGCTCGCCCGACGTGCTGCGCCCGGGCCGACGACGGCGGCTGCGGCACCCAGGAGCGCGACGACCGGGATCACCAGGAACGCCGTGTGCGCACCGAAGGAGTCGGCGAGCGCGCCCAGGACGTAGGGCGCGACGCCGATCGCGGCGCCGCCGGCGAGGGTCGCGTTCGCCTGTGCGCGGTCGGTCGAGCGGCGCGCCGCGCTGAGCAGGATCGAGATCGAGAGGGGGTACTGCGCGCCGTAGCCGATCCCGGCGATCGCGAGGCCAGCGAGCGCGACGGGCGTCTCGGTGGCGGTCCACAGGATGGCCCAGCCGACGATCGCAACGAGGAAGGACGCGGCGAGGAGACGGGCGGGCTCGATGCGCAGCGACAGCGGGCCGACGACGAACCGGATCGCCGTCATGCCCGCGACGAGACCAGCCGTGGCGGCGGTCGCGATGCCCGCACCGGCACCGGTCTGCTGACGGATGAGGTCGGTCGACCAGAACGTCGTCGCGTTCTCCAGCGCGATCGCCGCGACGATCGCGACAAGGAACCAGCGGGTCGCCACGGCGGACTCCCGGTCGGCGGCGTCAAGCGCGACGGCGTCGAGGGGGGCGGCCTCAGCCGGGTCGAGCGCGGGGTCCGGTGCAGGGACGGCTCGCCCGCTCATGTCGGCCGGCAGACGTAGCGCGAGCAGCGCCGAGCCGATCGCCAACGCCGCCGTGGCGAGGACCGCGGGTCGCCAGCCCCAGCCCGCCGCGACGCAGGCGCCGACGGCGAGCGGGCCCAGCAGCCCGACACCGGAGCCGACCCCGTTGGCCTCGGTCACGGCGGCCGAGCTGGCCCGACCGTGCCGCAGCGACAGGCCGGCCTGCGCGGCGCTCACAGCGACGTTCCCGCCTGCCGCGAGGATGAACACCCCGGTGAGCGTCCAGGCCAGGATCGGACCCGCGACGAGCACGATCACACCGACCGCGATCAGCACGCCTGCGCCCACCAGGGTCGCGCGGCGACCGAAGCGGTCCACCAGCCGCGGGGTGAGCCGGGCGACGAGGATCGCCCCGGCCGCGAACGCTGTGCCGTGCAACCCGCCCTGAGCCTTGCTCACACCGAGCTCGTCCGCGAGGAGCGGGACGCTCGGGCTGAAGCTGTAGAGCAGCCATCCCCACACGACGAAGTAGCTGTACAGGCTCAGCGTGGGCCGGTCCCGCACCAGCCGGATCGGGGCGGGCTCGGCGGTTGCGGTCACCGACCGAGCCTACGTGCCGCCGACACCCCGATCCCCGCGCGAAAGGCCCAGGACGGGACGTCTCGCGCGCGTGGTGCGCAACGTCACTCGACCGGAGCAGTCGCGGCGGCGAACTGGCTGTCGTACAGGCGCGCGTACGCACCGCCGGCGGCGAGCAGGCCGTCGTGCGTGCCGTGCTCGACGATCGAGCCGTGCTCCATCACGAGGATCGTGTCGGCGTCGCGGATCGTCGAGAGCCGGTGCGCGATGACGAACGAGGTACGGCCGACGCGCAGGGCGTTCATCGCCTGCTGGACGAGCACCTCGGTGCGGGTGTCGAC
This sequence comes from Cellulomonas sp., assembly GCF_036279715.1. Lineage (GTDB taxonomy): Bacteria > Actinomycetota > Actinomycetes > Actinomycetales > Cellulomonadaceae > Cellulomonas_A. Next base: position 3,255 of record NZ_DASUIR010000167.1, on the reverse strand, counting down.
GGACGACGTCGCCTCGTCGAGCACGAGGATCGGCGGGTCGGCCAGGAACGCGCGCGCGATCGTCAGGAGCTGCTTCTCCCCCGCACTCACGTTGGAGCCCTCGTCGTCGATGACCGTGTCGTACCCGTCGGGCAGGGTGCGCACGAACCGGTCGACGTGCGTGGCCTGCGCGGCGGCGACCAGGTCCTCGTGCGAGACGTCGGTCGCCCCGTAGGCGATGTTGTCGGCGATCGTCCCGCCGAACAGCCACGTGTCCTGCAGCACCATCCCGATCTGCGAGCGCAGGTCGTCGCGCGTCATCGCGGTCGTGTCGACCCCGTCGAGCGTGATGCGGCCCGAGTCGAGCTCGTAGAAGCGCATGAGCAAGTTGACGAGCGTCGTCTTCCCGGCGCCCGTCGGCCCGACGATCGCCACCGTCTGACCGGGCTCAGCGACGATCGACAGGTGCTCGATCAGCGGGGTCTCGGGGTCGTACCGGAACGACACGTCCTCGAACGCAACCCGTCCGCGCACCGGCAGCTCGACGGCCGTCGGGACGGCGGGGTCGGGGCGCTGCTCCTCGGCGTCGAGCAGCTCGAACACCCGCTCGGCCGACGCGACGCCGGACTGGAGGAGGTTCATCATCGACGCGATCTGCGTGATGGGCTGCGTGAACTGCCGCGAGTACTGGATGAACGCCTGCACGTCACCGAGCGACAGCGTGCCCGACGCGACCTTGAGCCCGCCGACGACGGCGACGATGACGTAGTTGAGGTTCGCGATGAAACCCATCGCGGGCATGATGATCCCGGAGATGAACTGGGCCTTGAAGCTCGCGCCGTAGAGGTGGGCGTTCTCGGTGTGGAACGTCGCGACGGCCTCGCGCTGACGTCCGAACACCTTGACCAGCGCGTGCCCGGTGTACATCTCCTCGATGTGCGCGTTGAGCGTGCCCGTCCGGGCCCACTGCTCGACGAACTGCGGCTGCGAGCGCTTCGCGATGAGCATCGTCACGACGATGGACAGCGGCACGGTCACCAGGGCCACGACCGCGAGGATCGGTGAGATCCAGAACATCATCGCGAGCACGCCGACGACCGTGAGCAACGAGGTGATGAGCTGCGAGAGCGTCTGCTGCAGGGTCTGGGCGATGTTGTCGATGTCGTTGGTGACCCGGCTGAGCACCTCGCCGCGCCCCTGGCGGTCGAAGTAGCCGAGCGGCAGCCGGGACAGCTTGGCCTCGACGTCCGCGCGCATCTGGAAGGTGGTGCGCTGGACGACGCCGGTGGTCAGGCGCGCCTGGAGCCACCCGAAGAGGAACGACCCGACGTAGACGGCGAGCACCGTGAGGACGATCGTGCGCAGGTGCGCGAAGTCGATGCCCACGCCGGGCACGACGTGCGTGCCGCTGAGCAGGTCGGCGTAGGTGTTCTGACCCTTCGCGCGCAGCGCCTCGATCGTCTGGTCCAGGCTGACCCCGGCGGGCAGCCGCTTGCCGATGACGCCCTCGAAGATCACGTTGGTCGCCGCGCCGAGGATCTTCGGCCCGCTCACGACGAGGGCGACGGACGCGACGCCGAGCGCGATGATCGTGCCGAGGCGGACGCGCTCCGGGCGCAGGACGCCGAGCAGCCGGCGGCTCGACCCACGGAAGTCCATCGACTTCTCGCCGGGGACGCCCATGCTCATCGGACCGTGACCCCGACCACCAGGCGGGCCGACGGGACGTGCCGGCGCTGCGGGCCTGCTCTGCATGCTCATGCTGCCTCCTCCGCGGAGATCTGCGAGAAGACGATCTCGCGGTAGGTCGAGGACGACGCCATCAGCTCGCCGTGGGTGCCGGCTCCGACGACCTCACCGTCCTCGAGGACGACGATCTGGTCGGCGTGCCGGATGGTCGCGACGCGCTGCGCGACGATGACGACCGCCGCGTCGCGCGTCTCGGGGACGAGCGCGGAGCGAAGTGCGGCGTCGGTCGCGAAGTCGAGCGCCGAGAACGAGTCGTCGAACAGGTAGATGCTCGGTCGGCGGACGAGCGCCCGCGCGATCGCCAGGCGCTGACGTTGGCCCCCTGACACGTTGGTGCCGCCCTGCGCGATCGCCGCGTCGAGCCCCTCCGGCATGGCCTCGACGAACTCGCGGGCCTGCGCGACCTCGAGCGCGTGCCACAGCTCGTCGTCGGTGGCGTCGGTGCGTCCGTACCGCAGGTTGGACGCCACGGTGCCGCTGAACAGGTACGGCTTCTGCGGGACGAGCCCGATCGAGCTCCACAGGTCGTCGGGCTCGAGGTCGCGGACGTCGATCCCGTCGAGGAGCACGGCTCCCCCGGTCACGTCGAACAGCCGGGGAACGAGGTTGACGAGAGTCGTCTTGCCCGAGCCGGTCGACCCGATCACCGCGGTGGTCTTCCCGGACTCGACGACGAGGTCGACGCCGCGCAGCACCGGCTCCTCGGCACCCGGGTAGCGGAACTCGACGTCGCGCAGCTCGAGCCGCCCGCGGCGCGCCGCCGGGAGCGAGATCGGGACAACCGGCGGAAGGACCGAGGTCCGGGTGTCGAGCACCTCGCCGATGCGTTCCGCGGACACCATCGCGCGGGGCACCATCACGAACATCATCGAGGCCATCATGACCGCCATGAGGATGTACATGATGTAGCTCAGGAACGCGGTGAGCGCACCGATCTGCATCTGGCCGGAGTCGATCCGTTGGGCGCCGAACCACATCACCGAGATGCTCGACGCGTTCATGATGAGCATCACGACGGGGAACATGAGCGCCATGAGCCGCCCGACGCGCAGCGACGTCTCGAACAGGTCGGTGCTGGCCACCGCGAACCGCTCGGACTCCCGCCGTTCGCGGACGAAGGCACGGATCACCCGGATGCCCGCGATCTGCTCACGCAGGACCCGGTTGATGGCGTCGATCTTGGTCTGCATCACCCGGAAGTAGGGCACCATCCGGGACACGATCAGCGCGACGGCGACACCGAGCACGGGGACGATGACGATGAGGAGCTGCGACAGCGCGACGTCCTCGCGCAGGGCCATGATCACTCCGCCGACGAGCATGATCGGGGCGGTCACCATCATCGTGAAGGTGAAGAGGATCACCATCTGCACCTGCTGCACGTCGTTCGTCGTGCGCGTGATGAGCGAGGGCGCCCCGAACTTGCCGACCTCCTGCGCGGAGAACTCCTGCACGTGGGAGAACAGACCCTCGCGCAGGTCGCGCCCGAGGGCCATCGCGGTGCGCGCGCCGAAGTACACCGCGGTG
>NZ_DASUIR010000166.1:0-2422 GCF_036279715.1 Cellulomonas sp. | reverse complement strand
CGACACCGGGCGACGTGGACGTCCTTGTGGTCGGGTCGCCGAACCGTGACGACGTGTACGACGCGCTCGAAGGCATCGACAGCGCGCTCGGCCGCGAGGTCAACGTCACGTTCGTGTCACCCGAGCGGTGGGCGTCGGGCGAGGAGACGTTCCTCGCCGCGATCCGTGACCGCCCGATGGTGCCGCTCCACCTCACAGACACGGCACGCACGTGGCCTGATGTCCTGGGAGCAAGGCCGGTCGACTGTCGAGGACATGCTCAGGAAGGGGACGCTCGAGAGGGTGCCCCCGAGTATTGACGCCGCGCAATCGCTGCTCGAGGTGGCCGAACGGCACCTGGCCTCGGCGCTCGTCCTCGCCGACAACGACGTCGTCCTCGCCTACGACGCGCTCCACGGCGCAAACCGCAAGGCACTGACGGCAATTCTCGTCGCGCAGGGCCTGCGGCCGACGCGGGCCGGTGGGCACATCGCCGTCTACGAAGCGGTCCACGCCCAGCTCGAGCCGCCCCTCGGCCGCGACCTCGCCACCTACAACCGGGTACGACGCACTCGCAACGCCGGCGACTATCGCGACGAGCACGAATCCGTGGCCGGCGACGTCATCGCCGATCATCCGGGCTGCCAGAAGATCGTCGACATCGCCAAGCGCGTCATTGGGCAGATGCCGCCGTTCTGATTCGGCGGGACTCGGCGTCAGGGTTCTGTCAACCGCGCTCGGGCACGACGTGCAAGAGGAGTCCCGCCTGCACTGCCCAGCCCGTCCCCGGTCGGCCCCACCTGGACGCACGCTCCGAGTCACGAACGGCGCCGACGTTGTCGCATTCGTGCGGGTCGACATGCCCTGCTCGTTGCGATGACAGACTGCTCAGAGTGTCGATGCCGGAACACCTCCCTCGCCTTCAGGAGGCTCCGCTTGTCCTGCGGGCCTTCGATGCCAAGGATCTGCGGCTGATCCAAGACGTCTCGACCGATCCCCTCATCCCCTTGATCACCTCGGTGCCGTCGTCACCGGATGCGTCGGCCGCGCAGAGCTTCATCACGCGCCAACTGGCTCGCCTCCGCAACGGCGAGGGGTACTCCTTCGCGATCGCGGATTCCACGACCGACGAGGCGTTCGGGCAGATCGGCCTCTGGCTCCTGAATCTCGCCCAGGGTCGGGCAAGCGTCGGCTACTGGGTAGCCGCCCGCTGTCGCGGCCAGGGAGTCGCTTCCCGTGCACTGGGCATGATCTCGACCTGGGGTCTGGGTCTGCCGGGCGTGCACCGCCTCGAGCTCTACGTCGAGCCCTGGAACGAGACCTCGTGGCGAACCGCCGAACGCGTCGGCTACGAGCGTGAGGGCCTGCTCCGCAGCTGGCAGGTCGTCGGCGACGAACGGCGAGACATGTACATGTACTCCCTCCTGCGCGCGCGACACCGGCAGTAACCCCACGCAACGGGAGTCAAGGACGGCGACGCTGCCCCCACCGCTTAAGTGGCGGTAAGTGGCGTGCCGGCCGTGCCGATCTTCCGGTGAGCACGGGGTGTCTGCGCCAGCCACGATCGAGACGCTACGGCACCAGTACCTGCTTGGCGCCAGGCGGCGTGCCTGAGAACAGTGCACTCGCCAGCTTGAAGCGAAGCGCCTGGAGGTCCTCCTGAGCGTGCTCGAGGTTGGCGCGGATCGGCCGCAACTCCTTCAGCGACTGGGGTCCAGCGCCCTGTGACTTCGGGTGCAGGGTCTCCCATGCCGGCGAGTCGACGTCACGCCTGAGCAAGTGATCCATTGCCTCCTCGGATTCGGCTCCGGCGAGGTCTGCAATGCTGATCGCGGCGGGAGCGCCGCTGAGGTTCCAGATGGTGTGGGCTACGGAGTGTCGGTAGTCCAAGGCGCTGCGGGCGGTAGCCAAGTCCTGAAGGGCGCTCTCCAATAGGTCGTTCTCAAACAACTCCTCGAAGCGCCTCTCCGCAATCTCGAGGAGACGACTGCTGTTCCGCTTGAGAAGTTCCTCCAAGGGGTCCGGGTGTCGAATCGCGACCAGGTTGAGTGCCAATTCCCGGTCTACTCGAGTAGCAGCAATCGTGATTCGCCCGATCTCCGTGGAGATCTCGGCGGGCGGGTACGCGTGTCCGGCAACCATGGACGACAGCGCGAAGCGCACTATCAAGCGGGAATCCTGAGGCTCGTCGCTGGTGTTCAATACGCCTTCTCACTCTGCTGCGATCCCGGATGCCGTTAGGCCATCGGGACGGATGCGAGGTCCGCAGGCGAGGTGAGCGACTGGGCTTGTCACCCGGCGGCGGAGAGGGTCTTGCTCGGCAGGAGTTCGGCGAGCCGTTGTCGGCCGTCGGAAGTCAGGCGTATGGCGCGGCCGCTGTCGGGTCGTTGCAGCCACCCGAGGTCGAGCAGGCGGCGCGTGAACGCCGCCGGCAGCGCCCCGG
>NZ_DASUIR010000165.1:0-10744 GCF_036279715.1 Cellulomonas sp. | reverse complement strand
ACCGGAACGCGCCCCGCTCGGCGCCCAGCCGCCGGTCGGTGCGTCCTCTCCGCCCGCATCGCGGGCCCGGGCCTTAGGAGCGCGCTCGTGCGGTGGACCGGCGCGCGCGGTGCGGGGATCGCAGCAGGCCTCGTGGCTGCGCTGGCGTTCGCCACGAGTGGCCCGGTCGTCAAGCCGCTGCTCGTCGCAGGCTGGAGCCCCGGCGCAGCCATCCTCGTGCGCCTGACGATCGGCGCGCTCCTGCTCGCGGGCCCCGCGCTGCTCGCGCTCAGGGGTCGCTGGGAGGTCCTTCGGGCGGCCTGGCCGACCGTGCTCGGCTTCGGGCTGCTCGGTGTGGCCGGGGCATCGACGCTCTTCTTCCTCGCGGTCGACCGGCTCCCCGTCGCCATCGCGCTGCTCGTCGAGTACACCGGCCCGCTGCTGCTGGTGGCGTGGGGCTGGATCCGTTCCCGCCGCCTCCCTTCGCGCACCACGCTCGTCGGCGCCGCGCTCGCGGCCGGCGGTCTCGTGCTCGTCCTCGACGTCACCGGTGCGCTCGACCCGGACCCGGTCGGACTCCTGTTCGCACTCGGGGCTGCGGTCGGGAACGCGGCCTACTTCGCGATCGTCGCCCGCCCGACCGACCTGCCGCCCGTGACGCTCGCCGGGGCAGGCATGCTGGTCGGGGCGCTCGCGGTCGGAGTCGTCGCGCTGGTGGGCGCGCTTCCCGTGGAGGCGCCCGACGTCCGAGTGGGCCTGCTCGGCTCCGAGGTGCACTGGATCGTGCCGTTGCTCGTCGTCGGCGCGGTGCCGACGGCGTTCGCCTACGGTGTCAGCGCCGTCTCTGTGCGCCTGCTGGGGGAGCGGGTGGCGTCGTTCCTCGCCCTGTCCGAGGTCCTGTTCGCCGTGCTGCTGGCGTGGGTGCTGCTCGGGGAGCGGCCGCTGCCGGTGCAGCTCGTCGGCGCGGGGCTCCTGATCGCCGGAGTCGCCGCCGTGCGGCGCGGAGCGGACCAGGAGGTCGTCGCGGGCGCTGCCCCAGCACCGCTCGTGTCGCGGCCAGCACCAGTCCTCGCCGGGCAGGGCTCGACCTCCGCGGGGTGAAGGCCTGCGGCGTGCAGTGATGGTGGGGCGTCGCGCGCGACCTCATGCCCGGACCGGCGCCGATCCGCCGGTATCGTCAGCACATGCAACTTGCCGACCTCCAGAACCGTGTCCGCATCGCGCTGACGACCACGATCGTCAACGAGTGGTCCCTGCTCAGCCTGGCCGCGGGCACGAGTCGCCCCAGCGAGCGGGCCGTGGCGTTCCACCTCGGCTGGTACCTGCGCCCGATGGTCGAGGAGACCTGGGACATCGACTGCGAGTACAACCGCTCGGGCATGCACCTGGAGGAGTCGGTGCGGCTCGTCGACGACGAGGGACGGCGCATCCCGGACCTGATCGTCCACCACCGCGGCAAGCTCGGGCCCGAGCACAACCTGCTGCTGCTCGAGCTCGCGACCGACCGCGCGGACGTGGACGTGGACAAGGCGGCCGCCGGCGACTTCGGGCGCGCACGTGCCCTGCAGGCCCGGTTCGGGTATCAGTACGCCGCCGTGCTGGACCTGCGGATCGGCGCGGCCGGTGCTGAGCAACCGGTCACGCCGCACTGGCAGTGGGCGGAGCACGACGGCGGCCCGGTCGACGCGGGCGACGTGTACGAGCCGGACGTGCTCGCGGAGATCATCGGGCGCGCCGAGAAGAGCCTGCCGAGATGACCCGACCCGCCCGGCGCGGCGGGGCTGCAACCTCTCACGAACAGGTGCATGCTGCCGATGTGCGCGACATGAGATCGCTCTCAGAGCCGGGTGCCAACCCGCTCGCCGCCGACCGCGACGACGCGCGCGACGCCGACCAGCAGGTTGCGCTCCTGCAGGCCCGGGTGCGTGACATGACGGTGCGGCTGAGCCTGGCGAACTTCCGGGCTCGCGGCTACGCCGACGTGTGGGGGATGGAGGCGGAGGCCCTCGTCTGGGAGGCGAACGCCGAGCGCATCCGCGCCGACCTGGCCGACCTGAGGGATCAGCTGGCTGCCCTGGGCGTCGTGCACCGCCTGGCTGCCTGAGGCGTCAGTCGAGCCCTCGCCGGGCGGCAATCCGCGGCATACTGCGCGGATGCTCATCGCTGCCGTTGTCCTCGCTGCCCTCGCCGGTGTCCTGCACGTGGGGATCTTCGTGATGGAGTCGGTGCTGTTCGACCGCCCGTCGATCCACACGCGGTTCGCGGTCCGCAGCCAGGACGTCCCGGTCGTCCGCCCCTGGGCGTACAACCAGGGCTTCTACAACCTGTTCCTCGGCATCGAAGCCGTCGTCGGCGCCGTCGTCGCGGCGAGCGGGCAGCGCGGGGTCGGGCTCGCGCTGGTCGTGGCCTCGTGCGGGTCGATGCTCGGAGCGGCGGTCGTGCTGGTCGCCTCGAAGCGCACGATGGCGCGGGCCGCCGCGACCCAGGGGACGCTGCCGCTGCTCGCGGTCCTGGCGGCCGTCGCGGCGCTGCTCGCATGAACGCCACGCCGGGTCACCTGGACCATCTGGCCGAGCTCGTCGTCCTCCAGGACGCGTTCGGTGCCACGATCAGCGGCGTCGACCCCGCCACCCCCGTCCCGTGGTGCGGTGACTGGCGTGTCAGCGACCTCGTCGAGCACCTCGCGCGGGTCCACCACTGGGCGGCCGCGAAGGCCCGCAGCACGCGGGAGAGGCCGCTCGGGCAGGGGCCGTTCGTGCTCGAGGACCTCTACCGCGACTGCGCCGCCGAGCTGCGGGACACCCTCGTCGAGCTCGGCCCGGACGCGATCGGATCGACGTTGCTGGGCCGGGGCCCGGCGTCGTTCTGGCGGCGCCGGCAGCTGCACGAGACGCTCGTGCACCTGTGGGACCTCCGCACGGCGGGTGGCCTCGAGCTCGACGTGCGGCCTGAGGTGTGGGCGGACACCGTCGACGAGGTCGTGACCGTGATGCAGCCGCGCCAGGTGAGCATGGGTCGCATGGCGCGTCTGCCGTCGGCGATCGAGCTCGCGGCGTCGGACGTCGACCGCACGTGGCGGCTCGACACCGCCGACGAAGGCCCGGCGACAGTCCAGGTGCGCGCGCCCGCATCCGTCCTTGCCCTGATGCTGTGGGGCCGCAGGTCGCCGGACGATGCGGACGTCGAGGTCTCGGGGGACGGTGACGTGCTCCGTGCGGCGCTCGTCGAGCCGATCACGCCCTGAGCCCCGCGCCGTGACCGCCACGCCCTGACCCCGGCGTCGCGGCCGCCGTCTCACCCGGTGCTGCACGCCCCCGTCGGGACGGCTGCCGTCAGGGTCTTGGCGGCGTCGACCCGGGCCGAGACCTCGTTCCAGACGAGCGCGTAGCCGACCCCGTCCTGGTTGACGGACTTCGCGAAGACGATGCCTCCGACCCGCCCGTCGGCGGTGATCAGCGGACCGCCGGAGTTGCCCGGCTGGATGTTGGCGTTGAGCTGGTAGACGGCGCGGCTGACCGAGCCCTGGCCGTAGATGTTCTGGCCCACCGCAGTCAGCGAGTCGACCACGACGGCGTCGTCCGCACGCAGCGGCCCACCGCCGGGATACCCGACGACGGCGCCACGGGTGCCCGGCGCGAGCGTGTCCGGGTCGGTGGCGAGCGCGGGAGCCTTGAGGTTCGACGCCCTGAGGACGGCGAGGTCCTCGTCGGGGTCGAAGAGGATCACGGTCGCGTCGTGCTGCCCGGCGGCGTCGACGACGGTAGGTCGCCGGACGCCGGCGACGACGTGCGCGTTGGTGACGACGACGCCCGGGGCGACCACGACGCCCGACCCCTCGACCTCCCCGCCGCACCCGGGCCCGACGAGCTGGACGACCGACTTCTCTGCGGTCGCCAGGACGGTGGCGTCGACCGGCCCGCCGGGCGTGACCGGCGTCGGGTTCGGCTCGCCGCCCAGGAACACGTTCGGGAAGCCGTTGGGGCTGATGATGCCCTTGAGGCGGGACACGAGGTCCGGCGGCGTCGGCAGCGCCGAGTTGAGCGCGCGGATGATCGGCGACGCCTGGACCTGCCGGCCGATCCCGTACGCCTCGACTGTGGTCAGCCCCGACGCGAGCAGCCAGGCGAGGAACAGGACCATGGCCGCCTGCAGCGCCGCCCCCAGGGTTCGCGTCACGGGGCCCAGGTGCAGCCGGTCGCTCGCCCGGTCGAACCGGCGTGCCGCGACGCTGCCGATGGCGCCGCCGATGAGCGAGAGCGCGAGCGTGGCGAGGACCGCGGACACCACCTTGCCGACCGGCGCGTCGATCGAGCGCATCACGAGCGGTGCGACGACCCGCACGCCGAGCAGGAAGCCGGCGACGTACCCGGCGGTCGGCAGCACGATCCGGCCGAGCCCCGCGCGATACCCGTGGACGGCGGCGAGCAGCATCAGGACGACGATGACCACGGTGACGACGTTCATGCCCGGCTCCGGGCGGGAGCGAGGACGGCGCGGCGCTCGACGGTCACGATCACGCGGTCAGCGTACGGGTGAGCGCTGTGGTCGGCAGGTCGGTGCGTTCAGCCGGCCGTCGTCGTGAAGCTCGCCGTCGGTCCGTACGTCGTGCCCTGCGAGCTCGACGCGACCCAGCGGTAGCGGTACGTGGTCTGTGCGGTCAGCCCGCTGAGCGTGAAGCGGACGGTCACCGCGGACGTCCCCGCCGCGACCGAGGTCCTGGCCGTGCTCTGGCCGAGCGCGGACGTCGGGCCCCACTCGACCCAGGTCGTCGTCGCGAGCCGGTGCGGGTCCACGCCCGCGCTCAGGACCGCGCCCGTCGCGGTGAGGCCGGTGACGTTGCTCCAGCTGAGGCTCGGCGCGCCGACGGTCCCGGCGGACCTGGCCAGGACGGTCGTCCCCGCGGCGGTCGTCGCCGTGACGCGCCAGTAGTAGCGGGTGCCCGGCGTGAGCCCGGACGCGGTGTAGCTCAGCTGCTGGGCCGACGTCGTCGCGGCGAGGTCGTAGCTCGGGCTCTTGCTGCCGTAGGCCGTCGTCGTGCCCCACTCGAACCGGGCGGTCCCGAGCAGGCCCGCGGGGTTCACCCAGGCGTACAGGCCCATCGACGTCGTGGTCACGTCCCGCTCGGAGCCCGTCACCACCGGAGCCGGTGCGGCGGTGACGGTACGGGTGTCGGTCGCGGTGTCACCGGTCGCGTCGGACACGACGAGCCGTGCGGTGAAGCTGCCGGCCGCGTAGGTGTGGGCGATCGCGGTGGGCGGCTGACCCTGCCCGGACGTCGAGGTGCCGTCACCGAGGTCGAGGGCCCAGCTGGTCACCCCGGAGGCCGTGCGGGAGCCGCTGCCGGTGCTGCGGGACGCGTCGAACGCGACGGTCAACGGGGCGCCACCCACCGTGGTCGAGGGCGTCAGGAGAGCGCTCGCCCGGCCGTGCGCGGCGGCGGTGTCCCCGGCGTCCACGAACCCCTGCAGGGCGGTGGCGGTCGAGTCCACGCGCCACGCGCAGCTCCCGGTCGCGTCGAACGCGGAGACCGCCTTGAGCTCCGGCCAGGACGTCGACATCGCCAGCGTCTCGCGGTACCAGTCCGCCCTGCGACCGGGATCGGCCGGGTCCTCGACCGAGCCCCACTCGGCGAGCATCAGGGGCTTGCCGTGCGACTGGGCCCACGTGCGGAACGGGCCCGCAGCCTGGGCCATGGACTGCCACGCGGCGGGTACCGACGGGGTGCACCCGTACCAGTTGTACGGGTCGAGGGCGAGCCAGTCGACGACGTCGTCCCCCGGGTAGAAGTCGCTCGCCGGGGTGCTCGCGGTCGCGGCGAAGCCGGTCGGGGTCATCACCCAGGTCCAGGCGGCGTTCGTGACCCCCTGCTGCCGGAACACCTCGACGTAGTGCCGCCACGCAGCGCGGAACTCGGCCGGGGAGCCGTACCCGGTCGCCATGTCCGGCTCATGCTGGAACACGAGGAACACGGGGACGCCCAGGGCTGCGACGGCCGTGGCCTGCTCGCGGATCCTGGCGTCCTGGTCGCCCGCGGCGATCGACGCCCACGAGAGCTTCGTGCCGTCGTCCTTCTTCGGCGTGATCGAGAGCACCGGGGTGCGGTCGCGCGCGACGGAGCGCAGCACGGCGTCCGGCATCAGGGGCGTGTCCCACCGGACGTAGAACCTGACGAGGTCGAGCTTGCGCCCGATCTGCTGCTCGAACGCACTCACCGAGGTCTCGACCTCTGTCGTCGTGTCCTGCTTGGCGACGAAGGCGCCGAACAGGAGACCGCTCGGCGGGGTCAGCTGCTCCGACGCGGTGGGGGTGCGAGCGCCACCGGTCGTCGCGGTGGCGGGCGTCGGGGCAGTCACGAAGGCGAGCGCGGCGAGCGCCACGACGAGGACGACGGCGGGGACGTCCAGGGCGGTGTGGAGAGGTGTGGCGGCTCGGGTGCGTCTCATGGCTCCGGGGCATCCGATCGGACGGGCCGGACCCGCAGGCGGTTCCGGGTGGTGCGGTCAACGGCGAGCCACGGTTCGTCCGGCTGGGGGCGTCTGCCGTGGCAGCCTTCCTATCGGCCGCCGGTGGCTCCCCATGATGCGCCTGGTGCACGCAGTCGCTGCCGCCGTCACGGCACCCGCACCCGCGTGCACACAACCTGCACGGGACCCGTCGGCAGGACCGCCACGCGTCGCACAGGCCGCTCCTAGGTTGGCCCCATGACCGATCCGCTCGTCCCCGCCGCGCACCTCCCCGTCGCCCCTCTCCCCGCCGCGCCCCTCCCCGGCACGACGACGCTGTCACCTGCGGTCATGGCGGCACCGCCCGGCAGGATCGGCCGCTCGCTCACGGAGTTCTGGTCGGCGTCACGACAGCCGGCGTCGAGCGGCACGCTGCTGGCCTGTGCGACCGTCGGCGTCGTGGGCGCGGCCCTCCTCGTCGGCCACCGGCTCGGGCTCGGCGCCGCTCTCGTGGGGCTCGCGGTCTGGGCGGCGGCCGCACCGGTGCTGGTCCGGCGACGAGCGGTGGGAGACCTCGTGACCGCCGGGCTGTCGATCGCCCTCGTCGCGGTGGTCGCGATCCGCGACGCGAGCTGGGTCGCGGCGCTGTGCCTGCTGACGGCGGCGCTCGTGGGGGCCGTCGCGGCGACGTCGGCGCGGTCCGCGCCCGCCGTGGTGCTCAGTGCGCTCAGCTGGGCGGCGGGCGCGTTCCGTACCGTGCCGTGGGTCACGGGCGGGGCCGCGACGCTCGTCGGCTCACGGCGGGGTCGGGTGCTCGCGGCGCTGCGCAGCGTCGCGGTGACGGTCGTGCTGCTCGTGGTCTTCGGCATGCTCTTCGCGAGTGCCGACACCGTCTTCGCGAGCTATGTGCCCCGCGTGGACCTCGGGCTGCTGCCGGGCCAGGTGGTGGTCGGGGTTCTCGTGGCACTCGTGGCGGCGACGCTCGCCGACCTCGCCGTGGCCCCGCCCGGGTGGTCGGACGCCGAGCTGCCGCCGGGCAGGCCCGCACCGCGCGGCGAGTGGCTGCTGCCCGTGCTGGCCCTCGACGCGCTGGTGCTGGCGTTCGTGCTCGTGCAGGTCGGAGCCCTGCTCGGTGGACACCGCCACGTGCTGGAGACATCTGGCCTGACCTACGCCGAGTACGCGCGGCAGGGGTTCGCCCAGCTCGTCGTCGTCACCGCGCTGACCCTGGTGGTCGTCGCCGTGGCCGCGCGCCGTGCACCCCGCGCCTCCGCACGGGACCGGCTGATCTCCCGGGTCGCGCTGGGGGTGCTGTGCGTGGCCACCCTCGGGGTCGTGGCCTCCGCGCTGCGGCGCATGAGCCTCTACATGGACGCGTTCGGTCTGACCCGGCTGCGACTGTTCGTGGTGGTGGTCGAGGTGGTGCTCGCCGTCGTCCTCGTGCTGGTGCTGGTGGCGGGGGTGCGCTGGCGTGGCGGGTGGCTGCCGCGCGTCGTCGTCCAGGTGGTTGCCGTGGCGATGCTCGGACTGGCGCTCGTGAACCCGGACGCGCTCATCGTCCGGTACAACGCCGCCGCAGAGCGCGACGCCTCGCTCGTCGTCGGGCTCGACGTCGGATACCTGCAGGGACTCTCCGCCGACGCTGTCCCGGAGATCGCCCGGCTGGAGGAGCCGCTGCGGTCGTGCGTGCTCGAGCGCGTCGTCGTCGAGGCCTCCCCCGGCGTGGCGGACTGGAACCTCGGCCGCGCACGCGCCGCGCAGGTGCTGGGCAGCACGGACCTGACGGCCGGCACGGCCTGCGCCGACGACGCCATCACGCGGCCCTGACCTAGACGGTCACGCCCTCCATGTCCGCGGTGTACGTCCCGTGGCGTGCGGCGCCGTTGAGGTGGGCACGGTGGAGCAGCGCGGCCTGGGCTGCTGCGCGATTGCCGTCGTCGCCGGCCCACGCCTTGAGGACCGGGGCCTGCAGAGCGCGCCCGAACGAGAAGCTGAGCTCCCACGGCTGGGGCCCGCGCCTGTTGAGCGCGTCCAGGCGTGAGGTCGCCTGCTCGTCGGTCTGACCGCCCGAGAGGAACACGATGCCGGGCACCGCGGCAGGCACGGCCTGGCGCAGCACGGCGATCGTCGCGTCGGCGATCACGTCGTCGCTGACCTGGTCCGGGCAGTCCTTGCCGGGCAGCACCATGTTGGGCTTGAGGAGGGTCGCCTCGAGGACGACGCGGTGGCGGGCGAGCTCGGCGTACACGGCCCGAAGGGTCGTCACGGTGACCTCGGCGCAGCGGGCGAGGTCGTGCGACCCGTCCATGAGCACCTCGGGCTCGACGATCGGGACGAGACCGGCCTCCTGCGCGAGCGCGGCGTAGCGGGCCAGCGCGTGGGCGTGCGCCTCGATGCACGGCGTCGTCGGGCGCCCGTCGCCGATCCGGATGACCGCGCGCCACTTGGCGAACCGTGCGCCCAGCGCGGCGTACTCGGTCAGCCGGTCCCGCAGACCGTCGAGCCCCTCGGTGATGACCTCGTCGGGGAAACCGGCGAGCGGCTTCGTGCCGCCGTCGACCTTGATGCCGGGGATGACGCCCTGGCGGCGCAGGACCTCGGCGAACGGCGTGCCGTCGGCGGCCTTCTGCCGCAGCGTCTCGTCGAAGAGGATCACACCGCTGATCGCGTCGCCGATCCCCGCGGTCGTGAAGAGGATCTCGCGGTACGCCCGGCGCGTCTGCTCGGTCGACTCGACACCGATACCGGCGAGTCGCTTCGCGATCGTCGGCGCGCTCTCGTCGGCAGCGAGGATCCCCTTGCCGGGTGCGACCAGCGCGCGCGCGGTCTGGGTCATGGCGTCGAGGTTCATCGTGCGCTCACCTTCTCGGCTCGCCTCTGACCTCTGACCAGCGAGCCTGGTGAGGCCGGCGAGTGGCGTTGGTCCCAGTCTGTCCCTGTCGCTTCCCGGGCGCAGCGTCACGGATGCGGCGCTGCGCGACTACCTCAGTACCTCGAATCGAGGTACTATGCCACATGCGCTCCTCTCGGACAGACGTCGTGCTCGGCTGTGCTGCCACGCTCAGCATGGGTGTGCCCTTCCTCCTGATCGCCGTGGCGCAGCGCGCCATGTCGACTCCCGCGATGGCCGCCGTGCGGGTCGTGCTCGCCGCGGCGACCCTCATGCTCGTGCTGGCCCGTCGTCCCCGGGGCATGCTCGAGGAAGCCCGCGCTGCGACGACGCGTCACCCGGTGGCGCTCAGCGTCGTCGCACTGACCGCCGCTGTGGCGCCGAACCTGCTCATCGGCGCCGCAGAGAGGGTTGTTCCCACAGGCACGGTCTCCGTGATGCTGTCGACGACGCCGCTCTGGATCGCCGTGGGCGCCGCGCTCACGCGGTCGGGTGAACGCTTCGGGACCCAGCAGTGGATCGCCGCGCCGCTCGCGCTCGTCGGCGTCGGGTGGGCGTCGAGGGCTGCGACGCCATCTGGCGCCTGGCTCTGGTGCCTGCTGCCCTTGGCCGCCGCCCTCTCCTATGCCGTCGCGAACCTCGTGATGCGTCGGTACCTTGCGGACGTCCCTGCGCTGATCGTGACGACCGCGGAGATGGTGGTGGCCTCCGCGGTGCTCGTACCGATCGCGGCAGCGCACCCGGGACAGCTCCGATGGCAGCCGGCGGCGTGGGCGGCCGTCGCAGCAGCCGGTATCGGATGTTCCGGGCTGGGCTGGTTGGCCAATACGGCGTTGGTGCAACGGGTGGGCCTGAGTCGCGCCTCGATCGTCTCCTACACCAGCGTCGTCGTCTCCGTCCTGCTGGGTGCCCTCATCCTGGGCGAGCCGCTCACCGGGCGGGTGCTGAGCGGCACAGCGATCCTTGTTGTCGCGGTGGTCGTCTTCGCCTGGACGCGACCGCTCGCCATAGGCTCGGCAAGAATGCTCAGATGATCGAGTTCTGCATCCTCGGCTTCCTCGCCGAGGCTCCGTTGCACGCCTACGCGCTGCGCCGCCGGATCACTGCCCTCATCGGCCACGTGAGGCCGTTGAGTGACGGCGCCCTGACTCCCGCCCTGCGACGACTTGAGGCCAGAGGGCTCATCAGCGGCCACGATGCCCGCGGAGAGCGCGGCCCGGCGCGCCGCGTCTTCGAGCTGACCGACACCGGCCGTGCCGAGCTCCGTCGGCGCCTGGCCGACCCTGATGGCGTCGACATCACCGACCGAAGCCGCTACTTCACCCTCCTGGCGTTCCTGCACGAGCTCGACGACCCGACCGGGCAGCGCGCCGTTCTTGAGCGTCGCGTGGCCTTCCTGGAGCAGCCTTCTCGTGGGTTCTTCGTGGCCGAG
>NZ_DASUIR010000164.1:0-37265 GCF_036279715.1 Cellulomonas sp. | reverse complement strand
GCACGGGGATCTCCGGCACGACGTACTGGTCGAACGCGGCGGCCTGCTGAGGGTCGCAGTGCTCACTGCCCGGCTCGGTCACATCTCAGGAACCCGCGCCACGGAGCGCGAATTCCATCGGGTGCCGAGGAATCGCCGGTGACGGCGGGCGGGTTGCTGTCCCATGAATCCACTCGTGCATCGTCGGCTGCGGTCGATGGTCGCGGCCTTCATCGATGGCGAGCTGGACGAGCCGACCGCGCGGGCCGTGCGCGACCACCTGCGTGGATGCTGGTGGTGCAGTGCCGACGCCCAGACCCACCGCCTGGTCCGCGCCTCGTTGCGCAGACGACGCGGCGGGCCACCGTCGCTGCCCGTCGCCCGGCTCCGCCGGTTCGCGCGCGGCTTGGACCGTGCATGAGCCGCACGCCGACTCACCGCCCAGCATGCTCGGTCGAAGACGTGCTCGTCGTCCGGTGGCGGGACCCTCGGACCTGTCCAGGCCGAGCGGCACACGCGGAATCGTGTCGACGGGTGTCGGGTTCCCTCGCTGACTCGGTTGCCGCGCCCGCCGTACCAGCGACCGGTGCGCACCGACGTGATCGAGGTGGACGGCTGGCTGAGGGCGGCGCGCGGGCCGGTGGAGCGGGATGCGGTCGCGGTGCTCCTCGGTGGAGCCGTGGGCAACCTGCTCGATCGCGTGGTGAACGGAGCAGTCACGGACTGGGTGCATGTCGGGTGGTACCCGGCGACATTCGTCCTCGCCGACGTCGCCATCAGGAGCGGCGTCCTCGTCGCGGTCGCCGCGCGCGTCCCCCACCACCTATGGACCGACGCCAGCCGCGGTCCGCTCGACAATGCGGCCCCGGACGGAAGCAATGCCCCGTGAATCGGGTTTCGGCAGTGCACCGCGATCGCGGTGCACTCTGCCGGACCTGGAGGACATCATGGCAACGAATACCTCATCCCACACAATTACTGCCACGGCGACGACCACCCGGCTGGCTCCCGCTGTCCTGCGCGGTGCGATCTTCGGTATGGCCGCCTCCCTTGTCATGGCCGCGTTCGCGATGATGGCCGCCGCGACATACCAGCATTCCGGATTCTTCACACCGCTCTACCACATTGCCTCGACGTTCATCTCCCCGAGCACGTTGATGACGTCGATGACGGAGGCGATGGCGGGCAGCACCTTCTACTTCGCGTTCGGCCCGGCTGTTCTCGGCGCGATCATCCACATGATGATCGGGGCGATGTATGGCGTGATGTTCGCGGTCGTGGCGCTGCTCCTGCGTCTGCGCGGCCGGGCGCTGGTCGCCGGCGGCATCCTGTGGGGTGCGATGGCCTTCGTGGTCAGCTCCTTCATTGCACTCCCGGTGGCCGCGAACGTGTTCGGGAGCGGCGACCAGATCGCGCACATGGCGGCGAAGGTCGGGTATGGCACGTTCTTGACCGAGCACCTGCTGTTTGGTCTCGCACTGGGCCTGCTGGTCTCACGACGCCTCGCCGCCCGCGACTGAACCACTTGCGGACCACACCGCGTGCGACGCTCAATGCATGGCGGTGCTGACCGCTCCGGAGATGTCCCGCGCCCGACGACGCGAGGAAGCAGACGCGCCGGTCACTACCTTCGGAACCTAGGTGCATGTTGGAGGCGGCGACCTTGCCCTCGATCACCGCAACCGGCGCAGTGGCATTCCCGGGGTGTCGGCCGCGTTCCCCGCGGCGTAGTCGGCCGGGTTGCTCGCGGACGGTTCGACTCCGACCCGGTACCCGGTCGCGACCTTCTCGATCCCTGTGACGGAGGTGGAGCGTCGCAGGCTGATCCCGGCGGCCGCACCGCGGGCGATGAGGAGCTCGACGAGGTCGGGGTCGAAGCTCTTCAACGCGCGCCTGCCGCGGTCGGTGATGATCGGGGTGCTGCCCGCACGCTCGGCGATGTGCGCAAACTCAAAGGAGACGAACCCGCCGCCGCCGCCGCCCAATGGATAGACCACCTCCCGGGCGCGCGCCCTGACAGTCCGTCAGCCGGTGTCGCGAACCGAGCGGCTCTCCACGTCGTCGAGGACCTCGTCGGCCGCCTCGGCGCTGACCTCGCCGCGGCGCCGCGCCTCGATCACGACCTCACGCTCGACCTCGCTCGCCTGTCGCAGCAGGTCGTCGACCGCCCGGTCGTCGCTCTCACCGGAGTCGTCGTCGACGGCACCGCTCCTGGCGGCACCCAGGGCGTCCTGTGCGGCGAGGTACCCCTCGTACTGCAGTGTGACCGCGACTCGCACAGGTTCGGGGACCCCGTCGGTGAGGTGATCGCGCAGCGCGTCGAGGGCTGCGGCGGTCGCTCGTCTGCGCAGTGCTCGAGCCTCCTGCGCGACGTCGACGTCGCTGCCCACACCGAGTCGGCGCACGAGTGGGGCGAGAGTGAGGCCCTGGACCACCAGCGTGGCCAGCACGGACACCAGACCGACGAAGACCACGGTGCGCCGCAAAGGAAACGCAACCCCGGCGCTCGTGACCGCGGGCAGCGCCAACGCCGTCGCCACGGTGACGACTCCGCGCATCCCGGCCCAGGCGGTGATGACAGTCTCGCGCCCACCGACGGGGCCCACCTGGGAGGTGCGATGCCGGCGGAGCTGAGCCAGCCAGACCGCCGGGAACAGCCAACCGAACCGTACGGCGACCAGGACGCCGCACACGGCCAGGGCAAGGGCGACCGCGCCGGGTTCGAGGGGCTCCGTCTCGAGCACGGCGGTCAGCTCAAACCCGATGAAGACGAAGACCATGCTCGTGACGATGTAGTCCGCGTAGCGCCACACTGCGCGGCCGAGCAGCCAGCCGCCTGAGGTGATCGCGCCGTGACCGTAGGTCCGCAGGTACAGGCCCAGGGCCAGCACCGCGAGCACCCCGGAGCCGCCGAGGCGATCGGCGAGCAGGTACGCCACGAACGGGACGGCGAGCGTCACGGTCGTCTCGGGAGCAGCCAGGTGGAGCCGCGCCAGCGCGGCCCGCGCCAGCACCCCCGCCGCCAGCCCGAGGCCAGCTCCCACGCCGACGGCGAGCACCAGGCTTCGGGTCAGCCCGCCGGCCGAGAGCCCGCCCGCGACGACCGTGGCGACGGAGACCTTGTACAGCACGAGCGCTGTCGCGTCGTTGAACATGCCTTCGCCCTCGAGGACCGTGACCAGCCTGCCCGGCAGCCGCAGCCGACGAGCGACGGCAGTGGCCGCCACCGGATCGGGCGGGGCCACGATCGCGCCCAGGACGACGGCGGCGCCCCACGGCACCCCCATCGCATGCGCGACGACGGCGACGGCCGCCGCGGTGGCCAGCGTCAGGCCCACCGCGAGCAACGCGATCGGGCGGGCGTTCTCCCGGAAGTCACGGGCGGTGGCGCGCTGCGTCGCCGCGAACAGCAGCGGTGGCAGCACGACGGGAAGGATCAGATCGGGCTCGATCTGGATCGGCCGAACCCCCGGGAGGAGGGGGACCAGCAGGCCGAAGAGGGTGAGCACCACCGGGAGCGGGATCCTCCAGCGGTCCGCCAACGGGGTGAGCACGACCACACCGGCCAGCAGCCCGGCGAACAGCAGGACCGTCGACACCTGACCTCCTCAGAAGAGCGCGCGCACCGGTCCAAGGATGGCGCACGATCACCTGCTGACGTGGCTGATGGCGCTTGCCAGCACGATCGCGACCATCATCGGCAGGATGATCGTGTACTCGCCGATGAGCTCGAACAGGATGATGACCGCAGTGATCGGCGCGCGGGCCGCGCCGGCGAACACCGCGCCCATGCCGACATCCGGATCACCGCGAGATCCGCGTTGGGGTACGCGTTGGGGTACGGAGCCTTCAAGACGCCGAAAAGACCGCTCCGGACTGCTCCGAAACGGCCTCTGACCTGCATCAATGCTCGTGGGCGATACTGGGATCGAACCAGTGACCTCTTCCGTGTCAGGCACCGGAGACGCGTTCGCCGACGTCGATGACGGCCCCGGCAGCAGGACCCAAGGGTCTCGGTCAAGACAGCCAGCACTGCATGGTGCGGTGGCCGTACGACCAATCGTCGGCGGTCGGAAAGACCGTGCTCCACTGAGTGCGTGCACCGTTCGTCTCTTTGCCCAGCGCAAGGCACACGGGGGTGGCGATCGCCATCCCCTCGTCCTGGGTAGGCGCGTGGTCGAGGTCCAGCTCCCAGGCCTTGGCCAGCTCCCACTGGGACGGCCCGTCGCACGAGACGATGACGGCGGTGGCATCGTGAAGGCTCGGGCCCGGCCAGGCGGCGGTTCCCGCCGGAGTGTTGATGCACAACGCGTACCGCACCGGATCAGCGGTGAGTGCCGCCATCAAGGCGTCCACGGTCGGCGGCAGCGTTTCGTACTTGTGCTCCGACATCGGTCCGAGAGCACGGAGCGCGATGTCGCATCGAACCCACCGCTGCCCCGAAGCCACCTGCTCGGGTGAGGGCTGGTAGTAGGACATGCCCAGGCGGGCCTGCGGGTCAGCGGCCATGACGACCTGGTTCGGCGGCACGCAGAGGCCATTGAGCTCCCGACGCTCATCGTCCGTCGGTGTCCCGGTCGCCAGCTGCATGTCCGCGGGCAGGTCAACGACCGCCATGGTGACCGTGTTGTGCGACCCCTGGCAGTCCACCGGGTCCGCGCCATGCCAGTAATCCCACATGCGGGCGGTGGCGTAGTCGTCCTCCTGCCAGCAGTCCCCAACGCTGGGGCGCCCTGACATGGTCTGTCGCTGCGCGGTGGTCGCGTCAGCGGTCAGGTCGCCGGTGGGAGTGCCACCCGCTGAGCACGCGCCAAGCACAAGGACTGCCGACGTCATGACGAGCAGGTTCCGGAACGGCGACGTCACGTGATCTCCTTGGCGGTGCGGTCAAGTCAGAGCAATACGTCGGCTGCACCGGGAGCCCCGATGCAGTGACGCATCCACCAGATCCCTCTCGTGCCGGAGAGGCGGTCCCGTGTCACCGCGTCGCGGATGCGTCCCGGTGCGGACCCGCCGCCACCCAACACCCTCGTCGACATCGCCCACGTCACCCCGACCCCACGACAGAGCTCACAACCCCGCAGGTCAGGTGAGGCTTCGGGTCAGAAGGTTCCGAACTCCCAGTGCCAGGGTTCCTGCGGTCCTGAGCCGCCCGGGTCCATGACTGCGGGATGGTGCCAGCCGAATCTCTCCGCGTTGGCCTTCATCCACTGGTAGCCCGGGGCGTTGAACTGCCCGACTGCACCGAAGTCGCCGAAGTCGACCGCGAGACCACGCCCGTGGTTCGAGGAGCCTGGGGTGCTGGCGAGATCGCCGCGGGCAGCTTTGACGGCGACTTGGTCCGCGAGCGACCGGTAGCTGCTGACGACAACGAGGTGCGTGCCGACGTCTGCCCGGTAGGCCGCGTCGAGCGTGTTCAGGGCTGTCGCCGCGTCACAGCGCAGGAGCGCACCCCGCGCGAAGCCAAGGCCGCACAGCGCGTCGGCCGGAATAGCACCGTTCGACGAGCCGGCGGCCACCGCGACCGCGGCCGCCTGCCTGGCGGCGGCCGCGCGTGCCGCGTCCGCGTCCGCCGCGGCTGCGGCCGCCGCAGCGGTGGCGGACGCGGCGTCCGCAGCCACTTTCGCGTCCGCGTCCGCCTGGACCTGCGTCGACAGCTCGGTCACGAGCCGGGCCGCCGTCAGCATCTCCGCACTCACGTCCAGGTCCAAGGCATCCAGAGAGTCACCCGGCGTTGCCTCGTCAGTCAGGGCGGCACCTTGCGCGGGCGCCAGGATCGCGGGAACCGGTGCCGGCACTGCGGCCTCGTCCACGGTGGCCGGCGCTGCAAACTGCTCGACCGGTGCTGGGACAGGTGCAGCCGGCGCGGCAATCAGCGGAGCCGGTGCCAGGATCGCGGCAACCAGTGCCGCACCCACCAGGACAGCCGGCACGGCGACCGGTGCGGCCGGTGCCGCGGCATCGATCAAGACCGCGAGACTCGTTCTGGCGGCGTCGAGCGCAGCCAGCCTTTCATGTGCGACGTTGGCCGCCACGGTCGCCACGACCAGCCCGGCACCTGCGACGGCAGCGCGGGCTTCGACGAGCGCGTCGCTTCGCTTGCCACCCGCGTACGCGATGGCGAGGGCAGTGAGGCGGGATCCCTGGGCGACCATCGACCGCGTCCGATTGGCGTCCTCATGCGCGACGACGGCCGCTGCCAGCGTGCGCTCCTTGAGCTCGACCATGCGGGAGTGCGCCTGCGCGTCCCCAACCCCGAGCAGCGAACCCGCAATGAGAACGGTGACCGCCGCGCACGCCGGGATGAGCTGCAGGACAGGGTGACGGCGGTGGGCGAGCTGTGCCTCACGGGCGAGCTCGCGCCGGGTCACGGGCCTCGACGCCCCATCCATGTACAGCTTCACCACCGGTCTCGTCGCCCCCGCTTCCGGGACGGAGTTGATCGGCGCAGAGTGGAACCCCGTTCCTCTCTCTTCGGCTGCAGGACCGTAGACCTGAACGATTCTGGCTACGCGAACCCCAAGACACCCTCGATGAAGCGATTCGCGACAGGATCCGGGTTGTGCGCGGACGCTCCTCACGCACACCCCGGCCACCAGTGCCGACGACGTGGCCCACGCCGCCAGCGGCGGGCACACCCTCGCCCGCGCCCTCCTGGCGCTGGCCGCGCCCACGACCAACGGCCACGGCTACTACGGTCGCGGCCCGGTCACCGGTCTCGTCGCCGCGAAACCCGCCCGCGCCCAGGTCATCGCCCTGACGCAGGCAATCGCCGGAATCCGCCCCTCGCGGTTCAACCGACTGCTGCAGTACGCGCCCGGCGCACCGCCGGTCACCTACGACCACCTGGCGCAGATCCACCAGACCAAGACCGTCAAGCCCACCGGCGTCCACGGTCCACGCTCCGGGGAGTCAAATGGATAGCCCACCTCGGCTGAACGCCGGGACCCGACGGTCTGGGTTCGGCTGCACGGCGGGCGGATCCGGGTCTCAGGCCTGGACGAGGCCGCCCTCGGCGTCGACTTGCACGCTCTCGTCGTCGAACCACCGGCCACCCGCGCCGAGATAGCGGAACCGGACCAGCTCGCCGACCGGCACGGTGACCGCGACCGATGCCGTCCCGTTGGACCTGCGCTTCAGCAGGTGAACCCCCGGGGTCCACCCGTTGAAGCTGCCGACGACGCTGACAGCAGCCCCGAGCGAGTCGGCGGGCACGGCGAAGGTGACCTGGCGGGTACCGGTCTTGGACGATCGCGACAATTTGACCACGGTGCAGCAAGTCCTTCCTGGAGACGACGAGAGGCCGGGGGAGACCGGCATCTCGGCCGCAGTCTGCCGCGCCGCAGGCCCGTGCGGAAGGGGCTCTCGGGGTCCAGCTCACCCCACTCGGGAACGTCCACCCGCACCCGCGAGCAGCGCCGTTGGGGTACGGGGGTGCAAGAAGGCCGCTCCGGATGACTCCGAAACGGCCCGCGACCTGCACAAATATGGTGGGCGATACTGGGATCGAACCAGTGACCTCTTCCGTGTCAGGGAAGCGCGCTACCGCTGCGCCAATCGCCCCGGGGCACTGCATCGACCCGGGTACTGCCAACCACGAGGTGGAGATGGGATTCGAACCCACGTATACGGCTTTGCAGGCCGCTGCCTCGCCACTCGGCCACTCCACCGTGAGACACAGTTCCTTCGCGGCGCCCGAGGGCAACCGTCAAGGAGTGCCTGTCTCCGAGCGGACGACGGGATTCGAACCCGCGACCCTCACCTTGGCAAGGTGATGCTCTACCACTGAGCCACGTCCGCACGACACTTCCCCCGGTTCTCACCGGTGTTCCGTGTGCGTCCCGAACTCTAACTGACGTTTTCGTCGAGAGTCCAACTGGCCGTCAGTGCGGCGCGTCGTGATCGGGCATCGGTAGCGTGGCTGCCGTGCCTCCCACCTCGCTGTTCGCTTCCACGCCGGGTGCCGCCGCGCCCCGTGGCGCGGCCTGGTTCGCGGGGGTCCGAGCGGCCGACGTCGTGGAGTGCATCGACGTCGCGGCGCAGCCTCAGCGGCTCACGGAGCCAGGGTTCTGGGCGGTCGTGGGGGAGTTCGACGGGAGAGTGCGGGCGTGGCGGTTCGCACAGGTCGAGCGGTCGCCGGACGGCGTGGTTGCCCCCCCAGGCGCGGTCGGCGCGTGGCGAGGTCCGTCGGCAGCGGCGTGGACGTCGTCGCTCGACCGCGGGGGGTACGAGTGTGCTGTCGCACGCGTTCGCGAGGAGATCCGCGCGGGAGAGGTCTACCAGGCGAACATCTGCCGGGTGCTGGCGGCATCGCTGCCGATCGACGAGATCGAGCCTGACGCGCAGGCGCTGGGCGCCGTGCTCGCTGCCGGCAACCCGGCACCGTTCGCTGGCGGGGTCCACGTGCCGGCTGGATCGGGTTTCGAGCCGGTCTGGATCGTGTCGGCGTCACCCGAGCTGTTCCTCCAGATCGAGCGCGGCGTGGTGACGTCCAGCCCGATCAAGGGAACGGCGACGGCGGTCGCCGGGCTCACGGTCAAGGACGAGGCAGAGAACGTCATGATCACCGACCTCGTCCGCAACGACCTGCAGCAGGTGTGCGTGCCGGGCACCGTCGAGGTCACCACGCTGCTGGGCGTCGAGGAGCACCCTGGTCTGGTGCATCTGGTGTCGACGGTGCGCGGGGTGCTCGAGCCGGGCCTCGACCGCTCACCCGACCTCTGGCCGCGGCTCCTGGCGGCGACGTACCCGCCGGGCTCCGTCTCGGGCGCTCCGAAGGTGGCAGCTCTGCGGTTGATCGCTGAGCTCGAGCCCGTCTCGCGCGGCCCCTACTGCGGGGCCGTCGGCTGGGTCGAGGTCGCCCCCGACGGCGCCGTGCGAGCCGAGCTCGCCGTGGGCATCCGGACGTTCTGGTGGACGGCCGACGGTCCTGGCGGCGGGACGCTGCGGTTCGGCACGGGCGCTGGGATCACGTGGGGGAGCGACCCTGCCGCTGAGTGGGTCGAGACGGAGCTCAAGGCCCGTCGCCTCGTCGCGCTCGCTTCGGGCGAAGCTCTCGACCACGGCGATGGGAGACTGCAGGCATGAGCATCGTGATCTGGGCAGACGGACGGCTCTGCGGACCTGGCGACCCGGTCGTGACGGCCGTCGACCATGGCCTGACCGTGGGTGACGGCATGTTCGAGACCTGCTCGGTCACCGGCGGTCGCGCGTTCGCGCTCACCCGGCACCTGCGTCGGCTCGCGCGGTCGGCGCGCGGCCTCGGTCTCGCCGAGCCCGACGAGGACGCCATCCGGGCTGGCGTCGACGCTGTGCTCGCAGTGGCAGATCCCGACGTCGGACGGCTGCGGATCACCGTCACGGCCGGTCCGGGACCGCTGGGATCGAACAGGGCCGAGCCCGGCACTGCCCGCCAGACCGTCCTGGTCCTGGCCGGGCCGGTCGTCCGGTCCGACGTGGCCCGCGTGATCCGCGTGCCCTGGGTGCGCAACGAGAGGTCCGCAGTCGCCGGCCTCAAGACCACGTCGTACGCCGAGAACGTCGTGGCGCTCGCCGAGGCGTACCGGCGTGGTGCCGACGAGGCGCTGCTGGCCAACACGGTGGGCGAGCTGTGCGAGGGCACCGGCTCCAACGTGCTGGTGGAGCTCGGCGGAGAGCTCGTGACGCCGGGACTGGTGACCGGGTGCCTGGCGGGCATCACGCGCGAGCTGCTCCTCGAGTGGGCCGCGGCAGACGGGCTCCCCGTGCGCGAGGCCCAGGCTGGGGAGCTGCCCTTCGAGGTGCTCGACGACGTCGCCGCCGGGGCCGGGCACCTGGCGCTGTGCGGCTCGATCCGCAACGTCGTCCCCGTCGTGTCGCTCGACGGGCGTGACATCCCAGCTGGCGAGCTCAGCCTGGCGGCGAGGCACCTCTTCGAGTCCCGGAGTGCCGAGAACGTCGATCCGTGACACTCATCGGCGCCGGTCGGCCCGCCAACGACTGAACGGCCCGCCCCGAGGGGCAGGCCGTTCAGCTGACGGGTGTGAGTCTCAGGCTGTGAGGAGGGCCGCGATGAGCGCCGAGATCTCGCTCTCCATGCGGTCGCTCTCCTCGCCGAGGGGGACGAGCTCTTCTGTCCGCGTGAGGAACGCCTCGAGCTGGCCGGTCGGAGCCGCGAGGAGGGCGCTGCCCTCCACCCCGCTCAAGGAGATCAGTGCGAAGTCCGGGTCGTCATCGCGCCACACCTGGACGTCGCCGGTGCCTGCCGGATCGTCGGCGACTGCGAGCAAGCCCTGCACGAGGAGCTCGCGGCCCAGGAGCCACGTCGACATGGTCTGCGGTCCGGTGAACACCGCGCGGACCGTGTAGGGGTCCGAGGTGCGGAACGAGAGCTCCGTGCTGACCGGGACCACGCTCGCGTCGGAGCTGATCAGCTGCATGGCGACGACCTCGACGACGTCGTACGACTGCTGCGTCATCGCCGTCCTCCTCATAGGTGCCGGACTGTTGACTACATCATGGCAGGCCGCGGCTAGATTTGGACCGCCTTGTGGGTGCAGTTCACCCAGAAGGCCCTGGGACGTCCGGTTCGGCATATCGCCGCACCTTGGGTAGCATCCTCTCGACGTCGTCATGACGAGTCGTTGCCACGCCATCGTCTCGCAGGGTGGCAGCCCTCACATCAGCTTCGGACGCTGCTGGTGCCGCGGGTAGGCTCAGTGACGTAGCGGGCGATTAGCTCAGTGGTAGAGCGCCTCGTTCACACCGAGGAAGTCGCTGGTTCGAACCCAGTATCGCCCACCGGTTCGGCCCCTGGTCCTGTGACCAGGGGCCGTTGTCGTTCCTCGCCCACCCGACGAGGCCCCGTCCGGGCCTTTCGCCCAGCCGTGCCGCGTCGGACGGCGATCCGTTGCTCGGTAGCATCAGGTGCGTCCGCCGTCACGCGCGGACCCGATGCAAGGAGACAACAGCCGTGCCCGAGACCATGACCCTCACCGTCGATGGCACCACGACCACGATGGAGCCGGGGACGACGGGCACGGAGCTCTACTCCGATCGTCGCGACGTCGTGGTGGTGCGTGTCGACGGCGTGCTCACCGACCTGTATCTCCCGCTGCCCGCCGGGGCGGTCGTCGAGGCGGTCACGATCGACTCGCCCGACGGTCTCGCTGTGCTGCGCCACTCGGCGGCCCACGTGCTCGCGCAGGCGGTCCAGTCGGTCAACCCCACGGCCAAGCTCGGCATCGGTCCGCCCATCACGGACGGCTTCTACTACGACTTCGACGTCGAGACCCCGTTCACCCCGGACGACCTCAAGGCGCTCGAGAAGGCCATGACGAGGATCGTCAAGGAGGGCCAGACCTTCCGCCGCTGGGACGTCACCGAGGCCGAGGCGCGCACGGTGCTGGCCGACGAGCCGTACAAGCTCGAGCTCATCGGGCTCAAGGGGCAGGCCGGCGACGCCGAGGGCGCTTCGGTCGAGGTGGGGCTCGGAGGGCTGAGCATCTACCAGAACGTCCGACGCGGTGGCGAGGTCGCCTGGCAGGACCTGTGCCGTGGCCCGCACCTCCCGAGCACGCGCCTGATCGCGAACGGCTTCCAGCTGACCCGGTCCGCCGCGGCGTACTGGCGCGGCAGCGAGAAGAACCCGCAGCTGCAGCGGGTCTACGGGACCGCGTGGCCGACCAAGGACGAGCTGCGCACCCACCTCGAGCGCCTCGCCGAGGCGGAGCGCCGCGACCACCGGCGACTGGGTGCCGAGCTCGACCTGTTCTCC
The DNA here is from genome assembly GCF_036279715.1 of Cellulomonas sp. Taxonomy (GTDB): domain Bacteria; phylum Actinomycetota; class Actinomycetes; order Actinomycetales; family Cellulomonadaceae; genus Cellulomonas_A. Next base: position 25,531 of record NZ_DASUIR010000164.1, on the reverse strand, counting down.
TTCCCCGACGAGATCGGTTCGGGGCTCCCTGTCTTCCACCCCCGGGGCGGCATCATCCGCCAGGAGATGGAGAACTACTCCCGCCAGCGTCACGTCGAGGCGGGTTACCAGTTCGTCTACACGCCGCACATCACCAAGGAGCAGCTGTTCCGCACCTCGGGGCACCTCGACTGGTACGCCGAGTCGATGTACCCGCCCATGCAGATGGATGAGGAGCGCGACTCCGACGGCAACATCCGCAGGGCTGGGCAGAACTACTACCTCAAGCCCATGAACTGCCCGATGCACAACCTCATCTTCGGTGCGCGCGGCCGGTCGTACCGCGAGCTGCCGATGCGGCTCTTCGAGTTCGGCACGGTGTACCGCTACGAGAAGTCGGGCGTCGTGCACGGGATGACGCGAGCGCGCGGTTTCACGCAGGACGACGCGCACATCTACTGCACCCCCGAGCAGATGAAGGGCGAGCTGACGAGCCTGCTGACGTTCGTCCTCGACCTGCTCAAGGACTACGGGCTCGACGACTTCTACCTTGAGCTCTCGACCCGCAACCCCGACAAGTCGGTCGGCTCGGACGAGGTCTGGGAGGAGGCGACCCGGACCCTCGAAGAGGTCGCCGTGTCGTCGGGTCTCGAGCTCGTGCCCGACCCGGGCGGTGCGGCGTTCTACGGGCCGAAGATCTCCGTCCAGGCCAAGGACGCGATCGGCCGCACGTGGCAGCTGTCCACGATCCAGCTCGACTTCAACCTGCCCGAGCTGTTCGACCTGGAGTTCCAGGCCGCCGACGGCACGCGCCAGCGCCCGGTCATGATCCACCGTGCGCTCTTCGGCTCGATCGAGCGGTTCTTCGCGGTGCTGACCGAGCACTACGCGGGCGCCTTCCCGGCGTGGCTCGCGCCGGTCCAGGTCGTTGCCGTCCCGGTCGCGGAGCCGTTCAACGACTACCTGGACGGCGTCGTCGCGCAGCTGCGGGCGCACGGCATCCGCGCCGAGCTCGACGACTCCGACGACCGGTTCGGCAAGAAGATCCGCACCGCGAGCACCCAGAAGGTGCCGTTCGTCGTGATCGCCGGCGGCGAGGACGCCGAGGGTGGCGCGGTGTCGTTCCGGTACCGCGACGGCCGTCAGGACAACGGCGTGCCGGTCGCGGAGGCGATCGAGCGCATCGTCGCAGCCGTTCGCGACCATGCGCAGGTCTAGGCGGGAGGGATGACGGCCGAGGACCGGGCGGACGACGACCGCGACGTGGTCCAGGTCGACGACGCCGGCGAGTTCGCGGGTGCGCCGGACGGGCTGCAGCGGTTGTGGACGCCGCATCGGATGGCGTACATCGGCGGTCAGGACAAGCCGACGGACAGCGAGCCCGGCGCGGGTTGCCCGTTCTGCCGGATCCCGACGCTGCCCGACGAGCAGGGCCTCGTCGTCGCGCGCGGACCCGCCGCGTACGTCGTGCTGAACCTCTACCCGTACAACTCCGGCCATCTGCTCGTGTGCCCCTACCGGCACGTCCCGGACTACACCGACCTGACCCCCGACGAGGTCGCCGACGTCGCTTCCCTGACCCAGACCGCGATGCGCGTGACGCGCCAGGTCCTGGCGCCGCAAGGCTTCAACCTGGGCATGAACCAGGGCGAGGTCGCGGGTGCGGGGATCGCTGCTCACCTGCACCAGCACGTCGTGCCGCGGTGGGTGGGCGACTCGAACTTCCTGCCGATCGTCGCGCAGACGCGGGCGCTGCCCGTGCTGCTGGCAGACACGCGGGCCCGGCTCGCTGCCGCCTGGCCCACCGAATCGAAGGGATGATCGCCGCGTGCTCAACCGCCTGCGGAGCTTCATGACGACGCTCTGGACCCCGCTCGCCGACCTCCTGATCCGCCGAGGCGTCTCACCGGATGCCGTGACGATCACCGGAACGGTCGGCGTCGTCGTCATGGCGCTCTGGTTGGTGCCGACCGGGCACCTGCTGGCAGGGTCCCTGATGATCGCGGTGTTCACCCTCACGGACTCGCTCGACGGGGTCATGGCGCGGCGTGCGGGTCGCTCGGGCCCCTGGGGAGCGTTTCTCGACTCGACGCTCGACCGGTTCGCGGACGCGGCCATCTTCTCGAGCCTGGTGCTGTGGTTCATCGGACGCGGCGACGACCGGACGACCGCCGTCCTTGCGCTCGTGTGCCTCGTCCTGGGATCTGTCGTGCCCTATGCCCGGGCCCGCGCCGAGGGTCTCGGCATGACCGCGGCCATCGGCATCGCCGAGCGGGCCGACCGCCTGGTGCTCGTGCTCGTCGGCACGTTCCTCGTCGGCCTCGGCCTGCCCGTCGCCGTGCTGACCGTCGTGCTCGCGCTGCTCGCCGTCGCGTCGGCCGTGACGGTGGGCCAGCGCGTCGCCACGGTGCGCCAGCAGTCGAGGGCTGCCCAGTGAGGCGACTCGACACGGGACGGCTCGCCGTTCTGGGGCTGCGCGTCGCCGGCAACGTCCCCGGCGGGCTCGTCCGGGCGCTGTGCGCCGTCGCTGCCGATGTGGCCTGGCTCGCTCACGGTGGCGGCGTGCGCCAGCTCGAGGCGAACCTGCGTCGCGTTCGTCCGGACCTGCGCCCACGTGAGCTGAGGCGTCTGAGCAGGGCAGGCATGCGCTCGTACCTGCGCTACTACGGCGAGGCCTTCACGCTCGCGTCACTGACCCGCGACCAGATCGAGGCTCGCGTGCGGACCGACGGGCTCGACCGGTACGCCCCCCTGCTCGACGCGGGCGAGACCATCGTGCTCGGGGTTGGCCACCTGGGGAACTGGGACCTGGCGGGGGCCTGGGCGACAGAGCACGTCGCGAGGGTCGTCACGGTCGTCGAGCACCTCGAGCCGGAGGAGCTCTTCCAGGAGTTCCTCGGTCTGCGCGAGCGCCTGGGTCTGACGATCATCCCGTTGCACAAGAACGGCGGTGACGTGTTCCGTGACCTCGTGCGCGCGGTCAGGGGCGGCTCGGGTCTGCTCCCGCTGCTCGCCGATCGTGACCTCACGGCTCGGGGAGTCGAGGTCTTGCTGTTCGGGGAGGTAGCGCGCGTCGCTGTCGGGCCCGCTGCCCTCGCGGTCGCGACGGGCGCCCGTCTCGCTGGGACCACGATCTGGTACGAGCGCCTGCACGGCGCGCGCCGCCGCGCAGCGGGGTCGAACTGGGGCGTCGTCGTCGAGTTCGGCGAGCTCCTGGAGGTGCCGACGTCGGGCTCGCGTGCCGACCGGGTCCAGGTCCTCACCCAGGCGTGGGTCGACCAGGTCGCCCGCGGCATCGCGGCTCATCCGCAGGACTGGCACATGCTGCAGAAGGTCTGGGTCGCCGACCTGGACGCCGGCCGGTACGCCGCGACCCTGGCGGCACAGGGGCGCGACGCGTGAACGCCCCCGGGGTCGCCGGCCGCGACAGACCGCTGCGCGTGGGCATCGTCTGCCCGTACTCGTTCGACGTCCCCGGAGGAGTCCAGTTCCACGTCCGAGACCTGGCCGAGGCGCTCATCGCGCGCGGGCACACCGTCTCGGTCCTCGCGCCCGCCGACGACGACACCCCGATCCCCGAGTACATGACGTCGGCCGGCCGAGCAGTGCCGGTCCGGTACAACGGCGCCGTCGCCCGGCTGACGTTCGGTCCCGTGACGGCAGCTCGCGTGCGTCGTTGGCTCGTTGCGGGCGAGTTCGACGTCCTGCACCTGCACGAGCCCGTGACGCCGTCGCTCGGCATGCTCGCGCTGTGGATCGCGGACGGTCCGATCGTCGCGACGTTCCACACGTCGCTCGTACGGTCGAGGCCGCTCCAGATGGCCTACCCGCTGGTCCGGCAGTCGATGGAGAAGATCTCGGCGCGGATCGCCGTGTCTGAGGACGCGCGCCGGACGCTCGTCGAGCACCTCGGCGGCGACGCCGTCGTGATCCCCAACGGAGTCAACGTCGAGGCGTTCGCGAGCGCCCAGCCTGACGACCGGTGGCGGGGCACCGCCCACGCCCCCACGGTCGCGTTCCTGGGCCGTCTGGATGAGCCGCGCAAGGGTCTCGAGGTTCTGCTCCGCGCGGTGCCCGAGGTGTTGGCCGTGCACCCCGGCACGCGATTCCTCGTCGCCGGGCGCGGCGACACGGGGCCCGCCGAGGCGCGCGAGCTGATCGGGGACGCTGCCCGGGCCGTGGAGTTCCTCGGGGGGATCACCGACGAGGCGAAGGCGAGCCTCCTCGCGTCGGTCGACGTGTACTGCGCCCCGCAGACCGGCGGCGAGAGCTTCGGGATCGTGCTCGTCGAGGCGATGAGCGCCGGGACCGCCGTGGTCGCGAGCGATCTCGGGGCGTTCCGTCGGGTCCTCGAGGAGGGCACTGCCGGGGTCCTCTTCCGCGTCGGCGACCCGGCCGACCTGGCTCGCACGCTCGTGCGGGTGCTCGACGACGCCCCGCTGCGCGAGCAGCTGGTCGCGACCGCGAGGTCAGCGGTCCGCAGGTACGACTGGTCATCGGTGAGCCACGAGATCCTCACCGTCTACGACATGGTCGTCGAGGGGCGCGTCGAACCGGTCGGCGAGGACCCGTCGTCGCGTCGCGGCGGATGGCATCTCGACCGCCGTCGGGGCCGAGGTGACGAGCGATGAGCTGGTCGGAGATCGTCGTCGTCGTCGGCGCGGTGGTCCTGGTGGTCGGCTGGCGCCTCTGGGTGTCCGCATCGCGGCTGGACCGGCTGCACCGCAAGGTGGCGTCGTCCCGCGCGGTCGTCGACGCCCAGCTGCTTCGTCGCGCCTCGGCGGCCGCCAACCTCGCGGCGTCGGGCCTCATGGACCCGGTGAGCTCGCTTCTGGTGGGCGAGGCTGCGTGGGCGGCGATCGCAGCCGGCAGCAGGTCGGTCGAGGCGTTGGCCCAGCTGCCTGCCCAGCTGCCCGAGCTCGACGGCGGGCTCGCCGGTGGTCCCGACTCCGAGTGCCCCGCGACGACACCCCCCGACGTCGGCCTCGTCGAGAGCGAGCTGTCCTCGACCCTGCGAGCCGCGCTCGACGACGCGCACGAGGTCGTCGAGATGCGTGCGGAGCCGGGCGGCGACGAGCTCGTGGCGGCGCTCGCCGATGCGTGGTACAGGGCGCAGCTGGCGCGTCGGTTCCACAACGAGGCCGTCGCCCAGACCCAACGCGTCCGCCGCGGCTGGCCGGTGCGTGCGTTCGGGCTCGCAGGTCGGGCGCCGGTCCCGCACACGCTCGAGCTGGACGACGCCTGGCCGCAGGCGCTCGGACGGCCCGGGCAGCCGGGGAACGCCCGCGGGCGCGTGGAGCCGACAGTCTAGGATGGGCAGATCGGGCGCGTCCGGCGGGCCCGGCCCCCAGCCCCGACCCTGATCTGTGAGGCACAGCGTGACCAGCGAGAACACTCAGTCCACCACCGGTTCGCACCTCCCGGTCGCCGGCGAGGTCGGGACGGCTCGCGTCAAGCGGGGCATGGCCGAGATGCTCAAGGGTGGCGTCATCATGGACGTCGTCACGGCTGAGCAGGCCAAGATCGCCGAGGACGCGGGAGCCGTCGCCGTGATGGCCCTCGAGCGAGTCCCCGCGGACATCCGGGCCCAGGGTGGCGTCGCTCGCATGAGCGACCCCGACCTGATCGACGGCATCATCAACACCGTCTCGATCCCGGTCATGGCGAAGGCCCGCATCGGCCACTTCGTCGAGGCGCAGGTCCTGCAGAGCCTCGGCGTGGACTACATCGACGAGTCCGAGGTGCTGACGCCCGCCGACTACGAGCACCACATCGACAAGTGGGCGTTCACCGTCCCGTTCGTCTGCGGCGCGACGAACCTGGGCGAGGCGCTGCGTCGCATCAGCGAGGGCGCGGCGATGATCCGGTCGAAGGGCGAGGCCGGCACCGGCGACGTGTCGAACGCGACGACGCACATGCGCACGCTGCGGGACCAGATCCGCCGCCTGACGTCGCTCCCCGAGGACGAGCTGTACCTCGCCGCGAAGGAGCTCCAGGCGCCGTACGACCTGGTCAAGGAGATCGCGGTCGCGGGCAAGCTCCCCGTCGTGCTCTTCACCGCCGGCGGCATCGCCACGCCCGCCGACGCGGCGATGATGATGCAGCTCGGCGCCGAGGGCGTCTTCGTGGGCTCGGGCATCTTCAAGGCAGGCAACCCTGCCCAGCGCGCTGCGGCCATCGTCAAGGCCACCACGTTCTTCGACGACCCCGACGTGATCGCCAACGTCTCGCGCGGTCTGGGCGAGGCCATGGTGGGCATCAACGTCGCCGACGTCCCCGTCCCGCACCGGCTCGCCGAGCGCGGCTGGTGACAGCGGGCCCGCCGCGGGGCGCCCCCGGCGGGCCGACCGCGGGGTCGAGGCTCGGCGCCGAGTGGGTGCTCGGCCACGACGGCCTGCGGTTCCGTCGGGCCGCGCGAGTGATCCTGCTCGACGACACCGACCGGCTCCTGCTCCTGCGCGGGCACGACGTCGACCAGCCCGAGCGCAGCTGGTGGTTCACCGTGGGTGGCGGCATCGACCCGGGGGAGGACGCGCGGTCCGCGGCGGTCCGGGAGGTCCGCGAGGAGACCGGTCTGGTGCTCGAGCCGGCCGACCTCGTCGGTCCGGTGTTCACACGGTCGGCGGTGTTCGACTTCTTCGCGGAGTCGTGCCGGCAGGACGAGGAGATCTTCCTGGCCCGGGTCGTCCCCCGGGTCGACGACCCGGCGCTCAGCCGCGAGGGCTGGACCGACCTGGAGCTGGACGTGCTCGACGAGCTGCGGTGGTGGGAGCTCGACGCGCTGCGCCTTGTCACCGAGGAGGTCTTCCCCGTGGGTCTTGCCGATCTGGTGCAAGGGCTGCTGCCGCGCTGGGACGGCGTCACCCGACACCTGTGAGGGTTCGCCGGGCGAGCGCACCGCCCGGCTGACGGGAAACACTGCCGTCACGCGGGAGGAATACGGTGACGGGCATGCCCACGTCATCGTCGTCCGTCGTCCGCATGCGTCGCAGCGGGATCCGCGAGCTCATGGAGCTCGCGATGGAGGATCCGACGGCGATCCGGCTCGAGCTCGGCGAGCCGGATGTGCCGACCGCGGCGCACGTGATCGACGCGGCGACGCGTGACGCCAAGGCAGGGCACACGGGCTACACGTCGAGCATCGGCGCGCTCGACCTGCGCACGGCGCTGGCCGCCAAGGTCGTGGCCGTCAACGGGCTCGCGGCGACGGCGGACGACATCGTCGTCACGCACGGCGCGATGAGCGGTCTGGCGATGGCGATGAACGCGCTGACCGGCCCAGGCGACGAGATCCTGCTCCCGGACCCGGAGTTCCCGAACTGGCGCATGGCGGCCGTAGCGGCGGGCGCGGAGGTGCGCTGCTACCCGACGCACAAGGAGAACGGGTTCGTCCCGACGCTCGCCGACATCGAGGCCTCGATCACGCCGCAGACCCGGGTCGTCGTCGTGTGCTCTCCGAACAACCCGACGGGTGCCGTCTACCCGCCCGGGCTGCTCGCGGGAATCGTGGCGCTCGCCCGCCGGCACGACCTGTGGGTGTTCGCGGACGAGTGCTACGAGGCCATCACCTTCGGTGTGCCGCACGTCAGCGCAGCGACCTTCGACACCGACGGACGCGTCCTGACGTTCTTCAGCTTCTCCAAGACCTACGCGATGACGGGCTGGCGCCTGGGATACGTCCACGCACGCGACCCGCAGGTGCAGGCCCTGCTCGGTCAGCTCGCGGAGGCCACGGTCGCGTGCCCGTCGTCGGTCAGCCAACGCGCCGGACTCGCCGCTCTCGCGGGCCCGCAGGTCGCGGTGGCCGACGCGGTGGCGTCCTATCGCGAGCGCCGCGACGCCGCGGTGCGGCTGCTCGAGACACGGGGTGTTCCGTGCCTCCGGCCCGACGGTGCCTTCTACCTGATGGTCGACGTCTCGGCGGCCACCACCGACAGCACCGCCTTCGCGGTGCGGCTGCTGGCGGAGCAGCACGTGGCGGTGTCGCCAGGCAGTGCATTCGGCCTGGGTGCCGAAGGGATGGTCAGGGTCTCGCTCGCGAGCGAACGGTCGGGCCTGCTCGAGGGCCTCGATCGGCTCGCGGACCTCGTGCAGGGGTGGAGCGAGGTTCCCGGTGCGACCTCCGACGAGGTCGGACCGGCGAGCGCCCCGGTCATGGGATGACCACCTGTCCCTAGGATGTCCGCGTGAGTCCCACCATCGGTGTCCTGGCCCTGCAGGGCGACGTCCGCGAGCACGCCCGCGCGCTGGAGCTCTGCGGCGCGGGCGCCGTGCCCGTTCGTCGAGCGCGTGAGCTGGCCGGCGTCGACGCCCTGGTGCTCCCGGGCGGGGAGTCGACGACGATCGACAAGCTCTTGCGCGCCTTCGACCTGTTCGAGCCGGTCCGGGACCGGCTGCGTGCCGGTATGCCCGCCTACGGCTCGTGCGCCGGGATGATCCTGCTCGCCGACCGGCTCCTCGGGGCGGCCGACGGCCAGCAGACCCTGGGCGGTCTCGACATCACCGTGCGCCGCAACGCGTTCGGTCGTCAGGTCGACTCGTTCGAGACGGACCTCGTGATCGACGGGATCGACGACACCGCCACGCAACCCGTGCACGCCGTCTTCATCCGGGCGCCGTGGGTCGAGGAGGTCGGTCCCGCCGCGACCGTGCTGGCGCGGGTGGAGACGGGTCCCGCCGCCGGTAGGATCGTCGCGGTGCGGCAGGGTTCACTGCTCGCGACCTCCTTTCATCCGGAGGTCACCGGTGACATGCGCGTGCACCGATTGTTCGTGAAGATCGTCCGCGACAGCCTCTGACGGACCTCCCGGCGTGCCGGGTGCGCAGGGGCTCGGTGGACGGAGACGAAGGGGCACCAACGATGTCGGGTCACTCCAAGTGGGCCACCACCAAGCACCAGAAGGCTGTCGTCGACGCCAAGCGGAGCAAGCTCTTCGCCAAGCTGGTCAAGAACATCGAGGTCGCGGCGCGGACCGGTGGCGGTGACCTCGCCGGCAACCCTACGCTCGTCGACGCGGTCCAGAAGGCCAAGAAGTCGTCGGTCCCGATCGACAACATCAACCGAGCGGTCAAGCGCGGCTCGGGCCAGGAAGCCGGCGGCGCCGACTACCAGTCGATCATCTACGAGGGCTACGGCACCGGCGGCATCGCCGTGCTCGTCGAGTGCCTCACCGACAACCGCAACCGCGCGGCGTCCGACGTGCGCGTCGCGTTCACGCGCAACGGCGGTCAGATGGCGGACCCGGGTTCGGTCTCGTACCTGTTCTCCCGCAAGGGCGTCGTCATCGTCTCCAAGGAGGGCACCACCGAGGACGCCGTCATGGAGGCGGTGCTCGAGGCGGGCGCGCTCGAGGTCAACGACTTCGGCGACTCCTTCGAGATCCTGTCGGAGGCCACCGACCTGGTCCAGGTGCGCACGGCTCTCCAGGACGCCGGCATCGACTACGAGTCGGCGGACGTCGTCTTCTACCCCGCCACGCAGATCGCGGTCGACGCCGAGGGCGCCCGCAAGATCCTGCGCCTGATCGACGCCCTCGAGGACTCCGACGACGTGCAGAACGTGTACGCGAACTTCGATGCGTCCGACGAGGTCATGGCGGAGCTCGAAGCCGACTGAGCCCGTCCGCTCGCCGCCGCGCCGGGAGCCGACACCTCCCGGACGGATCCGACCACGCTGGGAGACTTGAGCCGTGCGCGTGCTCGGAGTGGACCCCGGCCTGACCCGCTGCGGCCTGGGCGTCGTCGACGGGCTGCCCGGGCGCCGCGTGGCGCTCGTGGCGGTGGGCGTCGCCCGGTCGGACCCCGAGCTCGACGCGGACCAGCGCCTGCTCCTGATCGCCACGGTCATCGACGAGTGGATCGAGGAGCACGCCCCGGACGCGGTGGCCGTCGAGCGCGTGTTCGCGCAGCACAACGTGTCCACCGTGATGGGCACTGCGCAGGTGGCCGGCATCGCCATGCTGGCGGCCGCCCGGCGTCGGATCCCCGTCGCGCTGCACACGCCGAGCGAGGTGAAGGCAGCGGTCACGGGCAACGGTCGAGCGGAGAAGCTGCAGGTGCAGTCGATGGTCGCCCGGCTGCTCTCGCTCGACGAGCTGCCGAAGCCGGCAGACGCGGCGGACGCTCTCGCGCTCGCGATCTGTCACCTGTGGCGCCCGGCCGGGGCGCTGGGTGCGCCGCAGCGCGCGCCGGGTTCGCTCACCGCGGCCCAGCGGGCCTGGGCGAGCGCCGAACAGGCGGCGCGTCGGGCCTCACGCGGCTGACGGTCCTTGTTACGGTATCTGCGGCTCGTACAGGTGTTCGGGTCCTCCGGGTGGCCGGGGAGACCCCGAGGTGACAGGAGGCGTCGATGATCGCGTCGGTGCGCGGCACGGTGCTGACGGTGCGGCTCGACGCCGCCGTGATCGAGGTCGGCGGCGTGGGAATGCTCGTGCACGCGACCCCGACGACGCTCGCGGGGCTGCGGACCGGAGCCGTGGCTCAGCTCGCGACGTCGCTCGTCGTCCGCGAGGACTCCCTGACGCTGTTCGGATTCGCCGACGACGACGAGCGCGAGGTCTTCGAGGTCGTGCAGACCGTGAGCGGCGTCGGGCCTCGCCTCGCGCTCGCGATGCTCGCGGTGCACAGCCCTGACGGTCTGCGCCGCGCGGTCGCGGGGGAGGACCTCGCCGCACTCAAGCGAGTGCCGGGCATCGGCCACAAGGGCGCCCAGCGCATCGTGCTCGAGCTCGCCGACCGCCTCGGCGCACCGACGTCGGCGCCCGACACCGGTCCGGCACCGCAGGACGACCGGCGTTCGCAGGTCGTCGATGCCCTGGTCGGACTCGGCTGGACCGCGCGCGCTGCTGAGGACGCCGTCGCGGGTGTGCTCGACGGCGCGACGGGCCCGATCGGGGGCGACGAGGTCGCGGGAGTGCTGCGTGCTGCGCTGCGCGCCCTCGGGGGCGTCCGTGGCTGACGACGGCCTGGCGGGCCCCGAGGTCGACGACTTCGTCGTCAGGCCCGAGGCGGACGACCTCGAACGGGCCGCGGAGGCCGCGCTGCGTCCGCGACGGCTCGAGGAGTTCGTGGGTCAGGCGGTCGTCCGCGAGCAGCTGTCGCTCGTGCTGCAGGCGGCGGTCGGCCGTGGCCGCGCACCTGACCACGTGCTGCTGTCCGGCCCTCCGGGCCTGGGCAAGACGACCCTGGCCATGATCATCGCCGCCGAGCTCGGCGCCTCCCTTCGCGTCACGAGCGGACCCGCGATCCAGCACGCGGGCGACCTGGCGGCTGTGCTGTCGTCGCTCGACGAGGGCGAGGTCCTCTTCATCGACGAGATCCACCGGATCGCGCGACCGGCGGAGGAGCTGCTCTACGTCGCGATGGAGGACTTCCGGGTCGACATCATCGTCGGCAAGGGCGCCGGGGCGAGTGCCATCCCGCTGTCGTTGCCGCCCTTCACGGTCGTCGGAGCGACCACACGCGCGGGGCTGCTGCCCGCGCCGCTGCGCGACCGCTTCGGCTTCACGGGCCACCTCGACTTCTACTCGCCCGACGAGCTCGAGCGGGTGCTTGTGCGCTCGGCACGACTCATGGGCGTCGTGCTTGCTCCCGACGCCGTACCCGAGATCGCGATGCGGTCGCGCGGGACGCCACGCATCGCGAACCGGCTGCTGCGCCGCGTGCGTGACTGGGCGCAGGTCCGCGGGGACGGGACCCTGTCGCTCGACGCCGCGCGCGCCGCTCTTCAGGTGTATGAGGTGGACTTCCTCGGCCTCGACCGGCTCGACCGCGCCGTGCTGACCGCACTGTGCACCCGCTTCGGAGGTGGACCGGTCGGGCTGACGACCCTCGCCGTCGCGGTGGGTGAGGAGCCCGAGACCGTCGAGACGGTTGCCGAGCCGTTCCTCGTCCGCGAGGGGCTCGTCGGACGCACCGCGCGCGGTCGGATCGCGATGCCTGCCGCGTGGGCTCACCTCGGCCTCACCCCGCCGCCTCAGGCGGAGTCGCTGTTCGGTTGAGCGGGAACCCGCGGACCGGTCCGCACGTTAGGCACTCGGAGCCGCTGCGCCTAGACTTCGGCCCGACATTCACCGCAGATCCGGAGACCCACGCTCGTGGACAACGCACCCTTTCTCGTCATCATCCTGATTGCCTTCGGGGCGATGTGGCTCATGTCGAGCCGCACCCGCAAGCAGCAGCGCGCGGCCGCGGACTTCCGCTCGCACCTCGCGCCCGGCCAGGAGGTCATGACGGGCAGCGGGATGTTCGGCACGGTGGTTGCAGTCGACGACGACATCATCACGATCGAGTCCACCCCGGGCAACCAGACCCGGTGGCTCCGTGCGGCGATCGCCAAGGTCATCGAGCCGGCGGTCGACGCCGATCAGGATGACGCGGCCCAGGACGACGCAGCGGGCGACGACGACATCGACGGCCTGAACGACGCCGCCGTCGACGTCCCGGACGACTTGTCCTCCCTGCCTCCTGCACGCGGTGACGAGGACCCCGAGAAGAAGTAGCCAGCAGGGTCCGCCGCCGTTGGCGGACCACAACCCCACCGCCGGCGTCGTGCCGGCGGTGCGCGCACGAGAGAAGACACTCCGTTGGCCCAGCCCACCCGCCGCGAGCGGCCCGCACGTACGGTCGTCACGCTCGGCGTGCTCATCGTCGCCCTGTTCGGCGCACTGATCGCCGGCTCGCACTGGTCGACCGCGACGCTGACCCCGAAGCTCGCGCTCGACCTCGAGGGCGGCACGCAGATCATCCTGACGCCGGTCGCCGAGAACCAGGCGGCGATCACCGACACGACGATCGCCCAGGCGATCGATGTCATCCGTCAGCGCGTCGACTCCTCGGGTGTCTCTGAGGCGGAGATCACCAGCCAGGGCGGCCGCAACATCGTGGTTGCGCTCCCGGGCACCCCGAGCGAGGAGACGCTCAACCTCGTCCGGACCTCCGCGCAGATGGAGTTCCGACCGGTCCTCGCGATCTCCGCTCCCACACCGACGGACACGTCGACGGCCACTGCGACGCCGACGGACGCCGCAACTGCCGCGGCCGGCGCCGCCACCCCCACCCCGAGCGCCATGGCGACCGCGGCCCCGTCGGACACCCCGACCAAGGCGGCCCCGGACAACCCCAGCGACACGGCGTACTACGTCACCCCGAAGGTCGAAGCGGACTTCCTCGCGCTGGACTGCACCAACAAGGCGAACCAGACCGGCGGGAAGCTCTCCGCCGCCGACAAGGCCCTCGTCACGTGCGACCCGACGGGGTCTGCCAAGTACCTGCTCGGCCCGGTTGAGATCCAGGGCAAGGAGATCTCGTCCGCGTCCTCAGGTCTCGGTGTCGGGGCGAACGGGACGGTCTCCGGCAAGTGGGTCGTGAACATCCAGTTCACGGGCACGGGCGGGAGCGAGTTCCGCGTCACGACGACCCGCCTGCAGGGCCTGACGTCGCCGCAGAACCAGTTCGGCATCCTGATGGACGGCCTCGTGATCTCGGCACCGTCGCTCGCGCCCGGCGTCATCATCACGGACGGCAAGGCGGAGATCTCTGGGTCGTTCACCCGCGCGACGGCCGCGACCCTCGCCAACCAGCTCAACTTCGGCTCGCTGCCTCTGACGTTCACCGTGCAGAGCGAGCAGACGGTCTCGGCATCCCTCGGGTCCGAGCAGCTGCAGAAGGGCATCATCGCCGGCCTCATCGGTCTGCTGCTCGTCGTCGTCTACTCGCTGCTGCAGTACCGGACGCTCGGCTTCGTCACTGTCGCCTCCCTCGCCATCGCCGGGCTGATCACCTACGGGGTCATCACGCTGTTGTCGTGGACGCAGGGCTACCGGCTCTCGCTCCCCGGCGTGACAGGGTTGATCGTCGCGATCGGTATCACGGCCGACTCGTTCATCGTCTTCTTCGAGAGAGTGCGTGACGAGCTGCGTGAGGGTCGCACGCTGGTCGCCGCGATCGAGAAGGGCTGGGAGCGCGCGCGTCGCACGATCCTCGCGTCCGACGCGGTGAACTTCCTCGCCGCGGTGGTCCTCTACTTCCTCGCCGTCGGCGGGGTCCGCGGGTTTGCCTTCACCCTCGGCCTGACGACGGTCATCGACCTCGTCGTCGTCTTCACGTTCACGCACCCGATGCTTGCCGTGCTCGCCAAGACGGAGTTCTTCGGGCACGGCCACCCGTGGTCCGGGCTCGACCCGCACCGGCTGGGCGCGCCGCAGACGCCGCGGTATGTCGGTCGTGGTCGCGTGGTCACCGGTCGTCCCGCAGGGGCGCCCGGGGGTCTCGCGGCCCAGGGCGAGAAGGTTCCGGCCGTCGTGACCGTGAGTTCGCCCACCGGGCAGCAGACGATCGCCGAGCGGCGTGCCGCCTCGCGGGCTGCGGCAGCGGCCGCCGACCCAGCCGCTGGCGGCACCGATCCGGTGTCACCAGACACGGCGGGCGGCGGCGCCGAGGCGGAGCCCACGTCCGGTCGTACCGAAGGGAACGAGCTCTGATGGCCGTTGGATTCGCCCAGTGGGGCAACGACCTCTACACGGGACGCCGCTCCTACGACATCGTGGGGCGCAAGCGCCTGTGGTTCACCATCTCGTTCACGCTGGTCGCGATCTGCGCGATCCTGCTCGTCAAGCCGGGGCTGAACCCGGGCATCGAGTTCCGTGGCGGATCGGAGTTCGTGATCTCCGGGGTTCCGACGAGCGACCAGAAGCTCGCCGCCGACACCGTCGCGTCCTTCGCCCCTGAGGAGATCCCGCGCGTCACGACGGTGGGTGGCTCGTCCCTGCGCATCCAGACGGCGACCCTGAGCAACGCCGAGGTCGAGAAGGCCGCAGCGGCGCTCGCCGTCGCCTACAACGTCCCGGTCACGCAGGTGACGAGCAACTTCGTCGGCCCGTCGTGGGGCCAGGACGTCTCGTCGAAGGCGATCCGCGGACTCATCGTCTTCCTCGTTCTCGTGACGCTCGTGTTGACGATCTACTTCCGGAACTGGCGGATGGCCGTCGCGGCGCTCCTCGCGCTCTTCCATGACCTGATCATCACGGTCGGCATCTACGCCGCGGTGGGGTGGGAGGTCACACCGGCAACGATGATCGGCTTCCTGACGATTCTCGGGTACTCGATCTACGACACAGTCGTCGTCTTCGACAAGGTGCGCGAGAACACGGCCGCGGTCCTCGACCAGACGCGGTTCACCTACGCCGAGAAGGCCAACCTGGCCGTCAACCAGACCCTCGTGAGGTCGATCAACACCTCGGTCGTCGCGCTCCTGCCGGTCAGCGGGATCCTGTTCATCGGGGCGTTCGTGCTCGGCGCCGGGACGCTGCGGGACATCGCACTCGCACTGTTCGTCGGGATGGCAATCGGCGCGTTCTCCTCGATCTTCCTGGCGACCCCGTTCGAGGTGCTCCTGCGGGAGCGCGAGCCCAAGCTCCACGAGCACACCGCCAAGGTGCTGGCCAACCGTGCCAAGACCGATTCCGGCGACCAGGTCGGGGCTGCGGCCGTGGGACGAGCCACCGCCCAGCTGCGACCCGGCTCGCACCAGGGCAACGCGGCACAGCCGCGACGCCGCAAGTGACGGCGTCCACGGACGTGAACACGCTGTCGGAGTCGATCGGCGACCGGCTGACGGGCGATGCCCTCGTCGCACGACTGCACGAGCTCATCCGGGACGTGCCCGACTTCCCGCGCCCCGGGGTGGGATTCAAGGACATCACCCCGCTGCTCGCGGACGCTGAGGCGTTCGCCGCTGTCGTCGCGGAGATCGCTGCTCGCGTCGACGGTCCGGTCGACCTGGTCGCCGGCACGGAGGCGCGGGGGTTCATCCTCGCGGCACCCGTGGCGGTCGCACTGGGCGCGGGTTTCGTGCCGGTGCGCAAGGCAGGCAAGCTGCCTGGACCCACGGCCTCGCAGCAGTACGAGCTGGAGTACGGCCACGCGACGGTCGAGGTGCATCCCTTCACGGTGCCCCGCGGGTCGCGCGTCCTGATCGTCGACGACGTGCTGGCCACCGGCGGCACAGCGGGCGCGACGATCCGGCTCTTCGAGGAGTGCGGCGCCCACGTCGTCGGGTTGTCGTTCCTGGTCGACCTGCGCTTCCTGGGCGGGCGCGCAACGCTCGCCGGCCACCGGGTGGAAACCCTGCTTGACGTGCTCTAGAGCGCCGCAGACGTAGACTTTCTCGATCGGGTCGGTGGAGACCCACCGCGGATGGTGCACACCTGCACCGATCGCCGCGGCATCCGACGGTCGACGCTGGGAGGTCCGTGCCGTGACTGACGACGTGCGCGCGGCCGAGGCCGACGTCCAGACAGGTCCGACGGAGGTCGTGCCGAGCGGGTCGGCAAACCGGGTGCGTTCCCGGCTGGCGAGGTTCGGCTCCCGGGGCGCCGCGACGTCTCCCGCCATCGAACCGCTCCTTCTGGCGATCCACTCGAACCACCCGAAGGCCGACCTCTCGGTCGTCGAGCAGGCCTACGTCGTCGCCGAGCGCGCGCACCGCGGCCAGCTCCGCAAGAGCGGCGACCCGTACATCACCCATCCGGTCGCCGTCGCGACGATCCTCGCGGAGCTGGGCATGACACCGCCCACCCTGGCGGCCGCTCTGCTCCACGACACGGTGGAGGACACGGACTACTCCCTCGAGCAGCTGCGCGCCGAGTTCGGCCCCGAGATCGCGATGCTCGTCGACGGCGTGACGAAGCTCGACAAGGTCCAGTTCGGCGAGGCCGCCCAGGCGGAGACCGTGCGCAAGATGGTCGTCGCGATGTCCCGGGACATCCGGGTGCTCGTCATCAAGCTCGCCGACCGCCTGCACAACGCCCGCACGTGGAAGTTCGTCGCGTCCGCATCTGCGGAGAAGAAGGCCCGCGAGACGCTCGAGATCTATGCGCCGCTCGCGCACCGGCTCGGGATGAACACCATCAAGTGGGAGCTCGAGGACCTGTCGTTCGCGACGCTCTACCCCAAGGTGTACGAGGAGATCGTGCACCTGGTGAGCGAGCGGGCGCCCGCCCGTGAGGAGTACCTGGCGGTCGTCCGGGACCAGGTGAGCGCCGACCTGAGGGCTGCCAAGATCAAGGCGACGGTGACCGGTCGGCCCAAGCACTACTACTCGATCTACCAGAAGATGATCGTGCGCGGCCGCGACTTCACGGATATCTACGACCTCGTCGGGGTGCGCGTCCTGGTGGACTCGGTGCGGGACTGCTACGCCGTCCTCGGTGCGCTGCATGCGCGCTGGAACCCGGTGCCCGGCCGGTTCAAGGACTACATCGCGATGCCGAAGTTCAACCTCTACCAGTCGCTGCACACGACGGTGATCGGCCCGGGCGGCAAGCCCGTCGAGATCCAGATCCGCACCCACGACATGCACCGCCGAGCCGAGTACGGCGTGGCCGCGCACTGGAAGTACAAGGAGAACGCGAAGCTCGGCCCGACGACGACGGACTCGAGCGGCAACGACATGACCTGGCTGCGCCAGCTCGTGGACTGGCAGAAGGAGACGGCCGACCCGAGCGAGTTTCTCGACTCGCTGCGGTTCGAGATCGCCGGCGCCGAGGTGTACGTGTTCACGCCCAAGGGCGACGTCATGGCACTGCCGGCCGGCTCGACGCCGGTGGACTTCGCCTACGCGGTCCACACGGAGGTCGGACATCGCACGATGGGCGCGCGCGTCAACGGCCGCCTCGTGCCGCTCGACTCCACGCTCGAGAACGGCGACGTCGTCGACGTCTTCACGTCGAAGTCGGAGACGGCAGGTCCGAGCCGCGACTGGATGGGCTTCGTCAAGAGCCCGCGGGCGCGCAACAAGATCCGCCAGTGGTTCTCCAAGGAGCGACGCGAGGAAGCCATCGAGCACGGCAAGGACGCCATCGCCAAGGCGATGCGCAAGCAGAACCTGCCGATCCAGCGCCTGCTGTCCCACGAGGCGCTCGTGGCGCTCGCGCACGAGATGCGTCACGCCGACGTCTCGTCGCTGTACGCGGCGATCGGCGAGGGGCAGGTGTCGGCGGCGACGGTCGTCCAGCGGCTCGTGCACTCGATGGGCGGCGAGCCCGGCGCCGAGGAGGACCTGGCCGAGACGACGCTGCCCGGCGTCAGCAAGCGGCGCGTCCGCACCGGGGACTCGGGTGTGATCGTCAAGGGCGTCGACGACGTGTGGGTCAAGCTCGCCAAGTGCTGCACCCCGGTGCCGGGCGACGAGATCGTGGGGTTCGTGACCCGGGGGGCCGGTGTCAGCGTGCACCGGACCGACTGCGTGAACGTCGGGGCCCTACGGGCCGAGCCTGAGCGGATCGTCGAGGTCGAGTGGACCCAGGGCGGCAGCGGTCTCTTCCTCGTGCAGATCCAGGTCGAAGCGCTCGACCGTAGCCGGCTGCTGTCTGACGTGACGCGCGTCCTCTCGGACCATCACGTGAACATCCTCTCGGCGTCGGTCTCGACGTCCCGCGACCGTGTGGCGCTGTCCCGGTTCGTGTTCGAGATGGCTGAGCCGTCGCACCTCGCCTCGGTGCTCGCCGCGGTCCGGAAGGTCGAAGGAGTGTTCGACGTCTACCGGCTCACGGGGGCCAAAGCCGCTGAGCATCCGGTGATCCGGGCCTGATCGATCCCGACCTGACTGGCCCGGGGTCGATCGACCAGGCCCGGGCCTGCTCGATCCGTGCCGCGAGACCCTGCCGGCTCGCGATGCGTGCCAAGGTGGCTCGGGCGTCCCGGACACCCGCATACCCGCCGAGCGCGTCGATCGTGCGGAGCGCTGACGCAGCGTCGAACCCGGCGTCACACAGCGGCCCGAGCAGCTCCTGCGCCTGGTCGGCCGGGAACCAGCGTGCGATGTCGAGGCCGGTGCGCTGGACCGACGTCGCGCGGCCGGCCCCCAGCGACACGACGTCCGCGTCGGTGAGCTCGCATTCGTGCGGCGTCCTGCCCGGATGGGGATCGGGACGACGAACGCGGGGGCCGACCAGCACGGCGACCCGCTGGGGCTCGTGAGCGCCCGTGTGGACCCAGAGGGCTGCCTGGCGTCCCACGACGCACCGTGCCGGCACCAGGGCGGCCAGTGAGGCGAGCCGGAGCTCTGGAGTGGCTGCAGCGTCCGCCGGGATCGTCAGGTCGCCACGGACCACGAGGGTGATGCCGTCCCGGAGCATCGCCTGATGCGCGACGGGGCCGAGCAGTGCGGGGAGCACACGGTCCGGTGCCTCGGGGTTCGCGGGGCGTGGCAGCCACGGGCGTGCGTGCATCCGTCCAGCATCGCGTCGTCGGTACCGTCGTGCGGTGCCCCCGGCAGATCTGTGGACAGCCACCCGCCCGCCACGCGTCGGTCGGACCGCCGCTGTTCCGACGCAGCCAGGTCAGAGCCGCTGGCTCGTGCCCCGACGTCACTGTCGGGGGCACGAGCCATCGATCAGCCGCGGGCGTCCCGGGCTGCCCGCTGGACCTGCTCGAGCCACGACCGACGAGCGTCGAGCGCTGCCTGGGCCTCGGCGACCTTGCGCGCGTCGCCCTTGGCCTGGGCGGCCACGAGATCGGCCTCGAGCCCCGCGATGGCACTCTCGAGCTGTGCCGCGGCACCCTCGGCACGCGCTCGTGTCTCCGGGTTGCTCCGCTGCCACACGGCCTGGTCGGCATCGCGGATGGCCGTCTCGACCGCACGGAGCCGGGCCTCGATCCGCTGGACGTCGGCGCGGGGAACCTTCCCGGCTGATTCCCACCGGTCCTGAAGCGTGCGCAGCGCGGCCTTGGCCGCGTTGACGTCCTTCACGGGGACGAGTCGCTCGGCCTCGCTCAGCAGCGCTTCCTTGAGCTCGAGGTTGGCCCGGTACTCGTCGTCGGTCGAGGCGGCGGACGCGTCGCGGGCCGCGAAGAACGCGTCCTGAGCGGCACGGAACCGCGCCCACAGCGCGTCGTCGTCGGACCGGCTCGCACGCCCCGACGCCTTCCAGCGGGCCATGAGGTCGCGGTAGACACCCGCGGTGGGTCCCCAGTCGGTGCTGGTCGCGAGGCTCTCGGCCTCGCGGACCAGATCCTCCTTGGCGGCCTTCGCTCCGGCATTGCGCGACTCGAGCTCCGCGAAGAAGTGGCGACGCTCGCGATCGAACGTGGTGCGAGCGTGGCTGAAGCGCTTCCAGAGCGACTCCTCGGAGGCGCGGTCGAGGCGCGGTCCGCTGCGCTGCGCTTCCTTCCACTGATCGAGGAGCACCCGAAGCTGTTCGCCGGCCGGGCGCCACTGGATCCGCTCCGGATCGGTGCCGGCGATCTTCTCGGCCTGCTCGACGATCTGGGTGCGCTCGGCCAGCACGATCGCTCGTGCTGCCGCCCGCTCGGCCTCGGCGGCCGCGCGGCGCTCGGCGGCGACGGGCCGCAGGGCGTCGAGCCGTGCGCGGAGGCCGTCGAGGTCGCCGACGGCTGCGGGCTCGCTGAGCTCCTCGGCGAGCTTCGTCAGGGTCTGGTCGATCTCCTTGACCGCCAGGTCCGTCGCGGTCAGCCGGGTCTCGAAGAGCACGACCTTGGCCTTGAGGTCGAGGAACCGACGGACGTAGAGGCTGAGTGCGTCCTCAGCGCTCGCGCCCGGGAACTGGCCGACCGTCCGCTCACCGGCTGCCTCGCGGACCCAGACCGTGCCGTCGTCGTCGACCCGCCCGAAGGCGGATGCGGCGGCGGCCTCGGCCGCGTCGATCGGAGGGGCGACCGGCGCCGCAGGAGCTGCGGGCGAGTCGGCGCGAGGCCCAGCGGGCGCGACAGGGCGCACGGGCGGTCGCGGCAACGGTCGCGGCACGGGCCGAGGAACCGGACGAGGACTCGGGGGAGCCTCCGGCGTCGTGGTGCCCGGCTCCTCGACAGCCTCCGGCTCGGCCGTTGCCGGCGCCGAGTCCTCGGCCTCCGGTGCGACCTCCTCGTCCGGTGCCGCCTCCTCGTTCGGTGCAGCATCGTTCGGTGCAGATTCCTCCGCGACGGTCGCCTCGACCGCGAAGTCGACCGCGGACGCGGGCGACGACGTCACATCGTCGGGCCCTGCGGCAGACGGTGCGGGGACCTCGTCGGGCTCGTGCTGCGTCGCAGCCGGGTTCTCGGTCACTGGGTCTCCACTCCCTCGATGGTGACGCGGGTGGCGGGCGCACCTTGGGTGCCACCCCCCTGAACTCCCGCGTCAGCGATTGCCTGCACCACGCCCAGTCCGGACGTGATGTGGCCGAAAATCGTGTATCCACCCGCCGTGTCCGACGGGATGGTCGTGTCCTGGTACACCAGGAAGAACTGGCTGCCCATGGACGACCCGTCGTTCGACTGGCGGGCCATGGCGATCGTGCCTGCCTTGTAGACGCCGTCGGCCGGGGCGTTCTCGATGGGCCCCCAGGCGTAGCCCGGGCCGCCTGTCCCGCCGGACCCGTTCTCACCGGTCGCTGTCGGGTCGCCGCACTGGAGCACGTGGATGCCGAGCGCGAGCCGGTGGCACACGGTGCCGTTGAAGTAGCCGTCCTTCGCGAGCGTCACGAAGTTGGCGACGGCCTGCGGTGCCGCTGCGCCGTCCAGCTCGATGCCGACCGCGCCGCTGTTGAGCGTGAGCGTCCCGGTCCAGGTCCGGGCACCGGCGACGCTCTTGTCGGGAAGGGCGCGCGTGGACGACGGCGATGCCGACGGCGAGCCGGTCGAGGACGGGATCGGGGTCGCGGCGCTGGGCTTGTCCTTCGTCAGGGCGACGGCCCCAGCAACTCCCGCCGTCACCAGCAGAACGCCGAGGAGCGAGCCGACGATGACCTGCAGGCGGCGGCGTCGTGCCTTGTGCTCGGCTTGACGCTGCTGCCACTTCTCGTACCGGCGGCGCTCGTACTCGCGCTCGCGCTTGCTCGACGACACGCATGCTCCTCGACGACGGGCGAGCGGCGAGACTCTGGCCTGCCGCGACGCACTCCTGGACCCCGACAGTCTAGGCAGCCGTGGCGAGCTGATCGCCACCGCGGACCGCGCCGAGGTCACGGTCTGGTCTCGACCGGCGGCGCCTGGGCTGCGGTGACGGTCGGTAGCGTGGCCGCATGGAGCTCCTGACCGTCGTCGCACCCGTGTTCGGCACCAACTGCTACGTCGTCGTCGCCGACGACAGCACGTGCGTCATCGTGGACGCCGGCGCCGGCGTCGCGCCGGGGGTGCGCCGCCTCGTGGCCGAGCGCGGCCTGACGCCCGTCGCCGTCCTGGCCACGCACGGCCACGTCGACCACACGTGGGACGCGGCCGAGCTCACCTCGGCGTTCGACGTGCCGTTCGTCCTCCACGCTGCGGATGCATACCGGTTGGCGGACCCGTTCGGCACGCTCGGTCAGGTCGGGGCCAGCCACGACGAGGACGGACCGCTCGCTCGCGCCCTGGCCGACATCGGCGCCGGTCCGGACTCGTACCGCGCGCCGGACCGGGTCGAGCCGTTCGGCAGCGAGCCCGGACCTGACGGACGCACGGCCGACGTCGTGCTCGAGCTGGGTGGTGTGCGCCTTGTCGCCCGCCACGCGCCCGGCCACACCGAGGGATCGACCCTCTACCTCCTCGACAGCGAGCCAGCCGTCGCGCTGACGGGGGACGTGCTCTTCGCGGGGTCGATCGGTCGCTCGGATCTCCCCGGGGGCGACGACGCCGTCATGGCAAGGACGCTGCGCGACGTCGTGCGCAACCTCGATCCACAGACGCTCGTGCTGCCGGGCCACGGACCGTCGTCACGGCTCGGCGTCGAGCTGCGGGCCAACCCCTACCTGCGCGGGTAGGTCCCCGGGCACCTGGCAGGATGGGGCACCATGGCCCGACCGACCCCCCTGTCCGGATTTCCTGAGTGGCTGCCCGACGGGCGCATCGTCGAGCAGCACGTGCTCGACGTCCTGCGCCGCACGTTCGAGCTCCACGGCTTCGCAGGCATCGAGACGCGGGCCGTCGAGCCGCTGGACCAGCTGCTGCGCAAGGGTGAGACCTCCAAAGAGGTGTACGTGCTGCGCCGGCTCCAGGAGGAGGCGGGGGCCGCGGGCGACGACCGCGCCGGCCAGCTCGGTCTGCACTTCGACCTGACGGTCCCGTTCGCGCGGTACGTGCTCGAGAACGCGGGTCACCTCGCGTTCCCGTTCCGCCGCTACCAGATCCAGAAGGTGTGGCGCGGCGAGCGGCCCCAGGACGGACGCTTCCGCGAGTTCGTGCAGGCGGACATCGACGTGGTCGCCGCGGGGGAGCTCGCGTACCACTACGAGGTCGAGCTGCCCCTGGTCATGGCTGAGGCGCTGGGCACGCTGGGGTCCATCGGCGTCCCGCCCGTGCGCATCCTCGTCAACAACCGCAAGGTCGCCGAGGGCTTCTACCGCGGCCTCGGTCTCGACGACGTGGACGGGGTGCTGCGCAGCATCGACAAGCTCGACAAGATCGGCGCGAGCGCGGTCGCCGAGCTCCTCGTGGCCGAGACCGGCGCGACCGCGGAGCAGGCCGACGCGTGCCTCGCCCTCGCGGCGATCTCGGGGGACGACGACGGCGTCATCACCCGGGTCCGCGAGCTCGCGACCGCGCACTCCGTCACCTCAGAGCTGCTCGAGGAGGGGCTGGGCGAGCTCGGAACCCTCATGCGCGCTGCGGCGACACGTGCGCCCGGTGTCGTCGTTGCCGACCTCAAGATCGCGCGAGGGCTCGACTACTACACCGGCTCGGTCTACGAGACGCTGCTCGTCGGGCACGAGCAGCTGGGCTCGATCTGCTCGGGCGGGCGCTACGACACGCTCGCGTCCGACGGCACCACCACCTACCCCGGGGTCGGGCTGTCCATCGGTGTCTCGCGCCTCGTCTCTCGGCTCCTGACGGGCGGCCTCGTGCGGGCCACCCGGTCGGTTCCCAGCGCCGTGCTGGTCGCAGTCACCTCGGAGGACCTGCGCCCGGCGTCGGACGCCGTGGCGACCGCGCTGCGCGCGCGGGGGATCCCCGTGGAGGTCGCGCCGTCGGCGGCGAAGTTCGGCAAGCAGATCCGGCACGCGGACCGGCGCGGCATCCCGTTCGTGTGGTTCGTCGGGGCGGTGGACGAGGACGGCATCCCGACGCCGGACCAGGTCAAGGACATCCGCTCGGGCGACCAGCAGGCGGCCGACGCCGCGACCTGGGAACCGTCGTCGGACGACTGGTGGCCCCGGGTCGTCCCCGCGACCTGATCGTCGCCGCCGTTGACTAAGATCTCCAGAGCGCCGGTCTCCGCGCGCCCCTGATCGTCCCGGAAGGACTGATTCGTGCTTCGCACCCATACGGCCGGCTCGCTGCGAGCCGAGCACATCGGCACCACCGTCACCCTCACGGGCTGGGTGGACCGGCGCCGGGATCACGGCGGGGTGGCGTTCATCGACCTCCGGGACGCGTCGGGGATCGCCCAGGTCGTGATCCGCGACGAGGCGGTCGCGCACGGGCTGCGCAACGAGTACGTCCTGCAGGTGACCGGCGCGGTCGGCGCCCGGCCGGAGGGTAACGAGAACCCGCACCTGGCCACCGGGGCGATCGAGATCGTCGCCGAGACGGTCGTCGTGCTCAACGAGTCCGCGCCGCTGCCCTTCCAGGTGTCCTCAGCCCTCGACGAGACGGTCGGCGAGGAGGTCCGGCTCAAGTACCGCTACCTCGACCTGCGTCGTCCCGCACCCGCGCACGCGCTCCGCCTGCGCTCCAAGGTCAACCAGGCCGCACGCCGTGTCCTCGACGCGCACGACTTCGTCGAGATCGAGACGCCGACCCTCACGCACTCGACGCCCGAGGGGGCACGCGACTTCGTCGTGCCGGCCCGGCTGTCGCCCGGCGCCTGGTATGCGCTGCCGCAGTCGCCGCAGCTCTTCAAGCAGCTGCTCATGGTGGCCGGCATGGAGCGGTACTACCAGATCGCCCGGTGCTACCGCGACGAGGACTTCCGCGCCGACCGGCAGCCGGAGTTCACTCAGCTCGACGTCGAGATGAGCTTCGTCGAGCAGGACGACGTCATCGAGCTCGGCGAGGAGGTCCTCGTCGCGCTGTGGGAGCTGATCGGCTACACGATCCCGACGCCTATCCCGCGCATGACGTTCGCCGACGCGATGGACCGGTTCGGCAGCGACAAGCCCGACCTCCGCTTCGGTCTCGAGCTCGTCGAGATGACCGAGTACTTCACCGACACCCCGTTCC
Organism: Cellulomonas sp.; assembly: GCF_036279715.1. GTDB lineage: Bacteria > Actinomycetota > Actinomycetes > Actinomycetales > Cellulomonadaceae > Cellulomonas_A. Next base: position 418 of record NZ_DASUIR010000164.1, on the reverse strand, counting down.
GCGTGTTCCAGGCGCCGTACGTGGGCGCCGTCGTGCAGCCGGGTGGCGCGGCCACCCCTCGCCGTGGCTTTGACGCGTGGCAGGACTGGGCCAAGCAGCGCGGCGCCAAGGGCCTGGCGTACGTGACGGTCTCCGAGGACGGCGAGCTCGCCGGCCCGGTCGCCAAGAACCTCTCCGACGCCGAGCGCGCCGGGCTCGTCGCGGCCGTCGGCGCCAACCCCGGGGACGCGGTCTTCTTCGCGGCCGGCAAGCGCGCCGAGGCGCAGACACTGCTCGGTGCGGCGCGACTCGAGATCGGACGGCGGGGCGGCCTCATCGACCCGGCCGCGTGGGAGTTCGTCTGGATCGTCGACGCACCGCTCTTCAAGCCCACCGGCGAGGACGACGACGTGTCACTCGGCACCAGCGCCTGGACGGC
>NZ_DASUIR010000163.1:0-16163 GCF_036279715.1 Cellulomonas sp. | reverse complement strand
GTCTCGGCGTGACCTGGTCGGAGGAGTACGGCGACGCCGATCAGGCGCACGAGCTCGCGTGGCTGCTCGAGTACTCCCCGTACCACGTCGCGCTCGCCGCCCCGGAGCCCGCGGCCTACCCCGCGACGCTGTTCACGGTCTTCGAGGGGGACACACGGGTCGACCCGCTGCACGCCCGCAAGCTCGCAGCAGCGCTGCAGGCCTCCACGAGCGCCGAGGCGAACGCCGCGCCGATCCTCGTGCGCCGTGAGACCGGCGTCGGGCACGGTGGCCGTGCGTTGTCACGGACCATCGCGGTCACGGTCGAGCAGCTGCAGTTCGTGGCGGACCGCACCGGCCTTGCCGGCAGCGCTCGATAGCGTGGGCGCCGTGACCACCCTCGTCCAGCTGTCGTCTGACCTGCTCGCCGCAGATCCGTCGCCGTCGCCGTCATCCTCCGGGCTCACGCAGGAGGACCTCGTCCAGCACGCGAACGCCTTCGCGCGGTGGTTCCTCGGCACGGGCGTGCGCCTCGCGGTGATCCTGCTCGTCGGCGCGCTCGCGCTCCTCGCTCTGCGCGTGGTCATCCGGTCCGTGACGCAGCACATCGTCGAGGGGGCGGACGACACCGGTTCGTCGCTGCTGCGCCGCGTCGGACCGCTCGCGTCGGCGCGGCGGGCGCAGCGCGCGCGCACCGTGGGCTCGGTGCTCCGCTCGACCGCGACGATCGTCGTCGGGACCCTTGTGTTCCTCCTGGTGCTCGACACGCTCGGCATGAACATCGCCCCGTTCATCGCCTCCGCGGGCATCGTCGGGGTCGCGGTCGGCTTCGGCGCGCAGAGCCTCGTCAAGGACTTCCTGTCCGGAGTGTTCATGCTGCTCGAGGACCAGTACGGGGTCGGCGACGTCGTCGACGTCGGCCCCGGTGCGGGCACCGTGGGCACCGTCGAGGCCGTGGGGCTGCGGGTGACCAAGATCCGCGACTCCGCGGGGACGCTCTGGTACGTCCCCAACGGCACCATGACCCGCGTGGGGAACAAGACCCAGGGCTGGGCGAAGGCCGTCGTCGAGGTGAGCGTCGACTACTTCGCCGACCTCGACGAGGTGCGCGGCCTGCTCACGGAGGCGGCCGCTCGCGTGGCGGCCGACCCGGTCATCGGCACCTACCTTCAGGGTGCGCCGACGGTGACCGGGATCGAGGACGTGACGTTCGACGCCGTCACTCTCCGGCTCAGCGTCACCACCGCGCCCGCGATGCAGTGGGACGTCGCGCGCGAGCTGCGGGTCGCGGTCCGCGAGGTCCTGACGCGCGCCGGCATCCCGCTCGGAGGGCAGCGCGACCTCCTTGCGGCCGAACGCGAGCGGGTCGCGAGCCCGACCGGCGTGACCGTGCGCGCTCTGCCGCCGGACGTCCCGGCTGCGGAGACCGACGAGGACTGAGACCTACCTCAGCGCAACGTCTCCAGCTCGGCGGCGAGGTTGTCCGCCTCGGGGCCGACGATCACCTGGACGATTCGGCCCGAGCGCACGACGCCGAACGCGCCGGTCGCCTTGAGTGCTGCCTCGTCCACGAGCTGCGGGTCGGTCACCTCGACGCGCAGGCGTGTGATGCACGGTTCGAGGTCCACGATGTTCGCGTCCCCACCCAGCGCTGCGAGGATCTGCTCTGCCTTGCTCATCGAACTCCCCAGCTCGTCTACCTGGCGCACGGTCTGCCCAGCGTAGTCCGCGCACCCGCAACCAGCGCGTGCCGGCGGGCCAGCGACACGGCAGATCAGGCGTCGCGGCCCGGAGTCCTCGCACCCGTGCGGGCGGGACCGGCCGGCGGTGCGAGACTGGGGCGGTGACGCGGACCGACTCCTTCTACACCGTGATCGGCGGTCACGACACGTTCGTGCGGCTGGTCGACGAGTTCTACCGCGGCGTGGCTGCGGACCCGGCGCTGCGGGCGATGTACCCCGAGGAGGACCTGGGCCCGGCCGCCGAGCGCCTCACACTGTTCCTCGAGCAGTACTGGGGTGGCCCTACGACCTACTCCGACCAGCGGGGACATCCCCGTCTGCGCGCGCGCCATGCCCCGTACAAGGTGAACCCCGACGCGCGGGACCGCTGGCTCGGCCACATGCGGGTCGCTGTCGACTCGCTCGGGCTCGCGCCGCTGCACCAGGCCGAGCTCTGGGACTACCTCGAGCGGGCCGCGCACTCCATGATCAACACCTTCGACGACTGACGCGCGGAGCGACTCGGTCCACCGCCGCCCTCGTGAGACGCTGGCCGCATGACCCCCCGTGCCCTCCCGACCTCGCCGGACGTCACCCGATGACTCTCGTGCCTGCAGCCCCCGACCCGACGAGCACGCTCCTCGCGGCCCTCGACCTGGTCCCGTACCCCGGCGAGCCGGACACGTTCAGCGGGATCAGCCTGCCGCGGCCCGGCGGACGCGTGTTCGGCGGGCAGGTCCTCGCCCAGGCGCTCATCGCGGCGGGCCGGACGCTGCTCGACGCCGACCGGCTCCCCCACTCGCTGCACGGGTACTTCCTGCGGGCGGGCGACGCGAGCGAGCCGATCGACTTCGCCGTCGAACGGCTGCGCGACGGCCGCTCGTTCAGCGCCCGCCACACGCACGCGTTCCAGGGGGGCGTGCCGATCCTGTCGATGGTCGCGTCGTTCCAGGCGCAGCAGGACGGCCTCGACTACGCGGACCCGATGCCGTCGGCACCCGATCCCGACGACGTCGGCTCGACCGACGAGGTGCTGGCCGGGATCGACCACCCCGTGGCGAAGTTCTGGACGACGGAGAGCGCCTTCGACGTCCGGCACGTGAACGGGTCGATCTACCTCGGGCCCCCCGCGGACACCTCCGGCCGCCAGCTCGTCTGGGTCCGCTCCCGCAACCCGATCCCGGACGACCAGCTGCTGCACCGCGCCCTGCTCGCCTACGCGTGCGACCAGGTGATGCTCGAGCCGATCCTGCGGCGCAGCGGCAACAGCTGGATGACCCCGGGACTGTCGATCGCGAGCCTCGACCACGCGATGTGGTGGCACCGGGACGTCCGGGTCGACGAGTGGCTGCTGTTCGCCCAGTCGAGCCCGAGCGCGCAGGGCGGCCGGGGCCTCGGCGCGACCCAGGTCTTCTCGCGCGACGGCACGCTCGTCGCGTCGATCGCCCAGGAGGGCATGGTGCGCGTCCCGTCAAGCTGACCGACGTCCGCCCCGCCCCCGATGTGCGGGCTGACCCGAGCCGGGTGAGACTGCGCCATGGCCGACGACGTTGACCCCTTCCCTGACCTGCTCCCCGAACCGGTCGCCGCCACGCTCGCCGGGCTCGTCCCAGGATCGCCGGGCAGCGCGCCTCGGCCCGAACGGGCACCGCTCGTCGCCGTCACCGGCGTGACCGGCTATGTCGGGGGCCGACTGGTGCCCGAGCTCCTTGCCGCGGGCTACCGCGTGCGCGCCGTGGCCCGGCACCCCGACCGGCTGCGCGGGCGCTCGTGGTTCGCTGACGTCGAGACCGCCGTGGCCGACGCGGGCGAGGCGGCGCAGATCCGGGCAGCCCTCGACGGGGTGGACATCGCCTACTACCTCATCCACTCGCTCGGCACAGGGCACACCTTCGAGGCGCGCGACCGGCACACCGCGCTCGTGTTCGCCCAGGCGGCCCGCGAGGCCGGCGTGCGCCGGATCGTCTACCTCGGCGGACTCCACCCCCACGGAGAGGAGCTCTCCCCGCACCTCGCGTCGCGCACCGAGGTCGGCGAGATCCTGCTCGCGTCCGGCGTCCCGACGACGGTCCTGCGGGCTGCGGTCATCCTCGGATCGGGGTCGGCGTCGTTCGAGATGATGCGCTACCTCACCGAGCGGCTGCCCGCCATGACCGTCCCGCGGTGGGTCGAGAACCGGATCCAGCCGATCTCCATCCGCGACGTCCTGCGCTACCTCGTCGGATCGGCGGCGATGCCGCCCGACGTGAGCCGCGGCTTCGACATCGGCGGGCCCGACGTGCTGACGTACCGGGAGATGATGCAGCGCTACGCGGCGATCGCGGGGCTCCCCCGTCGGCTGATCGTCGGGGTCGGCGTGCTCACCCCGCGGCTGTCGAGCCTGTGGGTCACCCTCGTCACGCCCGTGCCTGCTGGCCTCGCCCGACCGCTCGTCGAGTCGCTCGTCCACGAGGTGATCTGCAAGGAGCATGACATCGCGCGGTTCGTCCCGGACCCGCCGGGAGGGCTCATCGGCTTCGACCGTGCGGTGCGGCTCGCGCTGCGGCGCGTCCAGGACGCCGACGTGACGACGCGCTGGTCGTCGGCGTCGGTGGTGGGCGCTCCGAGCGACCCCCTGCCCAGCGACCCGGGCTGGGCGGGCGGATCGCTGTACGTCGACGAGCGGCGGGTCACGGTCGAGGCCTCCCCCGCGGCGTTGTGGCGGGTCATCGAGGCCGTCGGTGGCGAACGTGGCTGGTACTCGTGGGCGCTCGCGTGGCAGGTGCGCGGGCTGCTCGACCGCGTCGTCGGCGGCCCGGGGCTGCGGCGCGGCCGGCGCGTCCAGGGTCAGCTGCTCGTCGACGACGCCGTCGACTTCTGGCGGGTCGAGGAGGTCGCGCCGGGCCGGTTGCTGCGCCTGCGCGCCGAGATGCGGCTTCCGGGGCTCGCGTGGCTCGAGCTGCGCGTCGAGCCCGGGCCGGACGACCAGCACACGGTCTTCGCCCAGCGCGCGCTGTTCCACCCGCACGGCCTCGCGGGCCAGCTGTACTGGTGGGCGGTCTACCCGTTCCACGGCGTCGTGTTCGGGGGGATGCAGCGCGGTATCGCACGGGCCGCCGCCACGGTCGAGAGGGCCCGCACCGATCGCTGAGCGGCTCGGCTCGCTCAGCGCCTCAGCGCCGGCGGCGAAGCTCGACCGGAGCCTCCACGTACGGCTCCCATGCCGCCCGGACCTCTCGCCCGATGCGGGTCGGCGCGCCCGACGCGTCGACGAGCACGAGCGTCGTGATGGCGCGCGCGTACACGGTGCCTCCCTCGGCCGAAGGGGCTTCCCTGACCTCGTAGCAGACGTCGAGGCTCGCGGACCCCAGGCGCCCGATCCACAGCTCGACGACCACGGGCGCGCGGCGGTACCCGAGCGGTCGGAGGTACTCGATCTCCTGGCGCGCGACCAGCGTCGACAGCGCGGCCCCCGGACCGGCATCGAGCACCGCGGTCGGCCACGCCCCGTCGACCGGCGTGCCATCGGGCGCAGCCGGGTGGCTCCAGAACGCCTCGATCCGGGCTTCCTCGAGAAGCCGCAGCATCTCGACGTTGTTGACGTGCGCGTACGCGTCCATGTCGGACCACCGCAGCTGCACGTGGACTTCGAGCCTTGCCATGGAGCGTCTCCTTCGGTCGACCTCGGCGCGACGCTACCGTGTCGGCGCAGCGAGCCTGCGAGCGGGTTCAGGCGGCGGCGCGCCGAGCGGCGTCACGGCACTGTGCCAGCGCCAGCAGCTCGGCGGACACGGGATCCACGACGCGCGCACCGACGACGACCTCGACCGCGAGCCGCAGGTGGCGACGCGCGCGGCTCGCGGCACGACGCGCACCCACCGCACCCAGCAGCCGACCGGCCAGCGCGACGAGCACGCCTGTGAGGACGCCACCGATCGCCAGCACCGTCGGGGCCGGGAGCCCCCACCAGGTCGGCGTGGTCGGCTCGGGGAGGCGAGCGTAGGTCGCGCCCGCGAGCAGTCCGAGCCAGACGAGGCCCACGACCACGACTCCGAGCAGCGCCCACTGCAGCCAGCCGAGCGCGCGCCACCACGCGGGCGGTCGCGCTGCGACGAGCCGGGTGCCCGCCACCGCCTGGTCGAGCGCGTCGCCCAGGCCGACGGCGGTCGCGCGGGCCCGCGCGCTCAGCACCCACGTGTCCGGGGCGCCGGACATGGCGGTGTCGCAGTAGGCCCGGACCGCGCTCGACGCGCGCGAGCGCGCGACGGGGCCGAACGGCGGCAACGAGGTCCGGGACAGGTCGGGCCGGTCGGGGGTGCCGCGCCCGACGCCGAGCCCGAGGCGACGCAGCGGGTCCGCGCGCATCGAGGCGAGCCACCGCGTCGGCGGCCACCCGGTCGCGACGTGCGCGCGACGCGCGGCCGACCGGCGCACGGCCTCGACCACAACGGGGATCCCCGCGGCCAGCTGGAGCTCGTCGACGAGCCGCGCACGCGCGTCCCGCTCGACGACCGGCGCCGGGGCGGCCCCGCAGGCCGCCAGCACGGACCAGGCGGCTTGACGCACGTCAGCACGGACCCGATCGGTCGCTGCGGCTCGTCGCCGCGCCGCCTCGACGAGCCGCTCTCGCAGCTCCGCGACGCCCTCATCGGTGCGGGCGCTCGTGGCGAGCACCGGGACGGCCCCCAGTCCGTCCTGCGCGGCCAGGCGGGCGAGGTCCGCCAGGCACCGGTCACGCTCGTCGGCCGTCAGCCGGTCGGCATGGTTGAGCACGAGCACGATGACGTCCGCATGCGCGGCGAGTGGTCGCAGGTACCGCACGTGGAGCGCGGCATCGGCGTACTTCTGCGGGTCGACGACCCACACCAGCAGGTCGACCCGCTCGTACAGGCGCTCGGCACGGACCCGGTGCGCGGTCTCGACGGAGTCGTGGTCCGGGAGGTCGAGCAGCACCAGTCCCGTGGCGACCGCGTCGTCGCCGGGCGGCTGCTCGGCCCCGGCGGCCGGCCGTTCCATCACGTGCCGCTGGTCGACCTCGAGCCAGTCGAGCAGCGCGTGCGCTCCGCCGCTGCGCGAGCCGGTCGCCAGCCGCCGGAACGGCTCCACTCCGAGGGCTGCTCCAGCGGGACTGTCCGTGGTCGTCGGGGCGGGCCACACGGCGGCCATCGGCTGGCCGGTCGTCGGCCGACGCACTCCCGGCACGGCGAGGTCGGCGCCCGCGAGCGCATTGAAGAGCGACGACTTGCCCGAGCCTGTCGACCCGGCCAGTGCCACGACCGTGTACTCGCCGGACAGTGCCATGCGCGCTCGCGCGCGCGCCACGATGGCGGTCGCGGGCTCGAGGACCGCGTCGGGCAGGCGTCCGCGTGCGGCCACGACGGCGTCGTCGAGCGCCTCGATGCGCGCGGCAAGATCAGGCCCGCTGCCCGTCGACCGGCGGCGGGCAGTCACGTGGCCGACTCGTCGCCACGCACGACCTTGCGCCACCAGGCGCGCAGCCGGTTCGTGCTGGGGCTCTCCGCCTCGGCGGCGCCAGACGCAGCCGCCCGGAGCGTCGCGTCGTCGACCAGAGCGGGACCGAGGCCGGCGCCGCGCAGATGCCCGTGACCGGTGCCGCTCGATCCGGCATCGTCGACCGACGGGGTTGCGCCGGCCGCCACCCGCTCGAGCTCCACGGCATCCTGGGATGCGGCCACGTCGCGGACCGCAGCGCGCACGGCGTCGCCGCTGGCCTCGGCCGTCCCGAGCGCGTCGAGCTGGGCGGTGTACCGCACGGACTGCCCCGCGAGCACAGCCCTGACCCGCACCGCGAGGCGCTCGTGCGCGCGCCTCGTGAGCTGACGCACCGCCTCGTCCCCGAAGACCGCCTCGAGAAGCCGTTGGGCGAGCAGGGCGGTCCCTCCCGCGATCCCGACCTCGGCGCCCGTGAGGCCGCCGGTCGAGGCGAAGACGGCCACCATCAGCGTGGCCCCGAGACCGTTGACGCCGTAGGAGACCGCACGTGCCGTGGAGCGCTTGCCTGCGCCCTCCTGCTCGACGAGCGCGAGCACGTCGGACTGCCAGGCACGGATCTGGTCGGCCACCTGACTGCGCAGCTCGCTCGACGAGCGCGAGAGGTCCAGGCCCTGGAGCAGCCCCGCACCCGAGGGGTCGTTCCGCCAGACGGCGTGTGCGCGCTCGGCGGCCTCCTCGGCTGCGTCCAGGACGACCGCCTCGAGGCCGTGCCCGATGGCGGTCGCGAGCGCTGGCTCAGGAGCACGCCGACCACGCACGGCCGCGACGAGCCGGTCACGGGCCCGTGACACCTTCTGCTCGACCGCCCGGAGGAACTCGCCGGTGCCCACGACGTCCTGCCAACGCGCCAGCACCTCTCCCCGCAGCAGCGTGCCGTCGGACGTCGCCCGCAGGACCTGCTCGGCGGCGTCGGCGTACGCCGAGGCCACGGCGGCCCGCAGGCGGGCATCGGCGTGCCGCTGGTCGTCGGCGGCCGCCGCGACGGCACCGGCCCGCACGAGCACGTCGCGCGTGACGCCGTCGCGCGTGCCGGCGATGACCGTGGCGCGCGCTGCCGGGTCGCCGCCGAGCGCTGTGAGCCAGTCGGCGACCGCGCCGACCGACCGCTCCGGGAGCAGGCCCTCGACCGGGACGCTCTCCGGCACGAGCAGGATCGTCGCGTCGTGCAACCCGTGCGCATCCAGCATCTGACGCAGGTGCGTGGCGACCGGGGTCACGGCGCCCGCGTCGACCCGGTCGAGGACGAGCGCAAGGTGGACGCGGCGACGCTCGGCCGCCTCGAGCAGCTCCCACGGGACCGCGTCGGCGTACCGAGCCGCCGTGGTGACGAAGAGCCACAGGTCGGCAGCGCCGAGGAGCTGCGTCGCCAGCGCCCGGTTCTCCGCGACGACCGAGTCGATGTCCGGCGCGTCGAGGAGGGCGAGCCCGAGCGGCAGCGCATCCGACGCGACGAGCCGCAGCCCGACTCGGGCGCCCGGCTCATGGTCGACCGCAGCGGCACGGTCGCCCCCGGTCAGGCGCGGGAGCCCGGGAAGGATGCGGTCGGTGCTGAACCACCGCTCGTCGAGCGGGTGGTGGACGAGCACCGGCCAACGCGTCGTCGGGCGCAGGACACCTGCCGGGCTCACCTGGGCACCGAGCAGCGAGTTGACGAGCGTGGACTTCCCCGCTCCCGTCGACCCCCCGACCACGACGAGCAGCGGCGCCGCGTCCGACCGCAGGCGCGGCAAGAGGTAGTCGTCGATCTGGTCGAGCAGCTGGGCACGGTCCACGCGGGCCTGGACCGCTGACGGCAGGTCGAGGGCCAGGCGGACGTCGGCGACACGCGAGCGCAGCACCCCGAGGGCGTCGAGGGTCTCGCCGTGCCGCCGCTCGTCCACCGTCGCCCCGCTCAGTCGCGGGTCAGCTTGCGGTACGTCACCCGATGCGGACGGGCGGCATCCGGGCCCAGCCGCGCGACCTTGTTCTCCTCATAGGACGCGAAGTTGCCCTCGAACCAGTACCAGCTGCCCGGGTCCTCCGCGGTGCCCTCGTACGCGAGGATGTGCGTGACGACCCGGTCCAGGAACCACCGGTCGTGCGAGACGACCACCGCACAGCCCGGGAACTCGAGCAGGGCGTTCTCGAGCGACCCGAGCGTCTCGACGTCGAGGTCGTTGGTGGGCTCGTCGAGGAGCAGCAGGTTGCCGCCCTCCTTGAGCGTCAGCGCCAGGTTGAGCCGGTTGCGCTCGCCACCCGAGAGGATCCCGGCAGCCTTCTGCTGGTCGGGGCCCTTGAACCCGAACGCCGCGACGTACGCCCGCGAGGGCATCTCGACGTTGCCGACCTTGATGTAGTCGAGGCCGTCGGAGACGACCTCCCACAGCGACTTCTTCGGGTCGATGCCGCCGCGAGACTGGTCGACGTACGAGATCTTGACCGTCTCACCGATCTTGAGCTCGCCACCGTCGAGCGGCTCGAGACCGACGATCGTCTTGAACAGGGTCGTCTTGCCGACGCCGTTCGGCCCGATCACCCCGACGATGCCGTTGCGCGGCAGCGTGAAGCTGAGCCCGTCGATGAGCACGCGGTCGTCGAAGCCCTTGCGCAGGTTGTTCGCCTCGAGGACGAGCCCCCCGAGCCGCGGACCCGGCGGGATCTGGATGTCCTCGAAGTCGAGCTTGCGCGTGCGGTCGGCCTCGGCCGCCATCTCCTCGTAGCGCGCGAGTCGCGACTTGGACTTCGTCTGGCGTCCCTTGGCGTTCGACCGCACCCACGCGAGCTCTTCCGCGAGCCGCTTGGCGAGCTTCTGGTCCTTCTTGCCCTGGACCTCGAGGCGGGCCTGCTTCTTCTCGAGGTACGTCGAGTAGTTGCCCTCGTACGGGTAGAGGCGGCCGCGGTCGACCTCACAGATCCACTCCGCGACGTGGTCGAGGAAGTACCGGTCGTGGGTGACCGCCAGGATCGCGCCGTGGTAGGCCGCCAGGTGCTGCTCGAGCCACAGCACGCTCTCGGCGTCGAGGTGGTTGGTGGGCTCGTCGAGGAGCAGCAGGTCGGGCTTCTCCAGGAGCAGCTTGCACAGGGCGACGCGACGCCGCTCACCACCGGACAGCACCGAGACGTCGGCGTCGGGCGGGGGGCACCGCAGCGCGTCCATAGCCTGTTCGAGCTGCGCGTCGAGGTCCCAGGCCTCGGCTGCGTCGATGGCCTCCTGCAGGACGCCCATCTCCTCGAGCAGCGTGTCGAAGTCGGCGTCGGGCTCGGCCATCAGCGCGGAGATCTCGTTGAAGCGGTCGATCTTGCCCTTGATCTCGGCGACGCCCTCCTCGACGTTGCCGAGGACCGTCTTGTCCTCGTTGAGCGCCGGCTCCTGCATGAGGATGCCCACCGTGTACCCCGGGCTCAGGCGCGCCTCACCGTTCGACGGCTGCTCGAGCCCGGCCATGATCTTCAGGATCGTCGACTTCCCGGCACCGTTCGGGCCGACGACGCCGATCTTCGCGCCGGGCAGGAAGTTCAGGGTGACGTCATCGAGGATGACCTTGTCGCCGTGCGCCTTGCGCGTCTTGTACATGGTGTAGATGAACTCAGCCACTGGCTCTTCGTCCGCCTCGGTGCTCGGGGGTTGGTCGGGGTGGGGCCGGCCCGGTCGACCCGGCTGCGCGCGCACGCGGCGCAGCGCGAGCCGGGCGACCCGGCACGGTGTAGTCCTGGCCCCCACCCTAGGCGATCACCTCGCGCCGGCGAGCGAGAGGGCTCCCTCGGCCAGCCCGTCGAGCGGGTCGAGGTCGACCGACGCGTCGTCGAGGGCGTCGTCGTCGAGCTCGAGGTCCTCGAGCTCGTCCGGGGCCGGGTCACCCGGCGCCGGCTCGCCGTCGGCCATCGCGATCTCGCCCTCGGCGTCCTCCGGTCCGCGGCCGCTCCCGTGCACGGTGCGGGAGTAGCGGGCCGAACCGTAGGTGAGGTCCGGACCGATCCCGATCGCGTCGAGCACGAGCGCCGTCCGAGTGCCGTCGGGGCCGCTCCACTCCTCGGTCGAGAGCCGCCCGTGGACGACCACCGGGTCGCCCTTGCGCAGCGACTCCGAGACGTTGCGGGCCGCGCTGCGCCAGCTCTTCACGGTGAACCACTCGGTGCGGCCGTCCGCCCACACGCCCTTCTCGCGGTCGAACCAGCGGCGCGTGCTCGCCATCCGGAACGTCGTGAACGGCGTCGCACCGTTGGTGCCCGGGTAGTGCCGCGGCTCGGTGCCCAGCCACCCGACCAGCGTCAGGGTCAGCTCGTTGGTGCTCATGCGTCCTCCTCGTCGAACGCCGGCGAGTGCCGGCTCACGGAGGAAGCGTGGAACGGGGCGTCGTCGTCCTGCCGGGCACGCGCCGCGGTGGTGGAAGCGCCCAGCGGGGTTCGGGGCTGTGGGTGGTGCGACGCAGTCAGCGGGCAGTCACGGCGTCGGCGAGCTCACGCACGCGGCGGTGCTCGGCGAAGACCTCGACCGTCGGGTCGGCCAGCAGCCGGCGCGCGACACCCTCGAGCGCGGCGCGGCCCTCGCGCAACACCCGCTCCGAGCGTCGTCGGGCCGCGGCCCGGCGCGCCACGTGCGCCCCGACGGCGAGGAGAACCGCGCCCCCGAGCAGCGCGGCCGCGGCCAGCCAGGCCCACGGGTTGTCGTCGGCCGTCCCCGACCCACGACCGAGACGCAAGCCCAGCGCGACCGACCCCGCCGCGAGCGCGCACCCGGCGACCACGAGGGACGAGGCGAACAGGCCCGTCGCAAGCCGTGAACGGCGCGTGGCCACCGTGACGTGCGCCAGGACGTCGTCGACCTCGCGCCGCAGCTGGTCCGCCGAGGCGACCCGCGCAGCGACCGCCTCCTGCCACCGCACCGGCACCGCGCGCGTCACCGAGGCGAGCCATCCCGCCCGCGCGAGGGCGACGGTGTCTGTTTGCACCAGGCCGAAGGCGGGGACGGCCCGCGCTCCGCCGCGGACGACCGCGCCGACAGCGTCGGCGATCGCGCGCAGGCCAGCAGCCTCCGTCAGCACGTCGACCACGTGGGTCACGTCGAGCCGAGCCGAACCGGGCTCGCGTCCGGCCACCTGGCTCCCGAGCAGCGTGGCCGCGTCGTTGAGCTCGGCCCCTGCCCGCTCGGCCGCCACGCTGCGCCGAGCGACGACCGCGGCGAGCTGGTCGCGGAGCTCGGGCACCCCCTCGCCGGTTCGCGCCGACGCGGTCCGGATCGCGACACCCTCGAGACCGTCCTCGACCAGCAGCCGCGCCAGGTCGACGACGAGCTCGTTGCGGACGTCCGGACCGAGCGTGTCGACCTGGTTGAGCACGACGACCATCGACGCCTCGTGCCCGACGAGATGACGCAGGTACCCCGAGTGCAGGGCGTCGTCCGCGTACTTCTGCGGGTCGACGACCCAGACGAGCAGGTCAGCCATCGGTACGAGCCTGTCGACCACGACGCGGTGCGCCGGGGCGATCGAGTCGTGGTCAGGCAGGTCGAGCAGGACGAGCCCGCGCAGCGGCGCCTCGGTCTCGCCGTCGAGCAGGCTCTCACGTTCGATCCGCCGGTCGACGTCCACCCCGAGCCAGTCGAGCAGCGCCTCACCGCCCTCGCCCCACACGCACGCGGACACCTCGGACGTGGTCGGGCGCTTGACCCCGACGTCGGCGAACTCAAGCCCGCAGACCGCGTTGAAGAGGCTGGACTTCCCCGACCCCGTACCGCCGAGCAACGCGACGATGGTGTGGTCGACGCCGAGCTCGAGACGTTCCCGGACCTGCGCGACCGACACCGCGATGCGCGCGGCGACGGCCGGGTCCAGGCGCTCGCCACCGACGTCGAGGGCCTCGTCGACCTGTTCGACGCGCCGGGTCAGCTCGCGCGTCGCCGCGCCGGCCAGGTGACCGTGCACGGCGCCGAAACCCTCCCGCTCGACGGCCCTCGTCATCTCCGTCACGTCAACCCCTTCAGCACCGCGAGCCGCAGCCGCAGCAGCGACGAGGCGTCCGACGCCAGGTCGGGGTCGTCGAGCAGCTCCCCGACGGCGGCGCGTTCGCGCGCGACCTCCGCGGCGCCCCGGTCCGCAAGGTCGGCGCGCAGCTCGTCGCTCGCCCACGTCCCCGCAGTGCCGAGAAGATCGGCCAGGAGCGCTCGCGCCGGCTCCAGCCCCGCAGCGGCCGCGAGCGCGACGGCCGCGAGTCCCGGCAGCCCGAGCGCACGTTCCGCGCGTTCAGCGCGCTTGGCGGCACGCTTGGCGGCGCGCACGGCGTGGCGACCACGGTTGCGGACCGCCTCGTGGCTCGGCTCGAGCGCCGCCCGGCGCAGCGCCTCGGTTGCTACGGCAGCCGCGGAGCCCACCCATGCCCGCGCCGAGGACTCTGCCGACGCGGAGCGCGCCGTGGCGTCCTCCGGCTCGGACCAGGCCGCATCGAGCGAGGGACCGCCGTCGGGCGCGCCGGCGCCGCGCAGGTGGGTGCGCAGCACGAGCTCGGCGCGCGCACCAGCCGCTGTGAGGTTCGCGGCGGCGGATCGCGTGAGGGCGTCGACGAGCGGGGCCAGCGCCTCTGCTCGAGCGCGCCCGGCCCGACGGGACCGGTCGACGCGGCCCGACGAGCGCACGACGGTCGCGAGCGGTCCGCCGGCGGCAGCCAGCTCGGCCCACCGCGCCCTCGCTGCACCGTCGGCCACGACACCACCGTGCACCGCCGCCCGCGCAGCCTGCTCGGGACCCTGCGCAGCGACGTCCAGCTCGGCGGCCAGCACGACCGCGGCATCCGCCTGCGCCTGCACCGCCTCGGCGAGCTCGTCGACCCAGGGGCGCAGCGCGGCGAGCGACCCCCGCAGGGTCCGACCGATGACCGTCCGCGCGCGGTCGAGCCCGGCGAGCATCTGCAGCCACCGTGTGATGGGCGCGAGGATCGCGGGATCGAGGAGACCCTCGTGCGGGCCGACGTCGGGCACCACGAAGAGCGGTGCACCCTGCATGCCGTGCCCACGCAGGCGCTCGAGCAGATCGCCGCGCACCGTCGGGAGCGACGCCGGGGCGACGCGGTTGAGGACCATCGCGATCGACGCACCCCGCCCCACGGCGCCCTGCAAGACCTGCCACGGCAGGGCGTCGCCGTACCGCGCCGCGGTGGTGACGAAGAGCCAGAGGTCAGCGGCCTCGAGAAGCCGGTGCGCCGTGGCCCGGTTGGAGTCGAGCACCGAGTCGAGGTCGGGTGCGTCGAGCAGGGCGATCCCGCGCGGCACCCGCGTGTGCTCGACCACCTCGACGGCCTCGAGGACGGGGTGCTTGTCCAGCAGGTCGGCGTCGTCGGGGTGGTGGACGAGCACCGGGCGGCGCGTCGTCGGTCGGAGCACACCGGCCGCCGTCACCTCGGTCCCGAGCAGCGAGTTCACGATCGTCGACTTGCCGGCTCCCGTCGACCCGGCGACGACGACGATCGCGGGCGCCGACAGTTCCTCGAGCCGAGGGACGAGATGGTCGGCGAGCTGGTCGACGAGCCGCGCGCGTGACGCCCGCGCGGCTTCGACGGAGGCGATCTCGAGCGGGAAGCCCGTGCGCTCCACGTCGCGACGAAGGTCGCGGACGGCGTCGAGCAAGGACATGGCGGCGAGGGGACGCGCAAGCACCCCGTCGGCGACTGAGGTCCCTGCCTGCTCGCTCACGGTACCTATAGTCGCCTGACGAGGTGACCAGGACAAACGAACGCGCCGCCCGGCCCTGCGCGGCCTGGCGGGGCGCGGTCGGTCAACGACCCGGCGCGACGTTCCGCGTACGCTCATCCATGGCAGTTCCAGCCCCCATAGCTCAATGGATAGAGCAACGGCCTTCTAATCCGTAGGTTGCAGGTTCGAGTCCTGCTGGGGGCGCCCGGAGTCCAGGCCGTGCAGCCGGTCGGCGACGACGACAAAGCCCAGGACAGCGACCGCGAGCGCGACCGCAGCCAGCACGTCCGTCAAGAAGTGGTAGCCCAGGTAGAGCCGGCTGAGGCCCACGGCGAGCGTGCCGACGACGGCCACCGCGCCGCCGACCACGAGGTTCCGGCGGTCGGCGTGCCGGCTCCACGCCAGGTAGCCGATGACGAGCAGCAGCGTCGCCGTCCCCATCGTGTGCCCTGACGGGAACGAGGCGGTCGTCTCCGCCCCCGGGATGTCCATGGTCGCGAGCGGGGGCCTGGGGCGTCCGACCAGGTTCTTGATCGCGAGCGACAGCAGCGTCGAGGCGACCATCGCGGCCGCCACGATCCCCGGCCGCCACCACTCACGTCGCACGGCGACCCATACGGCGCACGCGACGAGCACCAGTGCCGGCAGGATGCGCGGACCGGACACGAGCGTGATCGCGGCGAACACCGCGCGCATGGTGGGTCCGCGGTGCCCGACGAGCCAGTCGAGGACCGGTTGGTCGAACGAGGACAGGTCGTCGCGCTCGCGCACGCCGTCCAGCAGGACGACGAACACTGCGAAGCCCAGCGCGACGAGAACCGCACCCGGCAGCACTGCTCGGACGGCGGTCCGGCTCCGCCACGCGTCCTGCCCCGACACTGCCGCCACGTCATCCCCCTCGTCCGAGCGTTCATCCCGACCGAGACCGTCGGCGTCAAGCGCCACAAAAAGGTCGTGACCGCACCACGACCGCGGTGGTTCCCTGGATCCACCGCGGTGACCTCCCGGGCCAGGCCAGGCCCATCCAGACCGTACGACGGAGACCACCACCATGCATCCCACCAGCAGCTTCGACCTCGTCGTGCGCGACCACGAACGTCGGCTCGCCGAGGCATCGGCCGCCCGCGAGGGCTCGCGCACCCCGAACCGGTCCGACGCGTTCCGCGCCGCGCGTTCACGCGCAGTGCCCGCTGACGGCCGCCCGCCCGACACCGCCCTCCTGGTCGCCACGCTGCTCCGGTCGACGCTCGGCGGCACCGCGCGGTGATGCCCAGCGACCTGGGCACGACGGTGCGGGGTGCGGGTCGTCC
>NZ_DASUIR010000162.1:0-39330 GCF_036279715.1 Cellulomonas sp. | reverse complement strand
CCGTCGAGACGACCCGCACCACGCCCGTCGCAACCCGTGGAAGCATGACGGGATGCACGCGCACGCACCCCGGCCTCCCCGTCGCTGATGGGTCGCCACGGCACTGCGTCCGCACCGGGGGCGCCCGCACCCCAGTCGGCTCGCCTCGCGCGTCTGCGTGCGTGGCTGCCCACGGTTGTCGAACGCGTCGCGCTGGCGGCCGGAGCAACGGCCTCCACGACGTTCGTGCTCGGCTGGGCGGGGATCCGATGGCGGACCGCGGTTCTCGTTGGGGCAGCCGCCGGACTCCTCGTGCTCGTCGCCGCCGGCGTCGCCGCGACGGTCCAGGCTCCGCACGAGAGCCCGGCCCGGGACCGTAGGCTGGCACCGTGACGACGACAGGCAACGGCAGCACCAGCAACGACCGGATCGTGTGGATCGACTGCGAGATGACGGGCCTCGACCTCACGGCCGACGCGCTCATCGAGGTCGCCGTCGTCGTGACGGACTCCGAGCTCACGGTGCTCGGCAAGGGAGTCGAGGTCGTCATCGCACCCCCGCCCGGCGCGCTCGAGCAGATGAACGACTTCGTCCGCGCGATGCATGTCACGTCCGGCCTGCTCGAGGACCTGCCGACCGGCACCACCCTCGCCGATGCTCAGGCCCAGGTGCTCGAGTACGTGAAGACGTGGGTGCCCGACCCAGGCAAGGCGCCACTGGCCGGCAACTCCGTCGGCACCGACAAGAACTTCCTCGACCGCGACATGCCCGAGCTGTCCGCGCACCTCCACTACCGCGTGATCGACGTCTCGTCGATCAAGGAGCTCGCGCGCCGCTGGTACCCGCGCGTCTACTTCGCGTCTCCCGAGAAGCATGGCGGCCACCGCGCGCTCGGCGACATCCTCGACAGCATCGACGAGCTGCGGTACTACCGCGCCGCGCTGCTGGTCCCCCAGCCGGGGCCCGACTCGAAGCAGGCCAAGGCCGTCGCAGCGCAGGTCATCGCGACGTCGGTGAACCTCGCCTCGGTCGCCGAGGACACGCTGGTCGGCCCGGAGGGTCCTGCGGCACGCTGACGGGCTGTGCATCGTCGGACGTGAGAGCACCTCGTCCGAGCCGGTACACTTCTTCTCGCCCCTTCCGAGGGGCGAGATCCATGGTGGGTATAGCTCAGCTGGTAGAGCACCTGGTTGTGGTCCAGGGGGTCGCGGGTTCAAGTCCCGTTACTCACCCCATGGTTCGAAGGGCGTCGCACTCGTGAGTGCGGCGCCCTTCGTCGTCCCAGGACCGGTGTCGTCCCAGGATCTGTGTCGTCAAGAAGCTGGCGTCGTCCAGAAGCTCGCGTCGTGCCGAGTCCCTGGGCCGCGCCGGCGGCTCAGAGGCGGCCGACGACCGCGTCCACGAGGCGGTCGAGCGATCCGGGCGCCAGCGCGAAGAAGAACGACGGCTCGGTGAGCTCGAGCTCGAGCACGACCGGGTTGCCCGCGTCGTCGGGGATGAGGTCGACGCGCGCGTACACGAGCGGTCCGTCGACACCGGGGACGAGCTCGGGCAGAGCGGCCACGACGCGCTCGGCGACCTCACGCTCCGCGGGGCTCGCATCGCGCGCCGACATGACCTCTTCCTTGTACAGCACGGACGGCGTCGTCGGCGCGCGGAACGGGCCGCTGAGCAGCGGGGCCTTGCGGACCGCGTGGCTGAACACGCCGTCGATGAACACGATGGCGGTCTCCCCCACGGTGTCGACCTGGCGCAGGTATCGCTGGAGCATGACGTGCCGACCGGCCTGCAGGAGGTTCTTCGCGTGCGTGATGGCAAGAGCGCGCGACGGCGTCTCGCCCGCCGAGTACCGTCCCGTGTCACGCGACCCGGCGCTGATGGTCGGCTTGATGACGAAGTCCCCGAAGGCCGGGAACCGGGTGTGGATCGACCGTGAGTCGAAGTTGCGCTCGGGGTCCAGCCAGATGGTCGGCACGATCGGCAGGCCGGCGCGCTCGAGCGTGCGCTGGTAGGACTTGTCGATGTTCCACTCCACCGCGGACGCGGGGTTGACCAGGCGCGTGGACTGCTCGACGCGTCGGATCCAGTCGACGAACTCGCGCGGGCGGTCGGTGTAGTCCCACGTCGAGCGGATCAGGACGAGGTCGTAGACCGACCAGTCCACTGCGGGGTCGTCCCACACGACGGGCTCGGCCACGACGTCACGCTGGGCGAACGCCGGCACGAGGGGGACGTCGTCGTCGTCCAGGGCTGGCAGCGACGAGCACGTGGCGAGGGCGATGCGGCGGGAGCTCACCCGGGCAGAGTACCCACCGTGGTGGTCGGGGAGGTTACCGGGGAGTGCTGCGCGTCGAACATCACACGACGCAGCGCCGCGAGCAGGCGGTCCGCGTCAAGGCTCCCGACGACGGCCCCGTGCTCGATCACGGCGACCGACCCGCCGCGCGCTCCGGCGAGCGCCGCGAACCCGTCCTCGAGGGAGGACCCGACGGCCAGCTCAGCTCGGTCGACGGGGAACGACTCGGCGGCAGCGTCCACCGTCGGGGCGCCGGTGACGGGTCCGAGGTCGTCGCGACGCAGTCGGCCGAGCGACAGCAGCCGTACGGCGGCATCGGTCCCGACGAGGTCGGCGACGGCAGGGCTCGCGGGTGCCGCGAGCACCTGCACCGGGTCGGCGAGCTGTTCGAGATGTCCGCCCGGGCTGAGCACCGCGATCCGGTCGGCGAGCCGCACGGCCTCGTCGACGTCGTGCGTCACGAGCATGACCGTCGTCCCGAGCTCGCGCTGGATGCGGCGGAACTCCCCCTGGAGCCGTCGACGCCCGACCGGGTCGACCGCGCCGAACGGCTCGTCCATCAGGAGGACCGGCGGGTCGGCAGCCAGTGCGCGCGCGACCCCGACGCGTTGACGCTCGCCCCCGGACAGCTCGTGGGGGTAGCGGCGCCCGTACACGCCGGGGTCGAGCCCGACCAGCTCGAGCAGCTCGGAGACCCTGGCCCGGGACCGCGCGCGGTCCCACCGGAGCAGCTGCGGGACTGTCGCGACGTTCTGCGCGACGGTCCGGTGCGGGAAGAGCCCCACGTGCTGGATGACGTACCCCATGCGCCGGCGCAGTCCCACCGCGTCGACGTGCGTGACGTCCTCGCCGCCAAGGACGATCCGCCCCGACGTCGGCTCGACCAGGCGGTTGGCCATGCGCAGCGTCGTCGACTTCCCGCAGCCCGACGGACCGACGAGCGCGAGGAGCTCGTGCTCGTGGACGTCGAGCGTCAAGTCGTCGACGGCGACCGTGCCGTCCGCATAGACCTTGCGCACGTGCTCGAACCCGATCGACGTCGCCACGCGACGGACGCTACCCGTCCCGGCCGACACCCGCGCACGGATGCGCACGCGGGTGCCCGAGCGGTGCCCGCACGCGCGAGGACGTGTCGGGCGGTCGGCGTCGCGCCGCCCGGCGAGTCCGGGTACGTTCGCACGCGTGATCACGATGACGTCCGCTGGCCCGGTGCACGTGGCCGCGAACCCGTGGCTGTCGTGGGACTACGTCGTGCGGAACCACTCTGACCTGACCCACGCGCTCGAGCAGCACACGACGCTGACGATCCAGGCCGTGCTCATCGCGTTGGTGATCGCCCTCCCGCTCGCCGCGCTCGCGCACACCCGACCGCGCCTGGCCGCGCCGCTCGTCGGCCTCGCCGGTGTGCTCTACACGGTCCCCTCGGTCGCCCTGTTCGCCGTCCTGGCGCCGTTCACCGGCATCGGCCGCACGACTGTCCTGATCGGTCTCGTGACGTACGCGCTGCTCGTGCTCGTGCGCAACATCGTCGTCGGGCTGGACGGGGTCGCCGAGGAGGTGCGCGACGCGGCGCGCGGCCTCGGGTACGGTCCCGCGCGGCTGCTCCTGCGGGTCGAGCTGCCGAACGCGCTGCCCGCCATCGTTGCCGGTGTGCGGCTCGCGACGGTCTCGACGGTCGCGCTCACCACGGTCGGCGTCGTCGTCGGGTACGGCGGGCTCGGTCAGCTGATGTTCCGCGGGTTCCGCAGCCGCTACCACGCCGAGATCCTCACCGCCACGCTGCTGTGCCTGGCGCTCGCGCTCGCGTGCGACCTGGTCCTGTACGTCGTGGGCCGGCTGATCACGCCGTGGTCCCGCTCGGCGCGGACGACGTGAGGGCCGTGGGATGAACGTCGTCTCCGACGCGGTCGCGTGGCTCAACGACCCCCTGAACTGGACAGGCACCCACGGTGTGCTGGCGCTGACCCGCGAGCACCTCACGATCTCGGTCGCGGCCGTGCTGCTCGCCGCGGTCATCGCTCTGCCGCTCGGCGTGTGGCTCGGTCACCGGCACGCCGGAGGGGCGCTCACCGTGGTGCTCGCGAACACCTCACGAGCGCTGCCGACCTTCGCGCTGCTCACGATCTTCGCGTCGGGCGGGCTGTTCGGCCAGACGGCGACGACGCTCGCCGTCGCCGTGTTCGCGGTCCCGCCGATCCTGACCAACGCCTACACCGGCGTGCTCGAGGTCGATGCCGACGTGCGCGACGCGGCCCGTGGCATGGGCATGTCGGCGGCGCGCTCGCTCGCGCTCGTCGAGCTCCCGCTCGCGCTCCCCCTCGTCGCCGCCGGTCTGCGCACCGCCGCCGTGCAGGTCATCGCGACCGTGCCGCTCGCGGCGTTCGTCGGCGGGACGAGCCTGGGCTCGATCATCGTCACCGGGCTCGCCCTGCAGCGCTACGGACAGGTGCTCGCGGGCGGCGTGCTCGTCGCACTGCTCTGCCTGGTCGCCGAAGGCATCCTGGCCGGGGTCCAGCACGTCCTCACACCGGCGCCGATGCGGCAGCGGGCCACGTCGTCGTCGGTATGAGGCGACGTCGGGCGGCTCACTTGCCAGATGTCCGGATCGCGGGTCGAATGGCTGCTGACATCCCGGCACGCCACCGCGAGGAGCCCGTCATGCGCACACCCCCGATCGCCGCCGCAGCTGCACTGGCCGCAGCCGGAGCACTCCTGCTCGCCGCGTGCGGCTCGCCCGGTTCGGGCGGCGGCGTCGCCGCGACGACCGCAGCGACCGCGTCGGGTGCGGCGACGTGCGCGCCGGTGAAGGGCGACAAGCTCGTCGTCCTGACCGACGACAAGGGCCTGCAGAACGCCGACAACATCATCCCCGCCGTCAACGCGGCGGCCGCGGCGGCCGACCCCGCGCTCGTCCCGCTCCTCGACACGGTGTCGGCGTCCCTCGACACCACGAAGCTCATCGGCCTGAACAAGTCGGTCGACATCGACCGCAAGACGTCGAGCGAGGTCGCGGCCGCGTACGTCAAGGACGCCGGGCTCACCGCACCCGACGCGTCGGTGGGCGGGGGTCGTCACGTCGTCATCGGCGCCGCGAACTTCTCCGAGAGCGCGACGCTGTCCGAGGTGTACGCCGCGGTGCTGCGCTCGGCCGGCTACACCGCCGACGTGCAGACGATCGGCAACCGGGAGACCTACCTCCCGGCGCTCGAGAGCGGACAGATCACCGCCACGCCCGAGTACGCCGCGACGCTGGCCGAGTTCCTCAACACCAAGGTCAACGGTGCGAGCGCGACCCCGGTCGCGAGCAGCGACGTCACGGCGACCGTCACCGCGCTGACGACGCTCGGGACCGGCGTGGGCCTCACGTTCGGGACGGCGTCGGCCGCACAGGACCAGAACGCGTTCGCGGTGACGAGCGAGTTCGCCCAGGAGCACAACGTCACGACGCTGAGCGAGCTCGCGGCGGCCTGCGGGTCGCTCGTCCTGGCCGGACCGGCGGAGTGCCCGCAGCGGCCGTTCTGCCAGCCCGGTCTCGAGTCGAAGTACGGCCTGAAGTTCTCCGACTTCAAGTCCTACGACTTCGGCCTCATCGGCGACGCGGTGCGCCACGGCGAGGCCGCGATCGGCCTGGTCCTGTCGAGCGACGGCTCCCTCGCGAGCTGACGGTCGCGCGGACCGCGCTCACAGCCCTGCAGCCTCGAGCAGCCGCAGCCACACCTCGCTCACCGTCGGGTAGGCGGGGACGGCGTGCCACAACCGGTCGAGCGGTACCTGGCCGACGACGGCGACCGTCGCCGCGTGCACCAGCTCCGCGGCGTCGGGACCGGTGAACGTCGCGCCCACGACGAGGCCGCGGGCGTCGTCGAGCACGAGCTGTGCGGTGCCCGCGTACCCGTCGGCAGCCACGGCGGCCCCCGACACGGCTGACACGGCGTGCTGCACGACGCGGACGTCCAGCCCGGCGTCGCGGGCCGCCTGCTCGGTCAGCCCGACCCAGGCCACCTCTGGCCGGGAGAACACGACCTGCGGCGCCCCGACGCCGTCGGCGCTGGCGCGGTACCGGCTCCAGCGGGCTGCGGACCCCTCGGCGTGGCGATCCGCCTCGGACGTCCCGAAGCGGGCGGCCACGACGTCGCCCGCGACGCGTCCGTCGTACTTCCCCTGGTGCGTCGTCGCGGTCCGTCCGGTGACGTCGCCCGCCGCGAACAGCCAGCCGCCCGCGACGGCACCGACCGCCATCGACTCGTCGACCTCGAGCCGAGCGCCCGGGTGCAGCCCGAGGATCTCGAGCCCCAGGTCGGCGGTCCGGGGTGTACGGCCCGTCGCGACGAGCAGCTGCTCCGAGACGACCTCACCCCCGTCTGCCAGCGTGACGTGGACGCCGTCGGGCCCGCGGTGCACCGAGGCCACCGCCGCCCCGGTCCGCAGATCGACCCCCAGCGCGACGAGCGCGTCGGCGACCTCGCGGCCCGCGAACGGCTCGGCGCGCGCGAGCAGCCTGTCGCCGCGTACGAGCACCGTGACGGCGGCCCCCAGGTCCGTGTAGGCGACGGCCATCTCGACCGCGACGACCCCACCTCCGAGGATCGTGAGCGACGCCGGCACCTCCTGGGCCGACGTGGCCTCCCGGCTCGTCCAGGGTGCCGCTCCGGCGAGACCGTCGACGTCCGGCAGAGCGGGCTCGCTCCCGGTCGCGACGACCACGGCGTGCCGCGCGCGCACGACGGTCTCCAGGCCCATGTCGTCCTCCACGACGACCGTGCGCGGGCCGGCGAAGCGCGCGCGCCCGCGCACGAGCGCGATCCCTGCGCCGTCGAGCCACTCGACCTGTCCGTGGTCGTCCCAGTGGGACGCGAACGTGTTGCGGCGCGCGAGGGCGGCGGCGACATCCAGCCGGCCCGTGACGGCGCC
Organism: Cellulomonas sp.; assembly: GCF_036279715.1. GTDB lineage: Bacteria > Actinomycetota > Actinomycetes > Actinomycetales > Cellulomonadaceae > Cellulomonas_A. The sequence goes on along the minus strand of NZ_DASUIR010000162.1, from coordinate 32,144 downwards.
GGCCGCGCCGGGCACGGCGCGCGCTGCAGCAAGGACCGCGCCCGGACGCAGCAGCGCCTTGGACGGCATGCAGGCCCAGTACGAGCACTCACCCCCGACGAGCTCGTCCTCGACGACGACGACGCTCAGGCCACCGCGCCGCGCCCGGTCCGCGACGTTCTCCCCTGTCGCACCCGCCCCGAGGACGACGACGTCGTACTCGCGGACTCCGGATGGTTGCCGCTCGGCCTCGCTCATGGTCGCTCCGTCCCGCCGTTGATGGTCCGACCCATCGTGACGCGTGACCCGGGATCCGGCCACACCTCGCCGAGCGAGCAGGAGCCCTCATTGCCGTGCGTCGTGCGTGCTAGGCCACCGGGAACAGGTACCCGTTCTGGATGTCGAGCAGACCCGCACCGCCTGCTGCGGGGAACGCGGCGAGGAGCGCCGAGCTGAGGCCCTCCGCGGAGGTGGCGGCCGCGAGTGCCGGCTCGGCCACATCGAGGTGGTCGAGGACGAACTGGTAGAGCTCCGGCCCGCCGGGGGCGCCGTGTCTGTCGTGCCCCGTACCTGCTCGATCGCGTCGGCCCTCGAGGTCGTCGGGGAGCGGTGGAGCCTGCTGGTGCTTCGTGAGGTCTTCTACGGCGTCCACCGTTTCGTCGACATCCAGCGCAACACGGGCGCACCGAAGGACATCCTGACCAAACGCCTCACGACGCTCGTGACCTCAGGCGTGCTGGAGAAGCGCTCGTACTCCGAGCACCCGCCCCGGTTCGAGTACCACGCCACCGACGCGGGCACCGCCTTGCGGCCCGTCCTGCTGATGCTCGACCAGTGGGGAACCCGGTGGCTTCCGGACGCACCGCACAGCGAGACGGTGCTCCTGCACGACTGCGGCGAGGTCGTGTCGGCTCACCTGGAGTGCGAGAGCTGCCACTGCCCGATCATCGGCACCGACCTCACCGCGATCGAGCCACCCACCGTTAGCCCCGGACGAGATCGAGGTCGTGGCCCGCACGCTGCGGACCACGACCTCGATGTTGTGCGCCATCAGGGACTCGAACCCCGAACCCGCTGATTAAGAGTCAGCTGCTCTGCCAATTGAGCTAATGGCGCGCGGGGCGAAACGTTACCACCGGTCAGGCGCAGAGACGAACTCACGTCCCCGCGCGTGACGCGCGTCACTCGCGAGCGGCCTGGGGGTCGGGGACGAGCTCGTCGGAAGCCTGGTCCGGGGCCTGGTCGGTGTCCGTTTCGGTCTCCCACCAGGCGTCGTCGGGCAGCCCCTCGGTCTCGAGGATGACCTGGGAGGCGGGGCCGTCCGGGGCGGCGAGATCAGCGAGCAGCGTCAACGGCACGCCCTCGGCGAGCAGCTGCATCACGGCACCGGCAGCATCTGCCGGATCGGGCGTGGCTGCGTCCGATCCGGTCGGGCCATCGGGTGCGCCGACGTCCACGGTCAGGTCTGGGTCGTTCTGAACCACGCGCTGTCCCCCTCTGCTCGGCGATCCACCATCCGAACACCCGGCACGCTCCGGCGCAAGCGCGCCCCACCGATCCGCGATGCGCGAATGCCCCTTCAGAGGTACAGCCCCGTCCCGGCGCCGCCGACCCCCGGCTGCGCGACGGCATGCACGTCCTTCTCCCGGAGCAGCAGGTAGGTGCGGGCGTCGAGCTCGACCTCGCCGCGCTCGTCGGGGTCGAACAGCACGCGGTTGCCCACCTCGACCTGCCGGACCTGCTGGCCCGCCGCGACCACCGTGCCCCACGCGAGCCGCTTGCCGACGGCGGCCGTCGCGGGAATGACGATGCCACCGGACGAGCGGCGCTCGGCGGCGTCGGGGTCCAGCTCGACCAGCAGCCTGTCGTTGAGCATGCGGATCGGCAGAGTGGGCCGTTCGGACGACCGGGGTGCGCTCACGTCGACCGACGCTACCGCGACCGTAGGCTGGCATCGCCCGCAGCCGCCCGAGCAGCACCGACCACGACCCAGGAGCACCATGCCGCGCCTGTCCACCGGAGACCTCGCCCCCGACTTCACGCTCCCGACGGCCGACGGCGGTTCCGTCACGCTCTCCGACCTGCGCGGGCAGCACGTCGTCGTGTACTTCTACCCCGCCGCGATGACGCCGGGCTGCACCACCCAGGCGTGCGACTTCCGCGACTCTCTGACGTCGCTCGCCGCGGCCGGCTACGCCGTCATCGGCGTGTCGCCCGACCCGGTCGACAAGCTCGCTCGGTTCGCCGCGGAGGACGGTCTGACGTTCCCGCTCGCGTCCGATGTCGACAGGTCCGTGCTCGAGGGCTGGGGCGCGTACGGCGAGAAGCAGCTGTACGGCAAGACCGTGACGGGCGTGATCCGTTCGACAGTCGTCGTCGGCCCGGACGGCAGGGTGGAGCTCGCCCAGTACAACGTGAAGGCCACCGGACACGTCGCGAAGCTCCGGCGCGACCTGAAGATCGCCTGACGGGGCGGCCGCCGCCACCCGTCGAGCGACTTCTGGCCCCTGTGGAATCATCGGAGCGCGCGGGAGTGGTGAAACGGCAGCCACGCCAGGTTTAGGTCCTGGTGCCCCCACGGGCGTGCGGGTTCGAGTCCCGTCTCCCGCACCAGGTCAGGACGCACCGACGGCCCGTCGCGCGCGTGCGCGGCGGGCCCGTCGAGGTGGTTCGGTGCGGCGGTCTCAGCTCTGCGTGCCTGTGCGTGCCGCCGCGATCTGCTGGCGCACGTCGTCCATGTCGAGCTCCTTGACGCCCTGAAGCACCTGCTCGAGCGCCGGACCAGGCAGTGCGCCCGCCTGGCTGAAGACGAGGACACCCTCGCGGAACGCCATGAGCGTCGGGATCGAGGAGATGTTCAGCTCGGCAGCGAGCTCCTGCTCGGCATCCGTGTCGACCTTGGCGTGCACGACGTCGGGGTGCTGCTCGGACGACGTCTCGAACACCGGACCGAAGCGCTTGCACGGGCCGCACCACTCCGCCCAGAAGTCGACGAGGACGATGTCGTTGTCGTTGATCGTCTGCTGGATCGTGGCACCGGTCAGCTCGGTCGTGGCCATGGGGGTCCTCCTCAGGTGTGTGGCTTGCGGCCGGTAGAGCACTCCGGAGCGCCCGGGTATTCCCGACGCCGGTGCGCGTCGGTGCGACCCGACGGCCCCGTCCGGGGTAGAAAAGGCACCGTGACCGACACCGCCGAGTACCCTCGCGAACCCGAACGCCCCTCCGGCTGGCTCAGCAACGACGCGATGGCGACCGCGCGCCGGACGCTGCCGCTGCTGTACGTCGATGCCGTTCCCGTGCGCGTCGACGACTCGGGCGACGTCGTGGCCGTCGGGCTCCTGCTGCGGGTCAACCAGGAGGGCGAGATGTCCCGCGCCCTGATCTCCGGTCGGGTGATGTACCACGAGCGGGTGCGCGACGCGCTGCTGCGACACCTCGAGAAGGACCTCGGGCCGGTCGCGCTCCCCCAGATCCCGCCGTCGCCGCAGCCGTTCACCGTCGCGGAGTACTTCCCGACGCCCGGCATCACCGCCTACCACGACCCGCGTCAGCACGCCGTCTCGCTCGCGTACGTGGTGCCGGTCGCGGGCGACTGCCGACCGCAGCAGGACGCGCTGGACCTCGCCTGGCTCACACCGGAGGAGGCCCTCGCCGAACGCATCCAGCTCGAGATGACCGGCGGGCACGGGGCGCTCCTGCGGCAGGCCATGGCTCACGTCGGGCGCATCGCGTAGCGAGCGCGGATCAGCCGAGCTCGAGCTGGGGCCAGTCGGCGAGGTCCGCACGCATGCGTCGGTCGTGCGTCGCGACGACGACGGTCGCTGATGTCGCCCGCAGCGCGGCCGTGAGCTCGTCGACAAGACCGATCGACAGGTGGTTCGTCGGTTCGTCGAGCAGCAGGACGTGCGGTGCCGCGAGCACCGCGCACGCGAGGTCGAACCGTCGTCGCTGGCCGACTGAGAGCTCGGCGAGCGGCCGCTCGAGGTCGTCCTCGGTGAGCAGCCCGAGGTACGCGACGGGCACCAGCTGGTCGGGGTCGAGCGTTCCCGCGGCGAGCAGGTCGAGCGCGACGCGCGCGTAGGCGTCGAACCCGCTCGTCGAGGCCGGGTCGACGGGTCCGGCGGACCCTGGTGCGCCCTCCTGGCCGAGGATGCCGAGGCGCACGCCCGCCGCGAGCGTCCGCGTGCCGCGACTCATCGGGACCGACCCGGCCAGGGCCGCCAGGAGCGTCGACTTGCCCGAGCCGTTGGGGCCGGTGACCAGCAGCCGGCCGCACGGCGGCAGATCGACGCGGGTCCCCGCGAGGTCGAGCCGGAGGCGGCCGTCCGCGCCGTCGACCCGCGGCGCCCGCAGCTCGAGCAGCGGTCCGCTCACGTACCGCTGGGGCAGCGACGGCAGGTCGGGGAACGCGAGCTCGAGCGGCGGCACCGGTACCTGGACCGCCGCGGCCTCGAGGCGCTGGATGAGGCGGTCAGCAGCCTTCACGTGACCGCGGGCGTGGGTGGCCCGGCGGTTCGGTCGCGAGCCCTTGAGCGGCCGCCACGCGTCGGACAGCCCCTCGTAGGACGCGTCGAGGTGCGCGGCCAGGGTCTCGGCCCGCTTGCGCTCGGCAGCGTGCCGCGCACGCCAACGGCGCAGCGCCTGGTCCTTCATGAACCGGTAGGTCGCGTACCGGGTCGCGCCGTAGAGGACCGGCCCCCCGTCCATCGACGGGTCGAGGTCGAGGATCGCCGTCATGACGTCGTCCAGCAGCTGACGGTCGTGCGTCACGATGACGACGACGCCCGGCCAGCCGCGCAGCTGGGCGGTCAGGTACTCGATGCCGATGACGTCGAGGTGGTTGGTCGGCTCGTCGAGCAGGAGGATGTCGGCGCGCTCGGCGATGCGGCACGCGAGCCGCACGCGGTAGCGCTCGCCGACACTGAGCTCGTCGAGCCGACGCTGCGGGTCGCGCGGGGCGCCGAACCGGGTGAGCGCCTCGTCGACGCGGCGGTCGACGTCCCACGCCGCGAGCTGCTCGGCGCGCGCCATGACGAGCCCGAGCGCGCCGAGGTCGCCGGAGTCGTGGTCGAACGCCGCGATCGCGGCGTCGAGCTGTGCGGCCACGGCCCGCACACCGGACAGCGCCTCGCTGGTGAGCGTCCCGACGGTCGCATCGGGGCGGACGTCGAGCTCCTGGGCGACCACCGCGATGCGACCGACGACCCGCACCGCGCCGGCCTGCGGGTCGAGCTCACCGGCCAGCACGCGCAGAAGCGTCGTCTTGCCGGCCCCGTTCTCGCCGACGACCCCGATGCGCGCGCCGTCCGACGCCACGAGGTCGACGCGTTCGAGCACTGCGCGGCCCGGGTAGGCGTACGTGATCGCGTCGGCCACGAGGTGCACGGGTCCGAGCGCCGCGTCTGCGACGACGCGACCACCGCGGCCGGGCTCAGCCACGTGCGCTCACCTGCCGAGCGCCACCGCGATCGCCGGTGCCAGCGCGCGGAACGCCTGACCGCGGTGGCTGATCGCGTTCTTCTCGGCCGCGGTGAGCTCGGCGCACGTGCGCGTCTCGCCCTCGGGGATGAGCACGGGGTCGTAGCCGAACCCGCCGGTGCCGTGCGCCGCGAGCGCCAGGCGACCCACGAGGTGACCGACCTCGACGTGCTCGGTGCCGTCCGGCGTCACGAGTGCGGCCGCGCAGGTAAACCGGGCACCCCGGTGCTCCGAGGGGATGTCCTCGAGCTGCGCGAGCAGGAGCTCGAGGTTCGCAGCGTCGTCACCGTGCCGGCCGGCCCAGCGAGCCGAGAAGATGCCGGGGGCACCGCCCAGCACGTCGACGCAGAGGCCCGAGTCGTCGGCGAGCGAAGGCAGACCGGTGAAGGCCGCGAGCGCCCGGGCCTTGACCAGCGCGTTCGCCGCGAAGGTCAGACCGTCCTCGACCGGTTCGGGGGCGCCCAGGTCGCGCGCGCCGACGAGGTCCACGGGGTCGAGGCCGGGCAGCACCGGTGCCAGGATCGCGCGCAGCTCGCCGACCTTGTGCGGGTTGTGGGTGGCGAGGACGAGCCGAGGACCGCTCGCGCTCACGCGCCGGTCCCGGACGCTCCGACCGGCAGCGTCACGCCGCGGGTCGCGCTGCCGTCCGACGCCGGTGCGGCGAGCGCCGCGAGCTGGATGCGGTTGAGCTCGGCGGTCCCGGCGACCGCAAGGTCGAGCAGGACGTCGAGCTCGCGCCGGTCGAACGGGGCGTGCTCGGCGGTGCCCTGCACCTCGACGAACGTGCCCGCGCCGGTGACGACGACGTTCATGTCGGTCTCCGCGCGCACGTCCTCGACGTACGGCAGGTCGAGCATCGGGACCCCGTCGATGATGCCGACGCTCACGGCGGCGACCGAGTCGCGCAGGACGGTGCGCCGGGCGTTGATGGCGCCCTTCTCGACGCCCCACGCGACCGCGTCCGCGAGCGCGACGTAGGCGCCCGTGATCGCCGCGGTACGGGTCCCACCATCGGCCTGCAGGACGTCGCAGTCGAGCACGATCGTGTTCTCGCCGAGCGCCGAGACGTCGATGATGGCGCGCAACGAGCGGCCGATGAGCCGGGAGATCTCGTGGGTGCGGCCGCCGACCTTGCCGCGCACCGACTCGCGGTCCGAGCGGGTCGAGGTCGCCCGCGGGAGCATCGCGTACTCGGCGGTCACCCACCCCTCACCCGAGCCCTTGCGCCAGCGCGGCACCCCCTCGGTGAACGAGGCGACGCACAGCACCTTCGTGCCGCCGAACTCGACGAGGACGCTGCCCTCGCCGGCGTCGAGGAACCGCCGGGTGATCGTGACCGGGCGCAGCTCGTCGGGGCGGCGGCCGTCGGCGCGCAGTGTCGTGGTGGAGGAGGTCATGCGGACGAGCCTAACCGCGGGGTCCCCCACGGCTCGCACCAGTCAGAGCTCGTAGACGGCGCCTGGGGCGGCCAGGTCGATCGGTCCGGCGAAGACCTCGCGCGCCTCGGCGAGCGTCACCTGCGGGTCGTTCCAGTCGACCAGGTGCGTCAGGACCAGGCGCCCGACGCCGCCGTCGGCCGCGACCAGGCCCGCGCGGCGACCCGTGAGGTGCACCCCGCGCAGGGCGTCGTCGCGGCCCTCGACGTAGGCGGCCTCGGCGAGCAGCAGGTCCGCGCCCGCGGCGAGGACGACAAGACCGTCGCAGAGGTCGGTGTCCCCCGTGTAGGCGATCGTGACGGACCGTCCGCGCTCGAGCGACGACGGACCGGTCACGCGCACGCCGAACGCGGGGATCGGGTGGGCGACCTCGACGGGCTCGAGCATGAACGGGCCGACGACGACAGGGACCCTCGGAACCCACTCACGCACGTCGAACTGCTCGGAGACCGTGGTCGCCGGGTCCTTGCCCGCCATCACGGCCAGCCGTTCGGCCGTTCCGGCCGGGCCGTACAGCGGGACCTGGTCGCACGCACCCTCGGGCCGGTAGCGCCGCAGCACGTTGAGCACGATGAGGTCCGCGACGTGGTCGGCGTGCAGGTGGGACACGGCGATGACGTCGAGCGCCGTCGGGTCTCCGTAGCGCTGCAGCGGACCGAGAGCGCCGTTGCCGAGGTCGAGCAGCACGGTCCACGTCCGGTCCGCGCCGTCGGCGCCCGGCGCCTGGGCCTGCACCAGGTAGCCGGACGCTGCAGCGTCCGCGCTCGGGAACGACCCGGCACAGCCGAGGACGACGAGCCTCACCGCAGCGCACCGAGCGGCTCGACCGCACCGACCTCGGGTCCGAGAAACCTGCGCGCGAGCGCCTGGAACGAGACGGGGTCGCCCGTCGCGATGAACCGGTGCTCGGCCGGGCCGGCCCCGGCGTCACGCTCGAGGTCGTGCGCGACGAGCGTCCGGTAGACGTCCTTCGCGGTCTCCTCGGCGCTCGACACGAGCGTGACGTCCTCGCCCATGACATAGGAGATGACGCCCGTCAGCAGCGGGTAGTGGGTGCAGCCGAGCACGAGGGTGTCGACGCCCGCAGCCCGGACGGGGTCGAGGTACTCGTGCGCGACCGCCATGAGCTCGGGACCCGACGTGATTCCTGCCTCGACGAACTCGACGAACCGCGGGCACGCCTGCGACGTGAGGTGCACACCCGGTGCGACCGCGAAGGCGTCGTCGTAGGCGCGCGACTGGATCGTCGAGTGCGTCCCGATCACGCCGATGCGGCCGGTGCGGGTCGCAAGCACGGCACGGCGAGCGGCCGGGAGGATGACCTCCACGACGGGCAGCCCGTGGCGCAGCTCGTACCGCTCGCGTGCGTCGCGCAGCATGGCCGACGACGCAGTGTTGCATGCGATGACGAGCATCTTCACGCCGGCGTCCGCCAGGTCGTCCATGACTGCGAGCGCGTGCGCACGGACCGCGGCGAGCGGCTTGGACCCGTACGGGGTGTTGAGCGTGTCGCCGATGTAGAGCGTCGACTCCTGGGGCAGCTGGTCGAGGATCGACCGCGCGACGGTCAGGCCGCCGACGCCGGAGTCGAAGATGCCGATCGGGGCCTCGTTCACGGCGTCGAGCCTATCGGAGCGCGCGCCGAGTCTTGTCGACGGCCCGACCCCACCTCAGCGCGGCCGGTCGAGCTCGTCGAGCAGGACGTCGATCAGCGACTCCTGGAGCCAGCTCAGCGCGGCGTAGATCGAGCCGAGGTACCGCCGGACGTCGCCCGCCGAGTCGCGCTGCGCGTCGTCGTCGGGAAGATCACGCTCCAGCTCCGCGTACAGCGCCTCGGACGCCTCGTCGTCGTCCAGCCCCAGCCGGTCGGCCAGGACGAGACGCAGGTCGGTGATCGTCGCGGCGAGGTCGGCTCCAGCGTCCGGGTGCACGACGAGCGCCCCGCGCGGCCAGCCGTCCGCCGGACCGGTCGTCAGCGCATCCCACAGCGCCGTGAGCCGTGCCGTCTTGACCTGTCGCAGGTCGTCCTCGGTGAGCCGGCGGAACTCGGCCGACACCGTGGGCTCGTTCCGGGACGCGTCCGGGAGGAGCCTGCGCACCGCGGCGTCGTCGGGCGCCCGGATGTCGTCGATCCGCAGGCTGAGGCCGGCCAAGGACTCCGTGGGCGGCAGCGTCTGCGGGGCGTCGTCGTCGCCGGGCCGATCGGCACCTCCCCTGTCCTCGAGCCGCCCGGCGCCCAGGAGCTGCGCGACGTCGGCGACGACGGCAGCCACCGCGGCGCGCTCGTCCGCGTCGAGCTCGGCGACGAACATCCCGCGTTCGCGTCGGAAGGCGCGCATCAGTCGCCGGACCGCTGGAGCGTCGCCCACAGGCCGTAGGAGTGCATCGCCTGCACGTCGACCTCCATCCGCTCACGGTTCCCGGCCGAGACCACGGCGCGCCCCTGCTCGTGGACCTGGCGCATGAGCATCTCGGCCTTCGCCTGCGGGTGGCCGAAGTACGACCGGAAGACGTACGTGACGTAGCTCATGAGGTTGACCGGGTCGTTCCACACGATGGTGACCCACGCGTCGACCGTCGAGATGCTCTGCTCGGCAGCGGCGAGCCCCTCGGGCGCGGTCTGCAGTGTCACCTGTCCACTCTAGGTGCGCGGTCCCGCACGCGGACCCACGCGTGCGGGCCCCTCTCCGGGCGCCGTACGTTGGCGCCATGAACTCGTCGTCCGCCGCCCCGCGCGGGCTCAGCACCGCACTCCTGACCGACCGGTACGAGCTGACGATGCTGCAGGCCGCGCTCGCCGACTCGACGGCCGGCCGGCGCTGCGTCTTCGAGGTCTACACCCGGCGCCTTCCGCCGGGTCGCCGGTACGGGGTGCTCGCGGGGACCGGCCGCGTGCTCGCGGCTCTCGAGGACTTCCGCTTCGGCACGCCCGAGCTGGACTGGCTCTCCGACGAGCGTGTCGTGAACGACGCGACGCTCGACTTCCTCGCCGGGTTCCGCTTCTCGGGATCGATCCGGGGCTACGCGGAGGGCGAGGTCTTCTTCCCGCTGTCGCCCGTGATGGTGGTCGAGGGGACGTTCGCCGAGGCGGTCCTCCTCGAGACGCTCGTGCTGTCCATCCTCAACTACGACTCGGCGGTCGCCTCGGCTGCCTCGCGCATGACCAGTGCGGCCGCGGGGCGCCCGTGCCTCGAGATGGGGGCGCGGCGCGCTCAGGAGGACGCAGCGGTCGCCGCCGCGCGCGCAGCGGTCATCGCCGGTTTCGTGGGGACCTCGAACCTCGAGGCGGGGCGACGCTACGGCCTGGCGACCATCGGCACGGCAGCGCACGCGTTCACGCTGCTGCACGACGACGAGGAGGCGGCGTTCGCCTCGCAGGTCGCCTCGCAGGGCATCGGGACCACGCTGCTCGTCGACACCTACGACGTCCACCGCGGCGTCGAGCGGGCGGTCGCAGCCGCCGGGACCGCGCTCGGCGCCGTGCGCCTCGACTCCGGCGACCTGGGGGTGCTCGCGCACGAGGTTCGCGCCCAGCTCGACAGCCTGGGTGCGCTGAGCACCCGGATCACCGTCACCTCGGACCTCGACGAGTACGCGATCGCGGCCCTCGCTGCAGCGCCCGTGGACTCCTACGGAGTGGGCACCTCGGTCGTGACCGGCTCGGGCGCCCCCACGTGCGGCATGGTCTACAAGATCGTCGCCCGCGAGGGGCGTGACGGCTCGCTCGAGCCCGTCGAGAAGATCGCCCGCGGCAAGACGAGCGTGGGTGGCCGCAAGGCCGCGGCCCGACGACGGGGGCGGGACGGCCGGGCCGTCGAAGAGGTCCTGGTCACCGGCCCGGACTCGGCGGTGACCTCGTGGACCTCCGACGACCCGTCGCTGCGCGCTCTCCAGGTCCCCCTGGTCACGAGCGGGACCGTCGACCCCCGGTGGACCGGTGCATCGGGGGTCCGGCTGGCGACAGAACGACACCGGGCCGCCCGCGACGAGCTACCGCGGGCGGCCCGGCGTCTGTCCGCGGACGAGGCCGCGGTGCCGACCGTGACGCTGCGGCTCGAGGGCTGAGCCCGCCGCGGCGTCGGTGAGTGAGCTCGCTACACGCGTGACCGTCCGCGTCCCACGAGTCCGAGGATCAGGCTCACGACGAGGACGATGACACCGATCCAGATCAGGAAGTGCCCGATGCTGGTCGCGACGCCGAGGATGACCAGGACGACGCCGACAAGGATGAGCAGGAGCCAGGACGGCATGGTGCCTCCTTCAGTTCCGACAGCCGGGGCTGTCACGATCGAGCGGTGACCGGGGGTGCCCGGTACCGGTCTGACCACTTGAGCGTGACATCGCGGTCCGGTGTTCGCACCCGGAGCAGAGGTTGCGGAATCCGTCGCGGATGCTATGCGGGCGTCCGTCCAGGTCGCCTGATCGCGTGGCGAGAGATCCACCATGTGAGACGCCTGCGTCAACGCTTCCCGACGAACCAGCCCCGCAGCAGCTCGAGCCGTGCGGTGAGCTGGTCCGGGTCGGCGAGCGCGACCTCCGGCCCGCCGCACCGCCGACGCAGCTCGGAGTGCACCGTGCCGTGCGGCTGACCGCTGCGCCGGGCCCAGGCACCGACGAGCTGCGCGAGCTCCTTGCGCAGCGTCGCCTGCTTGCGGTGGTCCATCTCAGCGAGCTGCGCGGCCTGAGCATCCTTCGACGCCCTGGCGCCGCGCCGCCCGCTCAGCTGGTCGGCCTGCCGCTGCTTGAGCAGGGTCGTGACCTGGTCCGCGTCGAGAAGGCCGGGCAGCCCGAGGAAGTCCTGCTCCTCGTCCGAGCCCAGGTCACCGCCCGTGCCGAACTCGCCGCCGTCGAAGAGCACGCGGTCGAACGACGCGAGCGACTCGAGCGCCTCGAACGCGCCCTGGAGTCCGTCGGGGCCCACGGCGTCCGGTCCACCCCGCTCCGAGTTCGCCGCCGCGAGCAGCGCGTCCTCCGGGGAGAAGCCCTCGCCGGCCTCTTCGGCCGTGAGCGGGCGGTCGAGTGCGTGGTCGCGCTCGGCCTCGAGCGCGTTCGCTAGAGCGAGCAGCTGCGGGACGCTCGGCAGGAACACCGACGCGGTCTCACCGCGCCGACGAGCGCGCACGAACCGTCCGACCGCCTGGGCGAAGAAGAGCGGGGTCGCGGTGCTCGTCGCGTACACGCCGACGGCGAGCCGCGGGATGTCCACGCCCTCGGAGACCATCCGGACCGCGACGAGCCAGCGCGAGTCGGACGCGGAGAACGCGTCGATCCGGTCGCTCGCGCCGTCGTCGTCGGAGAGCACGACCGTGGGTGACTTCCCTGTGATGCGGGCGAGGTGACCGGCATAGGCCCGGGCGTCGGTCTGGTCGGTCGCGATGACCATCGCCCCGGCGTCGGGCACCGAGCGGCGGACCTCGCTGAGCCGGCGATCGGCGGCCGCGAGAACTGCGGGGACCCATTCGCCGTTGGGGTCGAGCGCGGTGCGCCAGGCCTGCGCGGTCATGTCCTTGGTGAGCGCCTCGCCGAGTCGCGCGCTGACCTCGTCGCCAGCCTTGGTACGCCAGCGCATGGCGCCGCTGTACGACAGGAAGATCACCGGACGGACGACGTGGTCGCGCAGCGCTTCGCCGTACCCGTACGAGTAGTCCGACGTGCTGCGTCGGATTCCGTCGTTCCCGCGCTCGTACGTGACGAACGGGATCGCGGCAGTGTCCGACCGGAAGGGCGTGCCCGTGAGCGCGAGCCGCCGCGTCGCGCCCTGGAACGCCTCACGGACCGCGTCGCCCCACGACAGCGCGTCGCCGCCGTGATGGATCTCGTCGAGGATCACGAGCGTCGGCGCCGCCTCGGTACGCGCGGCATGCAGCGCAGGTTTGCTCGCGACCTGGGCGTACGTGAGCGCCACGCCGTCGAACCCGTGGCCGTGGCGCCCTTGGGCGTTGGTGAAGGCAGGGTCGATCGTGATGCCCACGCGAGCTGCGGCGTCCGCCCACTGCCGCTTGAGGTGCTCGGTCGGAGCCACCACGGTGACCCGGCGCACGACCCGCGCCGCCAGGAGCTCGGTCGCGATACGCAGGGCGAAGGTGGTCTTGCCCGCCCCGGGCGTCGCGACCGCGAGGAAGTCTCGCGGCTGACGCGCCCGGTAGGAGTCGAGAGCCTCGGCCTGCCATGCCCGCAGCTTCTCGGCCGTGCCCCACGGCGCACGCGACGGGAACGCCGGCGGCAGCTGGGAGGCTGCCGCGGTCGACGCGTGGCTCGTGGGGAGGGGCAGGCGGTGCGGCGCGCTCACTTCCCGCCGGACGACGAGCCGTCGCCGGGGCCGCTGCTTCCGGGCCCGCCGTCCTTCGGGGCCCGCAGACCCTCGTAGATCTCCTTGCACACCGGGCACACCGGGAACTTGTTCGGGTCGCGGCCCGGCACCCAGACCTTGCCGCACAGCGCGACGACGGGCGTGCCGCTCAGCGCCGAACCGAGGATCTTCTCCTTGCGCACATAGTGCGCGAACCGCTCGTGATCGCCCGGCTCGACCTCTTCGTGCGTCTCCTGGCGTTCGAGGACGCTCGTGGAGGTCCCGGCCCCGGGATCCGCCGTGATCGGGTCCGACTGGGGGCTGGGGGGAAGGGGCTCGCTCATGGGCCCGAGTCTACGGCGCGACCCCGACACTCCCCAGGCCCGGATCGCCAGGTGAGCGGTTCGTCACACGTCCGCGGCCGGGAGCCGCCGGGGGCACGGGCAGCGACCAGGACCGGGCGCCGCGGTGCCGGACCGACTCCGTCGCAGTCGCGGCCGCGCGCTGAAGTGCCTCGACCGGCGACCGCCCGCGCACCAGCTCCGCGCAGTACGCGCCGTGCAGCACGTCGCCCGCCCCGAGCGTGTCGACGACCTCGTCGAGCGCGACCGGTGGTGGCGTGACCGCACCTCGGGTGCCGTCCGCCAGGAGGTACCGCACCGGCCCGGAGCCGGCTGAGCGGGCGACGAGCCGCGGTCCGAGCGCCGCGACGGCCTCGAGCTCGCCGGCATCCGCGACCACGAGCTCGTCGGGGAGCGCGAAGTCACCCGAGAGGACCGCGTGGTCGACCAGCGCGAGCAGCTCGACGAGCCCCGGCTTCCAGCTTCCGCCGTCGAGCACGACGGTGACCCCGGCGGCTCGGGCCCGACCAGCGATGGTGACAGCAGCACCGAGGTGGTGGCCGTCGAGAAGCAGCACGCTCGCCCCACTGAGGGCGTCGTCCGCCAGAGCGCGCGCCCGCGCGGACAGGTCGCCGACCCCGGTCGCGTTGACCGACACCACCGCGCGCTCCCCTGTGGCCCGCGTGACCAGGACCGTCGAGACGGCTGGCGTCCCGGGCGCGCCGTCGAGCAGGTCGACGAGCTCGATCCCCGCGTCGAGCAGCCCGGACCGGACGAGGTCGGCGATCGACCCCGAGCCCAGCGCGGTGACCAGGCGGGTGCGAACCCCGAGGGCGACGGCCGTTGCGGCCGCGTTGGCGGCCGGACCACCGAAGCCCACCTCGAGGCCCGTCGCGACGACCTTCTCGTCGGGCTCCGGCAGCCGCTCGACGACCTGCAGGACGTCCAGCGTGACGAGGCCGCAGCAGACCAGCAGCGGCGCGGTGGCAGCGACGGAGGTCACCATGCCATCCTGCCCGCCCGACGGCAGGTCAGTGATCCGTACCGTCGCGCTCGACCAGGTACACCTGGCCGTCAGGGCCGACGACTCGCTCGAGCTCGGATCGCAGCCGCCGCTCGCGCTCCTGCTCGTCGGCGTTCACGGGTCTGTGCGGCGCGGCCTGGTCACCGATCTGCGGCGGCCCGAGGATCGTCAGGAGCTTCTCGGTGAGCGCGAACCCGGCCGTCGGCGCGCCGTCACCGACGACGCCACGAGAGCCGCGATCGACGAGGCCGTACGTCGCTGCGGCAAGCAGCACACCAGCGAGCACGACCGCGGGCCAGGCGCCGAGGACCCGACCGAGCAGGTGCGACGCGATGAACAGCGCGAGCGCCACCAGCACGACCAGCACCAGACGCCACCACCCGGCAGACCGGGCACGCACGACGCACCAGAGGCCGCCGGCGACGAGCACGAGCCCGCCGAGCGGCCGCACGCCCGTCAGGTCGGCGACGGCGAACGCCACGACGAGGCTGAGCCCGGCGACAGCAGCGGTCGGCATGCGGGAGATGGAGGAGCGCTGCACGGCGCCACTCTAGGCGTCCCTGCCCCCAGGCTCGCACCGCGATCCGACCGTCCTACGCCGCAGAGCCGCCTGGGCAATACGGTGGTGCCACCGAGCTCGCGAGAGGGAAAACCTGTGACCACCACACCGATCGATGCCACCGCGACGAGCGCCTGGAGGGACCTGACGGCCCACCGTTCCGCGTTCGAGCCCGACCTGCACGGCTGGTTCGCCGCCGACGGCGAACGCACGGCACGCCTCACCCGAACGGTCGGCGACCTGCACGTCGACCTGTCGAAGAACCTCCTCACCGACGAGACGCTCGACCTCCTGGTCCGCCTTGCCGACGAGGTCGGTCTGGCGGGTCGCATCACGGCCATGTTTGCGGGCGAGCACATCAACGTCACCGAGGACCGTGCCGTGCTCCACACCGCGCTGCGTCGCCCGCCGTCGTCCGCCGCCCCGCTCGTCGTCGACGGCCAGGACGTCGACGCGGACGTCCAGGCCGTGCTCACCAAGGTGTTCGCGTTCGCCGACTCGGTCCGCAGCGGTGCGTGGACCGGTGTGACCGGCGCCCGCGTCGCGACCGTCGTCAACATCGGCATCGGTGGCTCCGATCTCGGCCCGGTCATGGCCTACGAGGCGCTCAAGCCGTACGTCCAGGACGGCCTCGAGCTGCGCTTCGTGTCGAACATCGATCCGACCGATCTCGCGGAGACCGTCAAGGGGCTGGACCCGACGACGACCCTCTTCATCGTCGCGTCCAAGACCTTCGGCACGCTCGAGACGCTCACGAACGCCCGCCTGGCCCGCACGTGGCTGTGGGAGCAGCTGGTCGCTGCCGGTGCGGTCGAGGACTCCGACGCCGCGCGGCAGGAGGCCGTGGCCCGCCACTTCGTCGCGGTGTCGACGGCCCTGGACAAGGTCGCGGCGTTCGGCATCGACCCCGCGAACGCGTTCGGCTTCTGGGACTGGGTCGGCGGACGCTACTCGGTGGACTCGGCCATCGGCACGTCGCTCGCGATCGCCATCGGGCCGGACGGGTTCCGCGACTTCCTCGCGGGCTTCCACGCGGTCGACGAGCACTTCCGGACGGCACCGTTCGCGCAGAACGTGCCGGTCCTGATGGGCCTGCTCAACGTCTGGTACGTCAACTTCCTCGATGCCCACACCCACGCCGTCCTGCCGTACGCGCAGTACCTGCACCGGTTCGCCGCCTACCTCCAGCAGCTCACGATGGAGTCGAACGGGAAGTCGGTCCGGTGGGACGGCACCCCCGTCACGACCTCGACCGGCGAGGTGTTCTGGGGCGAGCCCGGCACGAACGGGCAGCACGCGTTCTACCAGCTCATCCACCAAGGAACGCGGCTCATTCCCGCCGACTTCATCGCGGTCGCGACCCCTGCGCACCCGCTGCGCGACGGCGACGCCGACGTCCACGAGCTGTTCCTTGCCAACTTCTTCGCGCAGACCAAGGCCCTCGCGTTCGGCAAGACGGCCGCCGAGGTGCGGGCCGAGGGAACGGCCGAGGAGATCGTCGCGGCGCGCGTGTTCAGCGGCAACCGTCCGACGACGTCGATCATGGCGCCCGCGCTGACGCCGTCGGTGCTCGGTCAGCTGATCGCGCTCTACGAGCACATCACGTTCGTGCAGGGGATCGTCTGGGGCATCGACAGCTTCGACCAGTGGGGTGTCGAGCTCGGCAAGAAGCTGGCCATGGAGATCGCGCCGGCCGTCGCGGGTGACACCGCGACGCTCGAGCAGCAGGACGCGTCGACGCGCGGACTGATCGAGTACTACCTGGCGAACCGCGCGAACCGCCGGTAGGGGCGGCGTCCGCCGGGTCTTGGAGGAGTGGCGAGGCTCAGATCGTCTCGAGCTTCGAGCTCGCGAGCGAGACCCGGCGGAGGTCACCGTTACCGAAGTCGACGATGACCGCCTGCTCACCCGCCAGCGCGACGACGCGGCCAAGACCGTGCCGCTCGTGCGACACACGGACACCGACCGGGATCGGGACGATCACGGCCGCCGCCGCAGCCGCGTCGCGGGCGGCTTTGAAGGGACTGTTCGGCAGATTCCGGCGAGCGCCGGTCGGTTTGTAAGGCATCAGGACCATCATCCTCCCCTTTGGCCCAGAGTGGAACCGCTCTCCCCGTGAGAATGGCTTCACCCGAGCCCGAGCCGAGGTCCGGGGTCACACCAGCACGTCGAGCGAGCCCGGCTGCGCCTGGACGATCGCACGCCCGTCGGCCAGCGGCGAGCCTTGACAGCGGGCCCGGAGTTGCAATACTTAAGTCTGTGCTTAACAAACCCGACACTCTCGATCGCATGTTCCAGGCGCTCGCCGACCCGAGCCGTCGGAGCATGGTGGAGCGCCTGAGCCGCGGGCCGGCCTCGGTGAGCGAGCTCGCCCTCCCGTTCTCCATGTCGCTGCCCGCCGTCGTCCAGCACCTGCAGGTGCTCGAGGCGAGCGGGCTCGTCCGCTCCGAGAAGATCGGCCGCGTGCGCACCTGCCGGCTCGAGCCGACGTCGCTCGACGCGGCCCAGCACTGGATCACGGAGCGACGCACCACCTGGGAACGTCGCCTCGACCGCCTCGGCGACTACCTCGCCGAGAGCGCCGATGCACCACATGACCACGATGGAAGGACTGAGCCATGACCACGCGATCCATCACCCACGCCACGTTCACCCTCGAGCGCACCTACCCGGCCCCGCCCGCGCGCGTCTTCGCAGCCTTCTCCGACCCCGACGCCAAGGCCGTCTGGTTCGGCGGCGAGCACGACGGCTTCACGACGACCAGGCGCGCGTTCGACTTCCGTGCGGGCGGTGTCGAGTCGGTCGAGTCGCGTCATCCGGGCGGCTTCACGACCACCTTCGACGCGACCTATCTCAACATCGTGCCCGACGAGCGGATCGTGTACTCCTACGCGATGACGCTCGACGGCAAGCCGATCTCTGCCTCACTGACCACGATCGAGCTCGTGCCCGAGGGCTCCGGGACCCGCCTGACCATGACCGAGCACGGTGCGTTCCTCGACGGCTTCGACAACGCCGAGCAGCGCGAGCAGGGCACGATCGAGCTGCTCGACGCCCTGGGCGCTGCCCTCGAGGCCTCCGCCTCGGTGCGCTGAGCCGGACGTGCGTCCGCGGCGGGTCTCGGCCGTCCGAGACTCGTCGCGGCATGCACTGGTTGACTCGGCCCAAGCCCGCTATGCTTCCTCCTGGAGTTGCAGTGTGGAGTTACGCCACGGGTTCTTCCCGGGCACCGCGTTCCCTGAGGGAGCGGACGACGAATCACCGTAATAACTGGCCCCGAGAGTCGGGGTCGTCCGTATGCCCGTAAGGGAGCAGAACAATGGCAACAGGTACCGTGAAGTGGTTCAACGGCGAAAAGGGCTTCGGCTTCATTGCCCCCGACGACGGTGGCCCCGACGTCTTCGCCCACTACTCGGCGATCCAGAGCAGCGGCTACCGCTCGCTCGACGAGAACCAGAAGGTGCAGTTCGACGTCACGCAGGGCCCGAAGGGCCCGCAGGCCGAGAACATCACCCCGCTCTGATCACCATCTGAGCGTACGAACAGCGTCCCAGCCTCACGGCTGGGGCGCTGTTCGTCTGTCTGGGGTCGTCCGCCGGCTCGCGCGGCTCGTCGGCCTCGCTCCGATCGTCTGGCCCGCGGGCCGCGCGGCTAGGCTCGGTGACGCCGCCGGCGACCAGTCGGCCAGCACGACGAGGCGGGCGGGGACGACGCGGATGGGGCAGGACTACATCGCCGGGATGACGTGGGGCTGGACGGGAGTCCGGGGCACCTGGACCGGACCAGCGGCCGACAGGTCGATGGACCTCATGGTCGAGCGACTCGCCACGACATCGACGGCACTCACGTTCGCGGCGTACCAGGACACCGCGCAGTCCACCGAGATCCACTTCAGCCGATCGCCCACCGTCACCGACGACGAGGTCCGGGCGGCCATCGCTCGCGCGAAGTCACTCGGCCTGGCGGTCTGCCTCAAGCCCGTCGTGAACTGCACCGACGGGACCTGGCGCGCCCACATCAACGTCTTCGATCCTGACGTCCCCTGCGAGCCGACGTGGGCTCAGTGGTTCGCGTCGTACACCGAGTTCATCGTCCACTACGCACGCATCGCCGAGGAGTCCGGCGCCGAGATGCTCTGCATCGGCTGCGAGATGGTCCAGACCGACCGGCGCGAGGAGGAGGCCGGCTGCCCCAGCCGCGCGGGTTCCGAGCACCTGCCGAACGACTGGACCCTGCCCGGCGCAGCGGACCAGGACGCCCAGAACGCCTGGTACGAGGCCGCGTTCGCCGCGACGTCGAGGCGACCGTGGGTCGGCGGGTTCATGCTGTGGGACTGGCCGGCTGGGCTCGCCGACGAGGCGGATGCGGCGTCCGACCGCGACTACTGCATGTTCGGCAAGCGCGCCGAGCACACGGTCCGGGAGCACTTCACCGCGCGGACGTCCTCATGACCGCAACGCCCCCACCAGCGTCGACCCGCGTGGACCGCTGGGTCTGGGCCGCCCGACTCACCCGGACCCGTGCGCTCGCGGCAGCCGCATGCCGCGCGGGCCACGTGAAGGTCAACGGCGACCGGGCCAAGCCCGCGACGTCGGTCAAGGTCGGCGACGAGGTGCGCGTGCGCGGCGAAGGACCCGAGCGCATCGTCGTGGTGGCCCGGGTGATCGACAAGCGCGTCGGCGCAGCCGTGGCGGCCGAGGTCTTCGTCGACCACACGCCTCCTCCGCCGCCGCGCGAGGAGGTGGCGTCCGTGCCGCAGCGCGACCGTGGTGCGGGCCGCCCGACCAAGCGCGAGCGGCGCCTGATCGACCAGTTCCGCGGACGCTGAACCGTCCGGGGCCGCGCGCGAGGCCGTCCAGCAATCTTCCAGCCGGCCGGTCCAGACTGCTCGGATGCCTCCCGCCCGAGATGTCGTCGTCCCCCGCACTCGGCGCACGGCCGCGGGTCTCGCGGCGATCGTCGTCGGCCTCCTCGCGTTCGCGTCCGTGCTCGACGGGGTCGACGAGCACGGCGACCTCAGCGTCTGGGACTCCCCCGTTCTCGCGTGGCTGCTGTCGCACCGGTCGGCGCCCGCGACCGGCGTGCTGAAGGCGGTCTCGTTCCTCGCCGACCCGGCCGTCCTCGCCCCGTTCGTCATCGTGCTCGCGCTCGGGATCGCGTGGCGCACGCGCCGGGTACGACCCGCGCTCCTGCTCGGAGGCGCGATGGCGCTCACCATGGTCACCTCCACGGGCATCAAGGTGCTCGTGGGGCGCGCCCGACCTCCGCTCGCCGACATGATGAGTCCGCCCGAGACCAGTGCCGGCTTCCCGTCGGGCCACACGCTGGGGACCGCGACGTTCCTGCTCGTCGCGAGCTACCTGCTGTGGACCTGGCGGCCGACCACCCGCACCGCCGTCGTCGGCCTCGCAGTCAGCGCCGTCGGGACGATCGCGGTCGCGGTCAGCAGGCTTTACCTCGGCTACCACTGGCTCACGGATGTCACCGCGTCGATGGCTCTCGCCGTCGCGATCCTGGGTGTGGTGATCGTCGTGGACCCGCTGCTTCCCACCCTCGTGCGGTGGAGCACAATGGTCGCTGTCCGTCGGCGGAACAGCGTGCCGTCGGTCCCCGTTGTGTCGTGACCTCCCGACACAGCTCACCGACAGGGAAGGCCGCACGTGAACCAGCCCCGCATGAACGTCGAGTCGTTCAACCTCGACCACCGCACGGTCGTCGCACCGTACGTCCGGCTCGCTGACACCAAGGTCCTGCCGGCCGGGGACGTCATCCAGAAGTACGACGTCCGGTTCACCCAGCCCAACCGGGCCCACCTCGAGATGCCCGTCGTGCACTCGCTCGAGCACCTGTTCGCGGAGCACTCGCGCAACCACTCGACCCGGGTCATCGACTTCTCGCCGATGGGCTGCCAGACCGGCTTCTACCTCATCCTCCAGGGCGAGTGGGAGCTCGACGCGGTCCTCGACCTGGTGCAGGCGACCCTCGAGGACGTCCTGGTGGCGACCGAGGTCCCGGCCGCGAACGAGGTCCAGTGCGGCTGGGGCGCGAACCACACCCTCGAGGGCGCGCAGGCCGCGGCCCGCACCTTCCTCGCGGCCCGCGACGAGTGGAGCACGGTGACCGCATGATCGCCGTCGACGCCGTCATCGTGACGGCGATGGCGGACGAGTCCGCTCCGTTCGTCGACCGCGCCGACTTCGTGGGTGAGGTGTCCCAGGTGGGTCACGCCTTGCAGCGGCTGCTCTCGTTCGACGGCCGCGGCGTGCTGCTCGTCCAGTGCGGGATCGGCCTCGTGAACGCAGCGACGGCGACGGCCGTCGCGATCAGTGCGACCAGACCCCGCGTCGTCATCAGCGCCGGGAGTGCCGGGGGCGTGGGCGAGGACGTCCGCGTCGGTGACGTCGTCGTGGGATCGACCTACCTGTACTCGGGGGCGGACGCGCGGGCGTTCGGGTACTCCCTCGGCCAGGTACCGGGGATGCCCGAGACGTACCAGGGCGATCACGACCTTCTCGAGGCGGCGCTCGGCGCCGACGTGGCCGAGCTGCGCGTCCTCGCGGGCACGATGATCTCGGGTGACGCGTTCATCGACGCCTCGACCGTCGACGCGATCAGGGCGGCCTTCCCCGATGCGCTGTCCACCGACATGGAGTCGACCGCGCTCGCCCACACCGGCCACCTGTATGGCGTGCCGTTCCTGTCGGTCCGCGGGATCTCCGACCTGTGCGGGCCCGCGGCGGGTACGGACTTCCTCACCCACGTCGACGACGCCGCCGAGCGGTCGGCCCGGATCGTCATCGGCGCGCTGCACCAGGTCGCGACGCGGTACTGAGGGTTCCTGCCGCCCGGTGCGGCCCGCTGGTGAGCACCACGCGACGGCTGACCGGACCGCGCGACGATCGGACGGTTGCTCAGCCGGCCTTCGGACCTGCCTTGCCGGACCCGTGCCCCGACGACTTCGACTTGGACTTCGCCTTGCCCTTCGCGGCCCCGGACGCCTTGCCCTTGGACTTGCCGCCGTCCGCCGCCTTCGGCTTGACCAGCTCGGCCGCGGCCTGCGGCTTCGCGACCTCGGGCTTCGCCTTCGCGGCCTCCGCAGGCTTCGGCTTCGCGCTCGCAGCGGTCGTCGGGGCTGGCGCGGCCGTCACGGCGTGCAGCTCGTCACCACCGGCGTCGCGGCCAGGCTGGAGGTCCTGGGCGCGGTGAGCGATGAGGCGTCGCAGGTCCGCGACCGACACGACCCGCGCGTCGTCCACCCGCTCGGCGACCCGCTGGTCGATCCACTCCCGCAGCATCGCGGTGACCTTGATGCCTTCGTCGTGCGCGATGAGGCGGGCCGCGTCGAGCGTCGCCACCGGGAGCCGGATCGCGATGCCCACCATCGGGCCGCCGGCGGCGAGGCCCTCGGCGACGAGGTCGAGCTCGGCTGACACGGGGGGCACCTCGCCGAGCGGTTCGTCCGCACCCAGGTCGTCCACGGTCATGTCAGCGTCCTTCCGGTCGAGCCGCGCGTCGGCACCGACGCGAGCCCATCGTGCACCCGAACGAGGCTGCTGCGGGTGAGATCGCGTCCGCGTCCAGCGACTACGTGCCCGCCGGGAGCCAGTGCGCCGGCCGGGTCAACGGCGGATCGACCCGGGTGCGCCCGTCGCCGCGTGCTGCCGCGAGCTGGAACTGCGTGACGAACAGGCTCCCCGTGAGGTCGGCGCCCGAGAGCTCCGCGCCGCGCAGGTCGGCTCCGATGAGGTCCGCGAGGCGCAGGTCAGCGCCTCGCAGATCGGCGCCGATGAGGTACGCGCCACGCAGGTCGGCCCCCCGCAGATCCGCTCCGCGCAGCCTCGCTCCCATGAGATCGGCGCCCCGGTGCTGCGCCGCGGGGCGCCCGACGTCGGCACGCACGAGCTCGCTCACGGCGAGCAGGACGGTGTTGACGGTCGCCCGGTGCGCTGCGACGTCCAGTCGCTCGAGGTCCTGCGGAGGCAGCCGGGAAAGGCGTTCGGTCTCGTCGAGCGCCTGCTGCGTTGGGGCCGCGAGCGCGGCGGCGGCCGGTCGGGCGAGCGCGTCCGTGAGGTACCACAGCAGCTCGTGGAGCTGGCGGACGACCGGGAACACCGCGAACATCTGCGTGGCGGTCTGCTGCGACGTCCGCCAGTCGCGGCCGCCGAAGGTCACCTGCGAGACCTTCTGCCCGGCGCCGAAGCAGTCGTAGGCGGTGCAGCCCGGGAAGCCGCGCTCCCGCAGCCGGTCGTGGATGCCGCAGCGGAAGTCGGTCTGGAGATGGGTGCAGGGCTCCCCCGCCGCCTTCGTGATCCCGAAGTCGGCCGAGGCCGTGAACGGGAGCGCGACGCAGCACAGCGCGAAGCAGTGCGCGCAGTCGGCACGCAGCACGGACGGGCCGACGGCCGGCACGCGGTCTGGCACGTCGCCTCCTAGGTTGATCCCGCGGTCCCGCGGTCCGTGGTCGCACGCGATGTCGGACCGTGGCTCGGGCACCATGATGCCTCGCCGCGCGACGGGGTGCCGCTACAGGTCGTTGCCGGCGTACGAGAGGTTGAAGCTCTTGTTCGCCACGGGGAAGTCCGGGACGATCGTGCCGGTCAGCGCGACCGGCAGCGCCGGCCAGGTCATGAACGACGGGTCGACGATCTTGAGCCGCGCCAGCGTGCCGTCCGGTCCGAGCTCGACCCGGTGCGCGATCGTGCCGCGCCAACCCTCGACGAGCCCGACCCCCGAGACCTGACCGCTCGGGACGACCTGGGGACGATCGCGGTGCACCGTCCCCGGCCGCGCGTCCCGCAGCAGGACGTCGAGCAGCGCGATGCTGGCCCGCACCTCGCCCGCGCGCACCAGGAACCGGGCCAGCACGTCGCCCTCGCTGCGCACGACCGGGGTGACCTGCGTGGTCGCGGGGTGGAACGGGTGGTCCCGACGGGCGTCGAGGTCCACTCCGCTGGCCCGGGCGACGTACCCGAGCGCGCCGATCTGACGGACCTGGTCGCCGCGGAGCACCGCCGTCCCGGTGAACCGGTCGCGGACAACACTGTTGGCCAGCGCGAGGTCGACGATCTCCGCGACCTCGGCCGCGATCTCGGACAGCTGGCCCGCGGTGGGCAGGTGACCGACGCGCGCGCCCCCGGGCATGACCGCTCCGCGCAGCAGGCGGTGGCCAGTGACGTCGGCGTTCAACCGGAGCAACCGCTCACGGACCCGCAGCGCGTTCGCGTTGAGGATGCCGAAGCCCACGTCGTTGCACAGCGCACCGAGGTCGGCGACGTGGTTGTAGAGGCGCTCGAGCTCCACCAGGACGGCACGCAGGAGACCGGCCTCGGCGGGTACGTCCCAGTCGTAGGCGTCCTCCACCGCGAGGCAGTAGGCCAGCGCGTGACCGACGCTCGTGTCACCCGACACCCGCTCGGCCAGCAGGAGCGCGTCCGCCGGCGTGCGCCCCTCAGCCAGCTTCTCGATCCCCTTGTGCGTGAACCACAGTCGGGCCTTGAGCTTCAGGATGGTCTCCCCGACGACCGAGAACCTGAAGTGACCGGGCTCGATGAGCCCCGCGTGGATCGGGCCGACCGGGATCTCGTAGACCCCGGGACCTTGCACCGTCACGAACGGGTAGGCCTCGTCGACCGCGCCGAACGCGGGCGCGGGTCCCGCGTCGGACCGCATCGCGTACCACCCGACGGGCCAGTGCTGGTGGCGCACGAGGCGCCGCGGCAGCGGGTGGCCGAGCGGCACGATGCCGTACAGGTCACGCATCTCACGCTCGAACCGACCCGCCGGGAACGACAGCGCCGCGAGGGACGGCACCTCGGGTGCGTCCCGATCCGTGCGGAGCACGAGCTCGACCCGGCGGTCCGGGTTGGCCGCCGTGAGCAGGTACACGACGCGGAAGGCGTCCGGGTCCTCGTGGGCAGCCACGAGCGCGAGTCGGTAGCCGTCGTCGAGCAGCGCGTCGACCCCGGCCGCGAGCTCGGCCGCGCCGACCTCGCGCCGGCTCGGCGTCGGGCGGTTCACGGGGTCCCCACGATCAGTGCCGCTGCGCGCAGCAGCGCTTCCAGCGGCCAGGCGACGACGCCGAGCACCGCGAGCACCGCGAGACCTGTGACGAGAGGAGCAACCCCCGCGGTCGCACGCACGGGAGCGATCGTCGGCGGACTCACCGGCGTCATCGTCAGCACCGACGACACGACCACGGCGGCCGGCAGCGCCGGCGTCGACGGTCGAGGCTCGCCCCCCGGCGACTCCACGGGGGCGGGAGGCCGCCCGAACAGCATCCCCGCGCCGTGCGACGCGATCGCGACGAACACGACGAGGAGCAGCACGAGCGCCACGGCGACGGCCCAGCCCAGGCCGGCGTCGGCCGCCGCCCGAGCCAGGGCGAGCTCGCTCACGAACAGGCTGAACGGCGGAAGCCCGAGCAGGGCCGCGAGACCGAGCGCGAAGGTCCCGGCCAGGACCGGGCGGCGAGCGAGCAGCCCGCGCACCCCCGAGATCTGCGTCGTGCCCTCGAGGGCGAGGATCTGACCGGATCCGCAGAACAGCACCGACTTGGCCAGACCGTGACCCAGGATGTGGAGCAGCAGCGCCGCCACAGCGAGCGGGGTGCCGACCGCTGCGCCGAGCACGACCAGTCCCATGTGCTCGATGCTCGAGTACGCGAGCAGCCGCTTGTAGTCGCGCTGGGCGATGAGCATCGACGCGGCGAGCGCCAGCGAGGTGAGCGCAGCCACGAGCAGCAGCGTGCGCACGAAGCCTGGATCGAGTGCCGCGACCGCGATCACGCGGTACCGCAGCAGCGCGTAGACGGCGACCGACAGCAGCACGCCGGACATGAGCGCGGACACCGGCGCGGGCGCCTGGCTGTGGGCGTCGGGCAGCCAGCTGTGCATCGGCACGAGCCCGGCCTTGGTGCCGAAGCCGAGCACGAGGAGCGCGAACGCGACCCGCATCACGCCGGGGTCCAGCTGGTCGGCGTGCGCGAGGAGCACCGTCCAGTCGAGCGAGCCCTGGGACCCCATGCTGGAGTGCTGCGAGGCGTAGTAGACGAGCACGGTCCCCAGGTAGGCCAGCGCGATGCCGACCGAGCAGATGATCACGTACTTCCAGGTGGCCTCGACCGCCTTGCGACCACCGCGGTGCCCGACGAGGAACGCCGTCACGATCGTCGTCGCCTCGATCGACGCCCACAGCACGCCGAGGTTGCTGGCGAGCACCGCGAGCACCATCGCCGCGAGGAACATCGGCACGAGGAGCCCGTAGCGCCCGGCCCCGCGCGCATCGGTGTGCCCGGCGGCGAGCTCCTGGTCGATGTAGCTGACGCCCGACCAGGTGGCGATGATCGCGACGGCGCCGATGACGAGCAGCATGACCGCCGTGAGCGCGTCCGCCCGCAGCAGGTCGCCGGCGACGAGCACCGAGCCGTCCGCCGTCGCCACGGCCGCCAGCACGCCGCTCGCGAGGATGACCGCGGAGGCGGCGACAGCGGACCAGGCGACGGCGCGCCGCCAGCCGAGCAGCGCCGCGGCGCCTCCCGTGAGCAGCGGTGCGACGAGCGGTGCGACGAGCACGGCGGTGCCGAGGCCGCCCATGGCCGTCACAGTGACCGTGCCGATGCGTGCATGGGTGTCCTCATCAGTCGCGGAGCTCCTGGAGCTCGTCCATGTCGGTCCGCCCGAAGGTCAGCCGCATCCGGGCCGCGAGCACCTGGAGCACGAGCACCAGGAGCAGCAGGTCGAGCGAGCCCCCGAGCTCGACCACGAGCGGGACGCCTGACGTGGCAAGGAAAGCGGTGGCGGCGATGCCGTTGTCGAGCAGCAGGAAGCCGACGACCTGCGACAACGCATGGCGGCGGGTCACCAGGACGAAGAAGCCGAGGAACACCACGGCGAGCCCCACGGGCAGCGCGCGCGTCGTCGCCGACGGCGCGAGCGCCACCAGGGGCCGGCTCACGGCGTACGCGATCAGGGTGAGCAGCGCGGCGGCCAGCAGCGACGACGTCACGTTCACGAGCGGCTCGGCCTCCCGGGCGTCCCCGCTGTCGCGCAGGACCCGGTGCAGCACGCCCGGCAGCACGATCGCCTTGAGGACGAGCACCCCCACCGCGACGAGGTACAGCTCGACGCTGTGCTCGCGCACCCCGAGAAGGACGGCGAGCGCCGCCAGCAGCACACCCTGCACGACCAGCAGCCGCACGATCGCGGCCAGCTCCCGGCGCCACAGCATCAGGACCCCGGAGAGCAGCAGCCCGCCACAGACCAGGTCGAGCACCTGCACGAACATGACGTCACTCATCTCGGCCCACCGCCTCTCATGCCAGGAAGAAGGACGCGGAGACGGCGAGCAGCCCGAACAGGAACGACCCGGCGAGGAGCTCGGGCACCCGGAACAGGCGCCACTTGGCGATGAAGACCTCGAAGGTCGCCAGCACCGCGCCCAGCACGCCGACCTTGAGGGCGAAGACGGCTGTCGCGCCCAGCAGGGCGAGCGGCGCCGACGACGTCGCGACACCCCATGGCACGAAGAGGTTGACGCTCAGACCGAGCAGCACCGTCAGGCGCATCGCCGACGCGAGCTCGACGACGGCCAGGTCGCGCCCGGCGTACTCGAGGATCATCGCCTCGTGGATCATCGTCAGCTCGAGGTGGGTCGCGGGGTTGTCCACGGGGAGGCGTCCGGCCTCGGCGATGACGACGACCGCGAACGCCACCGCCGCCAGCAGGGTGGCCGGTGACAGGACCTGCGCGGGTGCGGCCAAGGTGCCCGCCACGATGTCCGCGAGGTTCGACGACCCGACCCGGGCCGACAGGGCGAAACCCGCGAGCAGGATCGTGGGCTCGGCCAGCGCGGCGATCGTCACCTCGCGGCTCGCCCCCATGCCGCCGAAGGCGGTGCCGGTGTCGAGACCTGCGAGGGTCAGTGCGACCGTGCCGAGCAGCAGGAGCGAGACCACCGCGAACAGGTCGGCGACGCCGTCCAGGGGCGACGCCGTCGACACGAACGGTGCGACCGCGGCGATGACCAGGGTCGAGGCGAACACCACGAGCGGCCCGGACGTGTAGATCCAGCTGGTGCCCTCGGGCCGGACCGCCTCCTTCTTCAGAAGCTTGCGCAGGTCGCGCCACGGCTGGCCGATGCCGGCGCCCGCGCGACCCTCGAGCACGGCCCGCACCTGCCGCATGAGCCCGACCAGCACGGGTGCCCCGCCGATGACGACGGCGACCTGGACGAGCACGCCCACGGCGCCTGCGGCGGTCATGACGTGATCCCGACGACGACGAGGACCACGAGCAGACCGATGAACCCGTACGCAAGGTAGCGGTGCACGCTGCCGTTGGCGATCCCCCGTGACCAGCGGCCCCACCGGCGACCCGCGGCGAGGAGCGGCGGGTACAGGCGCGCCTCGACCCGGTCGGGGACACGTTGGCGGTAGCTGATGCTCGCGATGAGGAACTCCGACTCGGCGAACGGTGTGACGTCGACGTCCTGCTCGGGCCTGAGCACGTCGTCGAACACCCGGGTCAGCGGCTCGGCGAACGACGTCGCCGTGTACTCCATCCGCGGTGTCAGGCGTGTGCTTCCACCGCCCCACACCGGCGTGGCACGGCGCGGCGCGCGGCGGGTCACGCGACGCACGAGAGCCGCAGCACCGAGGCCCGCGACGAGGAGCCCGACGACGATCAGCAGGGGCGACATGGAGCCGGCGATGCCTGCAAGGCGCAGCGACACGTCACTGCCGGCGAGCGGCGCGCCGTCCCGCACGGACGGCAGGACGTCCAGCAGCCGACCGAGCGGCGCGCCGGCGACGGCCGGAGCCAGGGCGAGCCCCGTGCACGCGGCCGCGGCCAGGCCCATACCGACCCGCATGCTCAGCGGGCTCTCGGCCGCGCCGGTCGCGGCAGCGGACCGTGGCCTCGCGAGGAAGCCGACGCCGAACGCCTTCACGAACGTCGCCACGCCGAGGCCCGCCGTCAGGGCAACCACAGCCACCGCGAGCGGCATGCTGATCGCGACGACGACCGAGGGTCCCGTCGCACCGGTGACGCTGTGGATGAGCCCCTGCAGGAGCAGCCACTCGGAGACGAACCCGTTCCCCGCCGGCAGCCCGGCGGCGCCCAGCGCCCCGACGGCGAACAGCGCCGTCGTGACCGGCATCCGGGAGACGAGCCCGCCGAGACGGTCGAGGTCGCGCAGCCCGGTCGAGCGCAGCACGGACCCGGCGCCGAAGAACAGCAGCGCCTTGAACGCCGCGTGGTTGACCGCGTGCAGCACCGCGGCGGCCAGGAGCAGCCCTGCGAGGACCCGGTTCCCCTCGGCCGCGAACACCCCGGCAGCACCGATGCCCACGAGCATCAGGCCGACGTTCTCGGTCGTCGAGTACGCGAGGAGCCGCTTGAGATCAGCGGCGACGCTGGCCTGCAGCACGCCGTACAGAGCGGAGACAGCGCCGACCGCGAGGACCACGATCCACCACCAGACGGCGCCCCCGCCCAGCAGGTCGAACCCCACGCGGATGATCCCGTACACCCCGAGCGTCACCATGGCAGCGGACATCAACGCCGACACGTGACTGGGAGCCTCGGGGTGCGCCCGCGGGAGCCAGACGTGCAGCGGCACCATGCCGGCCTTGGAGCCGAACCCCAGGAAGACCAGGACGAAGACGCACGAGGCGGTCGCCGGTGACAGGCCGGCCGAGCCGGCGCGCATGGCGGCGAACGACTCGCCGCCCGCGCCGGCGGCGAGCACCACGAGCCCGAGCATGATCGCGACGAGGCCCGCGTGCGTCATGCCCGCGTACCAGAGACCGGCGTCACGGACCGACCTGCGCAGCCGGTGCTCGGCGAGGACGAGGACCAACGACGTGAGCGCCATGAGCTCCCACAGGACCAGCAGCGTGCTCACGCTGGCCGCGGCCGGGACGAGCAGCATGGCTGCGGCGAACAGCGGGAGCACCGCCTGGGCCGTCCTGGACGCGGCTGCGGTGGCGGTGGCGGGTTCTGGGGCCTCGTCGTGCGCTTCGACAGCGTCGTGCGCGCCGGCCGAGTCGTGGTCCGGCGCGGCGTCGTCGTCGGTCGCGTGCGCTCCGCCAGGGCTCGTGTAGCCGACGCTGTAGATGCCCGCCGCGATCGCCACGGCTCCGATGAGCAGGAGGAACGCTCCCGCGAGGGCGTCGACGGCGAAGGTCGTCTGCGCCAGCGGGAGCAGGTGCGCCACCGTGAGCGACCACGCCTGACCGCCGAGCGCGGCGACCCCCGCGACAACCCCACCGGCGCCGACGACGGCGGTGGCCGTGCCGACGACGAGCGGTCGGCTACGGGCGGACGCCAGCGCACCGGCCACGGCGCCCACGAGCGCTGCGGCGGCGACGACGGCGAGCCCGACGCTGATGGGGTTCATCTGCCGGTCAGCCCACGCAGTGCCGCGATGAGCGCCTCGGGCGTCGGCGGGCAGCCGGGCACCTCGACGTCGACCGGCACGATGTCGCCGACGGCGCCCTCGACCCCGTGGCCGCCCGCGAAGACTCCACAGCTGAGAGCGCAGTCGCCCACCGCGACGACCCGCTTGGGGTTGGGTGTCGCCTCGAACACCGCGCGCAGCGGGTCGGCCATGTTGCGCGTGACGGGGCCGGTCACGAGGAGCGCGTCGGCGTGCCGCGGGGAGGCGACGAGCCGCAGGCCGTACCGCTCCGCGTCGTACACCGGACCGAACGCCGAGCCGATCTCCAGCTCGCAGCCGTTGCACGAGCCCGCGTCGATGTGACGCAGCTGCACCGACCCTGCGAGCGGACCGGGCGCGCCGCCGGCAGCGCCCTCGCCCGCGGGAGCCGGCAGCTCAGGCTCGGCGACCCGACCGGTGCGGAGGATCTTGCGCAGGACGCTCATCGGGAGGACGCGCCTGTCGGCTGGCTGGGGGTCTCGGTGCGCTCGTCGCTGAGCAGCTCGAGCTGGTCGGACAGCAGCTTGGTCCGGATGCGACGCGCCACGGCGAGCAGCTCGGCGATCTCGGGGTCCGTCACGGCGTAGAGGACGGCGGACCCGTCCCGGCGTGTCGCCACGAGCCCCGACGCGCGCAGGACACCCAGCTGTTGCGACAGGTTGGACGCCTCGACGTCGAGCTCGGCCAGCAGCTCGCCGACCGAGTGCTCGCGGAGGCAGAGCTTCTCGAGGATGCGGATCCGCAGGGGGTGCCCCAGCGTCTTGAAGAGCTCGGCCTTCAGCTGATGGACCGGAGTGGTCATCGTGGGCCCTCTCTCGTCGACGGCGCGCGCAGTCGATCATGCCACAGAGTGATCACTTGCAGAAGTCTGCAAGTGAGGGAGCCGTAGAGGTCCGGCCGGATCTAGGGTGCTCGTGTGCCCGATCCCCTCGTCCGGCTGCCCGACGGCACCGTCAAGCAGGTCTCACCACTCTCCGGAACCGTCGTGTGGACCGTCCCCGGCCGCGCGCACCGACCCTTGAGCGGGCCGCCCGCGAGCCGCCGCCGCGTCGACGCCAGCGACACCGAGCGGCTCTGCGCCTTCTGTGCGGAACGCCACCTCGAGACCCCGCCGGAGAAGTCCCGCCTCGTCCTGGCTCCCGACGGCACACCGTCGGTGCTGCGCCACCTCCCGGCCGGGCACCTCGGCGACACCGTGGCCGAGCTGCGACGGATCCCGAACCTGTTCGAGATCCTGCCGCTCGACTACTGGCGCGCCAACCACGGCTACGTCGTGCCGGCCCCGGTGCTGGACCGGTTCCGCTCCTACACTGCGACGTCGCAGGGACGCGCCCACGTGCTGGCGATCGTGCGCGGACGCCTGGCCGCGGCCGGGATGCCCGACGACGAGTGGGCCCGGACGGCCGAGGACACCTGGCTCGAGCATGGTGTCGACCTCTTCGCCGGGGCGCACGACGTGATCGTCGCCCGACGTCATGTGGTCGACGGCGCCCAGTTCGACGACGACCTCGCCGGCTCGGGAACCCTCACCCCCGACGAGCACCACCGCTACCTGGCCTTCACGATCGAGGCCCTCCGTGACCTGTACGCCGCGCAGCCGCAC
>NZ_DASUIR010000161.1:0-7200 GCF_036279715.1 Cellulomonas sp. | reverse complement strand
CGTCGAGCGCGTCATCTCGACCGGTCACGAGCCGCGGCGGTTCGTCGAGGACCTCCTCGAGCGCCTCCGGGACCTGATCGTCATCGCCGCGTCCGGCGACGCGGCGAGCGCCGCGCTGCGCGACGTGCCGGCCGACCAGCTCGCTCACATGCGCACCCAGGCGGTGCACCTGGGAGCCTCCGAGCTGTCGCGCTCTGCCGACCTGGTGAACGCCGCCCTCTCCGAGATGACCGGCGCGACCTCACCCCGGCTGCACCTCGAGCTGCTCATGGCCCGCCTGCTGCTGCCCGGCGCCGACGACTCCGTCTCCGGGTTCGGTGCGCGGCTCGACCGGTTGGAGCGTGGCGGGATCGTGTCGACCGCGACCCTCGCGCCTGCTCCGCTCCTGCCGACTGCGGTCCCGTCGGTGCCGGTCGTCGCGGCCCCTGTCGTTCCCGCCTCCGTTGCACCCGCGCCGGTCGCGTCGGCACCAGCCGCGACTGCACCTGCCGCGTCGGCACCTGCCGCGACTGCACCTGTTCCTGCACCGGTCGAGTCAGCACCCGTCGCATCCGCACCGCTTGCAGCTGCACCCGT
Organism: Cellulomonas sp.; assembly: GCF_036279715.1. GTDB lineage: Bacteria > Actinomycetota > Actinomycetes > Actinomycetales > Cellulomonadaceae > Cellulomonas_A. The sequence continues at coordinate 6,624 of NZ_DASUIR010000161.1, read as the reverse complement.
TGCACCCGCACCTGTTGAGCCTGCACCGGCAGTGGCGACGTCCGCCCCGGCTCGGCCAGTCGTGAGCCGACCCGACGTGCCCGCGCCCGCCCCGGCGCCGGCTCCCGTTCGCTCGGCGCAGTCGCCCTCCGGTGCCGCACCCGGGACGACGACATCCGCGGCAGCCGGAGCGGCCATGCAGCCGCCCACCCCCGTCGCGCCGCCGACTCGCACCGCGCAGCCCGCGCCCGCTCCGGCGCCTGCGGCGGCCAACGGTCCCGACACCGAGATGCTGCGCCGGCGCTGGCCCGAGGTGCTCGAGACCCTGGGGCGGCTGAAGAAGGCCACCTGGGTGCTGGTCAGCCAGAACGCGCTGGTCGCCGACCTCGACGCGACGACCCTGCGCCTGTCGTTCACCGCGCCGGGCCTCGCGACGGCGTTCCGGGGGGGCACGCACGCGGACGTCGTGAAGCAGGCCGTCCGCGAGACGCTCGGCTTCGACGTGCGGGTCGAGGCGGTCCTCGCGGAGCCGGGCGGGGGAGCGCCGGCGTCCGCCGAGGGCTCCGGCGACCACGACGCCGACCCTGCCCACAGCTCGAGCAGCCCGCGCGGCCGCGGTCGTGGGACCGGTGACACGACGGTGCGCAACGGCCGTCCGGGCAGCGCCGGGTCGATGACGCCGGCCCAGGCAGCCGCCTCGTGGGACAGCACGGGTGCTACCGCCACGGCGTCGACCGCCGCCCCGACGGCTCCCGGCGTGGCCCCGAACAGCTCGGCCGCGAACCCCTGGTCTGCGAGCGACGCGACCCCGAGCCACGCCGCACCGAACGGCGCCTCACCGAACGGCGCCTCACCGAACCACAGCGCAGTCGCCGGCCACGACGCCTCGGGTCACGCCGCCGTCGGCGGAGCCGCTGGCGCGCGTGCCGCTGCCGCCGCGCACACCACCCTGTCCGCGACCCCGGACGAGGACCCCGGCGCGCCCGAGCCGTACGACGACGACCCCGGCGAGCCAGCGCACTACCCGGTGCCGGAGGGTCTCGACCACCCGGTCGTCGAGCATGCGGTCAGTGCCCGCGAGGCGGCCGAGCGGGCGTACGCGGCGGGCCGCGAGAGCGCTCATCAGGCCCAGGTCGAGGACGACCCGTCGCCCGACGACCCGGACCTGATGTCGACGTCCCTGACGGGTGCCCCGCTGGTCGCCCAGCTCCTCGGCGGCACGGTGATCGACGAGCAGCTCGACGACCCCACGAGGTAGTCGGACGGCCGGTCGGTCCGAGTCGTCGTCGGGTGGAGGACGTAGGGTGAGCGCGTGTACGAGGGTGCGGTTCAGGATCTGATCGACGAGCTCGGGCGGTTGCCCGGGATCGGTCCCAAGAGCGCCCAGCGCATCGCCTTCCACGTGCTCTCGGCGGACCAGGCGGACGTACGCCGGCTCGTCGACGCGCTCACCGAGGTCAAGGCCCGCGTGCGGTTCTGCTCCCTGTGCGGCAACGTCGCGCAAGAGGAGCTGTGCCGCATCTGCCGCGACCCGCGCCGGTCGCTCGCGACGATCTGCGTCGTCGAGGAGCCCAAGGACGTCGTCGCGATCGAGCGCACCCGGGAGTTCCGCGGCCGGTACCACGTGCTCGGTGGCGCGATCAACCCGATCGCGGGCGTCGGCCCCGACGACCTGCGCATCCGCGACCTGCTGACGCGCCTCGCCGACGGAGCGGTCACCGAGGTCATCCTCGCGATGGACCCGAACGTCGAGGGGGAGGCGACAGCCACCTACCTGGCGCGCATGCTGGTCCCCATGGGACTCACCGTCAGCCGGCTCGCGTCGGGGCTGCCGGTCGGCGGGGACCTGGAGTATGCCGACGAGGTCACGCTCGGACGGGCGTTCGAGGGCCGACGACGGATCAGCGCGTAGGGAGCAACGACCATGGCAGACGTCACACCGGCGAGCAGCGCAGCGGACGTGTCCCCTGACGCTCCCGACACCGAGACCGACGACATGATGGGTGTCGCGCACGCCCTCGCGGACGAGGCCCGCAGCTTCCTCACGACAGTCACCGAGGTCGGCTCGGGCACCAACCCCGAGGCCGCCATCCCCCTGCTGCTGCTCGCGGTCTCGGACCTGCTCGCGGCGGGCTCGCGGCTCGGCGCGATCGTCGACGTCGTCCCGCCCGAGCGCTACGAGCCGGACATCGGGCCGGATGCCGACGTCGACCCGCTGCGCGTGGCACTGGCCAACGCCCTCGAGGGCATCGATGACTACGCCGAGGTCGTCGATCCGCTCCTGGGCTCCGAGGTGACCGCGTCGACCGTGTCGGGTGACCTCGTGACGGTCGCGGGCGCCCTCGTCCAGGGCCTGCGTCACTACGAGTCCGGCCACGAGCTCGAGGCGCTGTGGTGGTGGCAGTTCTCCTACCTGTCCCACTGGGGCGAGCGGGCGTCGAGCGCGCTGCGCGTCCTGCAGACCGTGCTGGCCCACCTGCGCCTCGACGTGGACGACGACGTCGCCGCCGAGGCGGAGTACGACGCCCTCCAGATCTGACCTGCTCCTGGGTCAGGCGACGCGCGTGCCGCGTGCGAGCGTGCGCTGCGGGATCCGCAGCCGTCGGACGGCGAGCCACACGCCCGCCGCGCCGAGCAACAGGTTGGCCCCGAGCCCCCACGGCCACACGGCGCTCGTGTCGACGTCCGGCTTCGTCACGGGAGAGACGTAGTCGCTGCTCAGGGACTGCTGCGACCAGCACTGGTCGACCTCGTGCGCCGGTCCGGCCCGGAGCGAGCGGACACCGTTGCGGATGGATCCGAGCGGGTCCCCACTGATCATGCGGTACGTCTCGGAGCTCGGTTGTGGCGCGGCGTCGGCGACGATGACGAACGGGTTGATGGCGAGCAGCCACCAGGTGCGCTCGGTGTGGCTCACGGACTGGACCTGCTCGTCCCAGACGCAGGCGGGCGCGGTGTCCGCGTTCCCGTTCCATCCGGACGCGGGCACCGTCCAGACCCGCACCGTCTCGTCGTGCGTGGTCGTGAGGTAGGTGAGCCCGAAGACGATGGGGCTGAGGGCCGAGAGCGAGGCGACCGCGATGTAGGTCAGGACGGCCGACCCCGAGGTGCGCGCGGTGAGCGCCGAGAACCCCAGGCCGATCGCGCAGACGGCCGCGAGCAGCAGCGCGAGGACCGCGAGGCACACGAACATCGCGAGGACCGGGGTGCCGCCCGCGCCGAGCGCGATCCCGATGAACGGCACGCTCACCACGAGGAAGGCGAGCGCGGCGGCCCACGAGGCGAGGAGCTTGCCGAGGACGATCTCGAAGGGTGAGAGCAGCGTGACCTGCAGGATCGCCAGGGTGCCGGCGGAGCGGTCGCCGTTGATGGAGGTCGCGCTGAGGGTCGGCGCGACGAGCAGTCCGAGGAACAGGACGAAGAACACGACGAGGCCGAACATCATCGGCCCCTGGTAGCTGCGCACGTTCGGGTCGAGGCCGTCAGCCGGCGCCATGGCGTTCCTGGTGCTGAGCCACACGAGCCCGGTGATCGCGCCGACGACGACGAACCACACCACGAGCGCCACGATCCACCGCGTGGACCGGATGCGCTGACGCAGCTCGAGCTCCGCGACCGTCCGGATCCCGTGCCACGTGAGCGTCCACGTCCGAGGCAGCGTGGCCGGCGTCGGCGACCCGGACGTGCCGGTCGGGACGGCGTCCTCGTCGATCACGGTGCTCATCGTCGCTCCTCGTCCAGGGCCAGGTAGGCCTGCTCCAGCGCGCCGCCCGCGGGGGCGATCGACGTGAGGGCGACGCCTGCGGTCACCGCGTCCCGCACGAGCCGTGCGGCACCTTCCTCGTCGACGATGTCGACGAGGACCCCGCCGGGCCGGTCGGGTGCCGGTCGGGGTGGCCCGAAGCCGGTCACGGCGGGGGTGTCGTCCGCGTCGGGGTGCCACACCGCGCCGACCGACGTGAGCCACGAGGTCAGGGCTGCGAGCGACAGCGCCCGGACCCGCCACGACCGACGCGCGGACTCGGCGGCGACGAGCGTGCCGGCCGTGACGGTCCGTCCAGCCGAGAGGAACACGGCGTCGTCCACGAGCTCGTCGAGCTCGGACAGGACATGGCTCGAGACGAGCACCGTCGTGCCGTGCGCGGCCAGTGACCGCAGCAGCACGCGCAGGTCGACGCGGCTGCGGGGGTCCAGACCGCTCGCCGGCTCGTCGAGCAGCAGGACGTCGGGGGAGTGCACGAGCGCGCGCGCGAGCCCGAGCCGCTGCTTCTGCCCGCGCGACAGGACGCTCGCGGGTCGGTCGGCGAACTCGCTGAGGTGCACGGTCTCGAGCAGCTCGGCGACGCGGGCCTCAGCGCCCGCGCGTGGGAGCCGGTAGGCCGCGGCGAACGTCAGGAGGACCTCGCGCGCGGTCAGCGAGTCCCACGTGCCGAAGGTGTCGGGCATCCAGCCGGTGCGGGCCCGGGCCCGGGCGCCGTCCGTCACGGGGTCGAACCCGCCGACCCGCACGTGCCCGGCGTGGGGGACGAGCAGCCCTGCGAGCACGAGCAGCAGGGTCGTCTTGCCGGAGCCGTTCGGTCCGATCAGCGCCGTGACGCGCCCCGGCCGGGCATCGAGGTCCACCCCGGCGAGCGCGTGCACCGCGCCGAACGACCGGTGCAGCCCGCGGACGGCGATGCCGTCGTGCGCGTCGATGAGCACGTCCTGACCAGCGCTGTCCGTCTGACCTGCACCTTCTGTCATCCCGACAACATAGGGCGGCTCGTAGGTCGCGCGGGCCGGAACGCTGTGCAGAGTCTGTGTGCGTCCCGACGGCGGCAGGTGCGCGGGTCGGCCCCTGATCGTCCGGGATGCGGAACGCCCGCCGTCCACACCGTGGGCGGTTCTAGAATCGCGGCGGCTGCGGGGATCCTCCGCGGCTCACACCTCTGCTCGTCCCCCCGAGTTCTTCCCCCCAGCACCTTCCCCCGGAGCGCACCCTCGTGGCCCTCATCGTGCAGAAGTACGGCGGTTCCTCCGTCGCGGACGCGACCAGCGTCAAGCGCGTCGCGAAGCGGATCGCCGAGACGAAGCGCGCGGGCAACGACGTGGTCGTGGTCGTCTCCGCGATGGGCGACACGACCGACGAGCTCATCGACCTCGCGCACCAGATCACGCCGATCCCGCCATCCCGGGAGATGGACATCCTCCTGACGGCCGGTGAGCGCATCTCGATGTCGCTGCTCGCGATGGCGATCGCGAACCTCGGCGTCGACGCGCAGTCGTTCACGGGCCAGCAGGCCGGGGTCATCACCGACGAGGTGCACGGCAAGGCCCGCATCATCGACGTGACCCCGAGCCGCATCCGCGCCGCGATCGACTCGGGCGCCGTGGCGATCGTCGCGGGCTTCCAGGGCGTCACGCAGCACACGAACGACGTGACGACGCTCGGTCGCGGCGGCTCCGACACCACGGCCGTCGCGCTCGCGGCCGCCCTGCACGCCGACGTCTGCGAGATCTACACCGACGTCGACGGCGTCTTCACCGCGGACCCGCGCATCGTGCCGTCGGCGCGCAAGATCGACCGCATCAGCTACGACGAGATGCTCGAGATGGCCGCGTCGGGCGCCAAGGTGCTCGTCCTGCGCTGCGTCGAGTACGCGCGCCGCTACGCCGTGCCGGTGCACGTGAGGTCGTCTTTCTCGGGGCACACGGGGACACTGGTGACGGACGTCCCCAGGCCGGGACCGGAAGGGGAAGGTCACATGGAAGAAGCGATCATCGCGGGCGTCGCCCACGACCGCAGCGAGGCCAAGATCACGGTCGTCGGCGTGCCCGACGTGCCCGGCAAGGCCGCGCGGATCTTCGAGGTCGTCGCGGGCTCCGGCGTGAGCATCGACATGATCGTGCAGAACGTGTCGGTCGCGAAGACCGGGCTGACCGACATCTCGTTCACCCTGCCGCAGGACGACGGCGCCGGTGCGCTGACGGCCCTCACCGAGCGTCAGGCGGAGATCGGCTTCGCGTCCCTGCAGTACGACGACGCGATCGGCAAGCTCTCGCTCATCGGTGCGGGCATGAAGTCGCACCCGGGCGTCTCGGCGCAGCTGTTCAAGGCGCTCGCCGGTGCCGGCATCAACATCGAGATGATCACGACGTCGGACATCCGCATCTCGGTCGTGACACGCGCCGAGAACCTGGACGACGCCGTCCGCGCGGTCCACACCGCGTTCGATCTCGACAGCTCCGAGGATCAGGCCGTGGTCTACGGCGGGACGGGACGGTAGTCATGGCTGAGGTCAAGGGCCTGCGGGTCGGGGTCGTCGGCGCGACCGGGCAGGTCGGCGCGGTCATGCGCCGCCTCCTGGAGGAGCGCGACTTCCCGGTCGCCGAGATCCGCTACTTCGCGTCCGCGCGCTCCGCGGGCCGCACGCTCCCGTGGAAGGGCACGGAGATCGTCGTCGAGGACGCCGAGACGGCCGACCCGACCGGCCTCGACGTCGCGCTGTTCTCCGCGGGCGGCTCGACCTCGAAGGTCCAGGCGCCCCGGTTCGCCGCGGCGGGCGCGATCGTCATCGACAACTCCTCGGCGTGGCGCATGGACCCCGACGTGCCGCTCGTCGTCTCCGAGGTCAACCCCGAGGCGATCCGCGAGGCCCGCAAGGG
>NZ_DASUIR010000160.1:0-9710 GCF_036279715.1 Cellulomonas sp. | reverse complement strand
CGGTCGCGCTGCTCGTGTCGGGGCACTGGATGATCTCGGAGCTCGTGTCGTTCACGCACGAGCTCTTCGCCCGCATCCCGTCGCTCCTGGGCGGCTGAGCGCCGTGCAGCCGTTGGCGATGACCCTGCCGCTGGGCTCGGTGGAGACCGCGATGCTCGCCGGGGTGCGGATCGTCGCGTTCCTCGTCATCGCGCCGCCGTTCTCGCACCGCGCGGTGCCCCGCCGGGTGCTCGCGATGCTGTCGATCGGTCTCGCGCTCGCGGTCACGCCGCGACTGCTCGCGGGGGACCCCTCGCGCGCGGTCGCGACGACGGGACCGGGCGCGTACCTCGGCGCGCTCGTGGTCCAGGTCGTCGTCGGCGCCGGGCTCGGGTTCCTCGTGGCGCTCGTGTTCGCCGCCGTGCAGTCGGCGGGCACGTTCATCGACCTGTTCGGCGGGTTCCAGATGGCGGCCGCGTTCGACCCGATGAACATGACGAGCGGCGCGCAGTTCCAGCGGCTGTACCAGCTGACCGCGGTCGTGCTGCTGTTCGCGACGAACGGCTACCAGCTCGTCATCGCCGGGCTGATCCGCACGTTCGACGCGCTGCCGCTCGGGGCGTCGCTCGACCTGAGCGTCCTGGCGCACGCGGCGACGGCCGGGGTGTCCCAGATGTTCGTCGCGGCCCTCCAGATCGCCGGGCCGCTCGTGATCGTGCTCTTCCTGACCGACGTCGGCCTCGGGCTCCTGACCCGCGTGGCCCCGGCGCTCAACGCGTTCGCGCTCGGCTTCCCGCTGAAGATCTGGATGACCCTGAGCTTCGCGGCGGTCGTCTACCTCGCCATGCCGCACGTCGTCGACGGCCTCGTCACCAAGGCCGTCCGCACCGTCATGGGGGTGACGGGATGAGCAGCGACGGTCAGGACCGCACCGAGAAGGCCACTCCGCAGCGGATGAAGGACGTCCGCGGCAAGGGTCAGCTCCAGCGCTCGCAGGACCTGTCGGCCTGGGTCGGCCTCGCCGCGGCGGCGATCGCCATCCCGGCGGTCCTCGCGGCCGCACAGACCGCCGCGACCCACCAGCTCATGGCGATCCGCGACATCGCGGTCGAGCCGAGCGCCGAGGTCGCGGTGGGTGCGCTCGACGACGGCCTGGGCTCGCTGCTCGGCACGCTCACCCCGATGTTCGCGCTCGTCGTGATCGTGACGATCGTCGTGGCCGCGGCCCAGGGCGGCGTGTACCCGCGCAAGATCACGTTCCACGGCAAGCAGCTCGCGATCTTCCCGGGCATCAAGCAGCTGTTCACCGGGCAGACGTGGTGGCAGGGCGCCAAGACGGTGATCAAGTCCGCCGTCGTCGGCCTGGTCCTCTACTCGGGCGTGCAGGCGCTCGTGCCGCTGCTCGCGAGCACGGGCCGGCTGTCGTTGGCACAGCTGCTCGGTGCCGCTGCCGGGGGGACGACATCGTTGATGCGCACGGGCATCGCCGCGGGCATCGGGCTCGGGATCCTCGACGTCGTCGTCGTGCTGCGGCGCAACCGCAAGAAGACCCGGATGACCCTGCGCGAGGTCAAGGACGAGAACAAGCGCTCTGAGGGAGACCCGATGCTCAAGGGCGCGATCCGGTCCAAGCAGATGGCGATGAGCCGCAACCGCATGATGGCCGCCGTCGCGACCGCCGACGTCGTCCTCGTCAACCCGACCCACGTCGCCGTCGCGCTGCGCTACGAGCCGGGCACGGGCGCGCCGCGGGTCGTCGCGAAGGGGTCGGGCGCGGTCGCGACCCGGATCCGGCTCGAGGCCGCCGAGAAGCACGTCCCGATGGTCGAGGACGTGCCGCTCGCCCGGGCGCTGAACAGCGCGTGCGAGCTGGGCGACGAGGTCCCGCAGTACCTCTACACCGCGGTCGCCCGGATCCTGGCGTTCGTCATGGCCCTGCGCCGCCGCGGCTCGGCGCTCGGCCAGCACCGCCTGCCGACCGGTCCGACCGAGCTCCCCCCGGAGGCCGGCGACCCCGACGTCCGCCGCCGCAGACCCCCTGTCCGCACCAGGAAGGCCCAGTCGTGAAGAACCGGTCAGTCGCGCAGTTCGCTGTGCCCGTCGGAGTCGTGGGGATCGTCCTGCTGCTCGTCGTGCCGCTGCCCGCAGCGCTGCTCGACGTGCTCATCGCGCTCAACATCACGATGTCGCTGGTCATCCTGCTCACGAGCATGTACGTGCGACGCCCGCTCGACTTCTCGGTGTTCCCGTCGCTGATCCTCGTCTTCACGCTCTTCCGGCTCGGTCTCAACGTGGCGAGCACGCGGCTCGTGCTGCGCGACGGGTACGCAGGCCAGGTCATCGACGCGTTCGGGCACTTCGTCGTCGGCGGCTCGCTCGTCATCGGGCTCGTGATCTTCATGATCCTGGTGGTCATCCAGTTCGTCGTGATCACGAACGGCGCGGGCCGCGTCGCCGAGGTCGGTGCCCGGTTCACCCTCGACGCGATGCCCGGCAAGCAGATGGCCATCGACGCCGACCTCAACTCGGGCCTCATCGACGACGACCAGGCCCGGCAGCGCCGCGCGGACGTCGCCGCCGAGGCCGACTTCTACGGCGCGATGGACGGTGGGTCGAAGTTCGTCAAGGGCGACGCGGTCGCCGGGATCATCATCACGGTCATCAACCTCATCGGCGGGTTCGTCATCGGGATGGTGCAGATGGGCATGAGCGCCGGGGACGCCCTCCAGCGCTTCAGTCTCCTGACCATCGGCGACGGTCTCGTCACCCAGATCCCGGCCCTGCTGCTGTCGGTGTCGACCGGCATCGTCGTCACGCGCGCGTCGGCCGAGGGCGACATGGGCACCGCGGCGGCCAAGCAGCTCCTGCAGAGCCGGTCGGCCCTGATCATCGCGGGCATCGGAGCGATCGCGCTCGCGCTCCTGCCGGGCATGCCGAAGGTGCCGTTCATCCTGGTCGGCGGCGGGCTGCTGATCGTCGCGCAGCGCATCAAGTCGTCCGACGCGCGCGACGCGCTCGAGGTGGAGTCGAGGAACGTCGCGGAGACCGCGGCGCCGTCCCCGGACAGCCCCGAGCAGCTCATCGAGCAGATGCGCGTGCACACGCTCGAGATCCTGCTCTCGCCCGACCTGGTCGACCTCGTGGGCTCGGGACCCGAGCAGGACCTGCTCGTCCGCGTGCGCGCGCTGCGCCGCAAGGTCGCGATGGACCTGGGGATCGTCGTGCCGCCCGTGCGGACCCGTGACTCGGTCGACCTGCCCCGGTCCACCTACGTCGTGCGGATCGCCGGCGTCGAGGTCGGTCGCGGCGAGGCCCCGGCAGGCCGGCTGCTCGCGCTCGGCGACGACCTGGGGAACCTGCCCGGCCACGCCGTCGTCGAGCCGGTCTTCGGGCTGCCGGGCAAGTGGGTGCCCGCCGAGATGCGGCACGCCGCGGAGCTCGCGGGCGCGACGGTCGTCGACCGGGTCTCGGTGCTCATCACGCACCTCGGCTCGATCATCGCGCAGAACGCGCCCCGGCTCCTGGGCCGCGAGGACGTGCGGGTCCTGACCGAGGGGGTCAAGCAGGTCAACCCGTCGGTCGTCGACGAGCTGATCCCGGGGCTCCTCACGCTCGGCGAGGTCCAGCGCGTGCTGCAGGGCCTGCTCGCCGAGGAGGTCGCGATCCGGGACCTCTCGAGGATCTACGAGGCCCTGACGCTGCGCGCCAAGGTCAGCACCGAGCCCGAGCGGCTCGTCGAGGCCGCCCGCATGGCGCTCGGCCCCGCCCTGACCGCGCAGTACGCGCACGACGGGACGTTGCGGGTCGTCACGCTCGACCCGACGCTCGAGCAGTCGTTCGTCGAGCAGCTGCGGCCCACCGAGACAGGCACCCAGCTGCTCGTCGACCCGGTCCGGCTCGACGCGGTCCTCGACCAGCTGCGCGCCGCGGTGAGCCGGGGCGAGGCGTCCGGGCAGCCCGTCGTGCTCGTGTGCGCACCGGCGCTGCGTCCCGCGCTGCACCGGCTCGTCGCGATGGCGCTGCCACGCACGGCCGTGCTGTCGTACGGCGAGGTCACCGGTGCCGGGGTCCAGATCGAGTCCATGGGGGTGGTGACCGGTGTCCACGCGATTGCTGCTTGAGGGCGGCGACCTCGCCGAGCTCATGGTCCACGTGCGGGCCGAGTTCGGTCCCACGGCGCGCATCATCCGGGCCGACCGCGTCCGCTCGGGCGGGCTGGTGGGCTTCTTCGCCCGGGAACGTTACGAGCTGACGGTCGATGTCCCCGACGAACCCTTCGCGCGGCCCCGGGCGATGCGCGTCCCCGCCCCTGCCCTGGCCGGACCCGTGGGGATCGACGCGCTGCTCGCGGCCGCCGACGCGGCCGAGGCGCGCACGCAGATCGGTGGCGCCGGGCCGATGCCTGGCGTCGGCTCCAGCGCCGGTTCGCCGCTCGTCTCGACCGGTGCCGACGCGTTCGCGTCCGTCCTGGAGCAGGTCCGCGCCATGACGGGTGCCCAGGGACTGACCGCCGACGTCGAGGTCCCGGCCGCGCTCGTGCGGGTCTTCGAGCCGATGGTCCCCGAGCAGGTTGAGGCGCAGGTCGCACCGCCGACGGGCACGAACCGGTCCGCGCTCCTCGACCTCGGCGTGCCGGAGCGGATGCTCGCCGGCGTCGCCGCGCCGGCGCCGTTGTCGGTGCTGCTCGCGAACGTGCCGACGGCGCCCGACCTGCCGCGGGCCCCGGGTTCGGTCGTGGTGGTCGTCGGTGCTGGGCGGGATGCCGCGGCGGTCGGCGCACAGGTGGTGGAGCGCCTGCGCCTGGCCCCGACGTCGCTCGTGGTGGCGGGGGAGGGGGAGCCGTCCACCGGGCGGGTCCGGCGCCTCACCGACACGGCCGCGGCGGCGCGGTGGCGGGTCCTGCCCGATGGCGGCCAGATCCGGGTCGTGGCCCTCGCCGTCGGCCCCGACGCGCGAGACCGGGGCGTGGCGGCCGAGATCCTCGCGGCGCTCGACCCGGACCAGGTCTGGGGCGTCGTCGACGCGCGCACCAAGCCGCGCGACAGCGCACGCTGGCTGACGGAGGTGGGGCAGCGGCGACGGGTCGACGCGCTCGCGGTCCGCGGCCTGTTCGAGACCACGCAGCCGGGCACGGTGCTCGACCTCGGCGTCCCGGTCGCCTGGTTCGACGGGATCCCGGCCACGGGTGTCGCCTGGGCCGCAGCGCTCAGCCAGCACATGCAGCCCGGCGTCCGCTGGGACTGACCTGCGCGTCCCGACGCCGGGTCACGTCGTCGCCCGGATCGGCGGGTAGGGTCGGGGAATGCTGGTCCTGAGCCGTCGAGTGGGCGAACGCCTCATGATCGGCGACGACATCGTCGTCACCGTCATCGAGGTGCGCGGCGACGGTGTGCGCCTGGGGATCGACGCCCCCCGCGAGGTGCGCGTGCACCGCGCCGAGGTCCTCGAGGCCGTCCAGGCAGCCAACGTCGCAGCGAGCGCGGTCGACGACGACGCGGTCGCCCAGCTGCGGAGCCTGATCCCCTCGACTCCTCAGCCCCCCGAATCCCTCACGCAGGAGACCCAGCCGCCGATCGGCTGAGTGCTCGCCCCGGGACCGCCGGCGCGGGCCCTGGGAGGCACGCGTGGAGGACATGGACGAGATCGTCCGCGAGTTCTTGGTCGAGAGTCACGAGAACCTCGACCAGCTCGACCAGGATCTGGTCGCGCTCGAGAGCACCCCCGGGTCGCGCGAGCTGCTGAGCAGCATCTTCAGGACGATCCACACGATCAAGGGCACGAGCGGCTTCCTCGCGTTCTCGCGCCTCGAGCAGGTGACGCACGTGGGCGAGAGCCTGCTGGTCGACCTGCGCGACGGGCGTCGCTCGATGGACCAGTCGACGACCGACGTCCTGCTACGCCTGGTCGACACCGTGCGCGACATCCTCGCGGCGATCGAGCACGACGGCACCGAGGGTGCGGTCGTCGTCGACGACGTCATCGCGGCCATCGTCCAGGTCCAGGAGCAGGTGCCCGGCGAGGTCGCCGCCGCACCGGCCCCCGTCGCCGAGGTCCCGGCCCAGCGGTCGGCCTCGGTCGAGCCGACGCCGGCACCCGTCGTCGCGGTCGCGGCGCCCGAGCCATCCACTCCACCCACCCCGCCCGCGCCGGTGGCGCCCGAGGACTCTGCCGAGCCCGAGGACGTCACCGAGCCCGAGCTCGACGACGAGCCCGAGGTCGAACCCGTGCCTGAACCAGTCGCCCCGAAGGTGGTCCCCGCCACGACGGTGCCGAGCGCTGCGCCCGTCGTCCCGTCCCCCCGGGCGGCCGCGCCTGCCGCAGCACCGGCCCCCGCCGCCGCCCTCGAGGAGGCCGCGGCCCCCCGCACGAGCGCCGACTCCTCGATCCGCGTCGACGTCGGGCTGCTCGACGCGCTCATGCGTCAGGTCGGCGAGCTCGTCCTCGCGCGCAACCAGATCAGCCTGCTCGCCTCCGGGGCCGACGACGTCGAGCTCTCGCGCAGCGCGCAGCGCCTCAACCTGATCGCCGGTGAGCTGCAGGAGGGGGTCATGAAGACCCGCATGCAGCCCATCGACCACGTGTGGTCGAAGATGCCGCGCGTCGTGCGCGACCTCTCGGCGCAGTGCGAGCGTGAGGTCGCGCTCGAGATGATCGGCGGCGACACCGAGCTCGACCGCGGTCTGCTGGAGGCGGTCAAGGACCCGCTCACGCACCTCGTGCGCAACGCGGTCGACCACGGCATCGAGCCGCCCGCCGAGCGGGTCGCCGCCGGCAAGCCCGCCAAGGGCGTGCTGACGCTGCGCGCGTTCCACGAGGGCGGTCAGGTCGTCGTCGAGGTGGCCGACGACGGCCGCGGGATCGACGACGAGAAGGTCGCCGCCAAGGCCCTGCAGCGGGGGCTGCGCACCGCGGACGAGCTCGCAGCGATGGGCCCCTCGGAGATCGTGCAGCTGCTCTTCCTGCCGGGCTTCTCGCTCGCCGACACGGTCACCAACGTGTCCGGCCGCGGTGTCGGGATGGACGTGGTGCGCACCAAGATCGAGGCGATCGGGGGCACCGTCGACGTCGAGACGGCCGTCGGCGAGGGCACGGCCTGGCGGCTGCGCATCCCGTTGACGCTCGCGATCATGCCCGCCCTGACCGTCGAGTGCGCGGGTGACCTGTACGCGGTGCCGCAGGTCAACCTGCTCGAGCTCGTCGCGCTCGACTCGCAGCGCACCGACTCGGCGATCGAGTACGTGCAGGCCGCGCCGGTCTACCGGCTCCGCGGGGAGCTGCTCCCGCTGGTCTCGCTCGCGGCGGTGCTGCGGGTCGACGGGCCGGCCGGTGCAGCGGGCGCTCCGCCGCGGTCGGGCAACCAGGTCATCGCGGTCGTGCAGGCTGACCAGCAGCGCTTCGGCCTGCTCGTCGACCGCGTCCTCAACACCGAGGAGATCGTCGTCAAGCCGCTGTCGTCGCGGCTGAAGACCCTCGGGGTCTATGCAGGCGCCACGGTGCTCGGCGACGGTCGCGTCGCGCTCATCCTCGACGTGCAGACCATCTCGCGACGCGCGCTCACGAGCGACGTCGACCTGCGCCGCGCTCGCGCCTCCGCCGAGGTCGTCAAGACGGTCGCGCTCGAGCAGGTGCTCGTCGTCGGCATCGGCGGCGACCGCAGGGTCGCCATGCCGCTGGCCTCGGTGGCGCGGCTCGAGCACGTCCGGCTCTCCGAGGTCGAGCTCGTGGGCGGTCGTGAGGTCGTGCAGTACCGCGGCACGATCCTTCCGCTCATCCGGCTCGACCGCCTGCTCGGCGGGTACGGCTCCCTGGCGGACCCGAGCGACGAGCTGCTGCTCGTCGTCTACCTCGAGGCCGGGCGCAGCGTGGCCTTCGTCGTCGCCGAGATCCTCGACATCGTCGACGACGACCGCTCGCAGCACTCCGACATCGAGGACGCGGGCCTGCTGGGCTCGACCGTCATCGACGGGCACGTGACCGAGCTGCTCGACGTGCGGGGAGCGGTCCTCGCCGCGGACCCGACGTTCTACGACGTCCGGGTCGACGCCTCGGCGGTCGATCCGGAGCCCGGCTCCGCCGGCGCCGTCAGCCGCTACGACCTCGTGGGAGCAGTGCGATGACCCAGTACGTGACCTTCACGCTCGGCGGTGCCCTGTACGGGGTGGACGTGACCCGCGTCCAGGAGGCGCTCCGCGCGCACACCCGGACGCGGGTTCCGCTCGCGCCGGTCGACGTCGCCGGCCTCGTGAACCTGCGCGGCCAGGTCGTCCTCACGATCGACCTCCGCCCGCGCCTCGGGGTGGCGCCGCTCGAGGTCGACGCCGAGCCGATGATGGTCGTCGTCCAGGTCGACGGGGAGCCTGTGAGCCTCCTGGTCGACGAGATCGGCGACGTCGTCGAGGTCGGCCCCGAGCGCTTCGAGGTGCCGCCCGACACGCTCGACGTCGGGCTGCGCCGGCTCATCACGGGCGCCTACAAGCTCGACTCGTCGCTGCTGCTCATCCTCGACGTCGACCAGGCCGTCGCGGCCTGACCTCACCTCCTCAGCAACACCCCGCCACCGACCCTGGCGGGAGTGCAGCGCCGCACCGAACCGGGAGAAAGCCCATGGCTGCCACTGTGACCCTGCCGGACACCGCGCCCGACGTCCTGGGGCGCGCGCCGGAGTCGCCCGCCCGGCCCGCGCGGCCGACGGCCGGGCGCCAGGAGCCCGCCGACAGCTCCCCGACAGTGCGTCGCACGGGTTCCGTCCTCGGCCGCCTCAGGGTCGGCACGAAGATCATCGGGGTCATCCTCCTGCTGGCTGTCGTCGCGGTCGCGTCGGGCGCGTATGCGGTCGTGGAGCTCCGCTCGCTCGCGGCCCAGACCGAAAGCCTGTCGGTGATCCAGGAGCAGCTCGTCCACAACCGCGGCACCGTCCACCAGGACCAGCTCAAGGCGCGCATGATCGCGGCCCAGATCGCCGCCGTGCAGACCTCGGAGGCGAAGGACAGCTGGGTCGCGAAGCAGAAGGACAACGACGCCGAGCTCGAGGCTGCGGCGCAGGCGTACGAGTCTGCGATGGGCGGCGTCGCCGTGACCCAGGACTGGAAGGACTTCCGGGCCAACTACGCCAAGTGGCTCAGCTTCCGCAACGCCCAGCTCGTCCCTGCGGGCATCGCGGGCGACGGTGCGTACTACGAGCAGCTGATGGCCAAGGCGAGCCAGCCGCTCATCGACGTCTACGTGGCGAACCTCGACAAGGTCGAGACCACGACCACGGCCTACTTCAACTCGACGGCCAGCGACGCCCAGGCGGCGGCCGACCGTGCGGTCGTGATCCTCGTCGCGAGCCTCGCGGTCGCGCTCGTGCTCGTCCTGATGCTCGCGTTCCGGATCTCGTCGTCGATCCGGCGCGGGGTCGGGGCGGTGCAGCACTCGCTCGAGGCGATGGCCGACGGCGACTTCACCCTGGCCGCGGACGTCGCGACGCAGGACGAGATCGGCCAGATGGCCCGCTCGCTCGAGAAGGCGCAGGTCTCGGTCCGTTCGACGCTCGCCCAGGTCGTCGGCACGGCTGAGGCCGTTGCTGCGGCGTCGGAGGGGCTGTCGGCGTCGAGCTCGCAGGTGTCGGCGGGCTCGCAGGAGACGAGTGTGCAGGCGGGGGTGGTGGCGGCTGCGGCGGAGCAGGTGTCGCGCAATGTGCAGACGGTGGCGGCGGGGGCGGAGCAGATGGGTGCCTCGATCCGGGAGAT